>CAJUFP010000252.1 GCA_910585645.1 uncultured Hungatella sp. | reverse complement strand
CCTATTCTCTGCTTCTGCCCTATGATGAAATGAGCATCGAGGAAGTCAACCGCTTCACCAGGGATGATGTAGAGGCGGCACTCTCGATGTTCAATGAGGACTATGTGACGTTTCCCAGGGATGATATAGCGAGACTTTCCGGGATGTCTATGCCAGTAAACAAACGGAATTGGAGAAAACAGGCGCAACATTTGGAATTGATTCGAGGTATACGGGGGATAAAGGGGAGAATGGGGGAAGTTGTAGGTGGTGGTGGTCGGCCGGAGAAAAAGGAACTGGTGGCTGACTATATGCGTAACCATCCAGAGGAAAAAAAGAAAACAGTGATAGCCAGGGCGTTGCAAATCGACCGGGGGACGGTGGCGAAGTATTATGATGAAATTTTGGAAGGGTTACAGAGTGAGTAAAAAATTTCTGTAAATGCCGGTTGATATTTTAGCGTAATTATGCTAAAATATTTTCGGAGGTGATACTATGAAAATGATACGGCCCGTGTCTGACTTACGAAATAGTTTTGCGGACATTTCAAAGACAGTCCATGAGACGGCGAAACCTGTATTTTTAACGAAGAATGGCTATGGAGATATGGTTGTTTTGAGCATGGAGGCTTTTGAATCGCTGCAGTTTGAGAGCGAGGTCTATTTTAAACTCCAGGAGGCAGAGAGAGAAGCAGAGCTGACGGATAAGCGGTATTCATCAAAAGAGGTTTTGCAGGCTATGCGGACGGCCATTGGAGGAGAGTAGGTTGTATAAGTTAGAGTATTTGCCTGTGGCCCGTCGTGATATGATTGAGATTGTACGATATATAAGCCAAGAGCTTCAGAATCCGACTGCTGCGGATCAACTGGCTATGGAGCTTATTGAGGCGGGGGATAGTATACCGAAGTTTCCATATGCCAATCCTGCCTTTATTCCGATTAGACCGTTGAAGCATGAGTATCGGAAGTTGCTGGTTCAAAATTATTTTATGTTTTATTGGGTGGATGAAGTAAAGAAACTGGTTACAGTGGCACGTGTAGTTTATGCAAGGCGGGATTATAAACGACTGTTAGAGTGAGAGATTTGATTATGAAAATGACGCTTGGAGAACGGGAGGAATTATGCAAGACTATGAACAGGCCAGTCTGGAGCGATTACAAGCGGCCACTGCTGGTATAGACCTAACTTCCGGGGAGCAAAAGACCTTGAAATGGATATCAGGATGGGAGACGTCCACCGTGGACAACGTAGCACATATTATCGAAAAGGCTAAAGGAACAGAGAAAGACGGGGAACTGACCCAAGACGATCTATTCAAACTATGGGGCTTTTTGGAGACGTTGAAAAACATCTTTGAGGAGGAAATCAGGTGTGCCGCCAGTATTGAGGATGCCACGATCAGGGGCACCGTAACCACCAATAACACGAAATGGGCCGCTGAAATTCGGGAGTTACAGCAGAAACTAAACAGGGAGGCCGGGGGAGAAGAGTAATTGTCACGTTCCCGGATGGGTAGCATGATGTCACCCTGGAGGTGAGCTGGGAGCCGACCGGCCCCGGCTGCTGGTACATCTCGA
>CAJUFP010000251.1 GCA_910585645.1 uncultured Hungatella sp. | reverse complement strand
CAGGTTAAACTTATAAAAGGTTATTGTCAAAAAACCAGTCTTTGCCAGTCAAAAAAATAAAGTTATGAAGACGTGATTTTATTTCTTTCCAGAAGACTTTCCGTTTGATTCTATTAGACTTTTTACAGAGTTAATGTCCAAAAGTGACAGCATTTTTTCTATTCCGTTTTCAAAATCCAGTGACAGGTCATACCGTATCCTCTTCATGCTGATCTTATAGCTGTCCCTGACCAGGCGCAGGATAGACAATGCTATTTTTTTCATGGTCTGCAGGTTCTTTGCGCTTGTTTTTGCCATGCTTGTGTTTTTATCGTCCCCAAAGGTAAAGTCAAGCTGCCAGTGCAGACCGTTCTCTATGCCCCAGTGTCCGCGTGCCGCCCGTTCAAATTCCTCTGCTTCGGCCCCTATGCTGCAGATATAATACCTGTCTTCTTCTGTCTGCTCCCCATTGTTCTTTTTCATAACCTTATGTACCATCCCGATACTTTTAAGTCCTTCCCATTTCTCTTTCTCGCTAAACCACATGATATCTTCCGTTATATAATATTCACGGACTGCCATCCCTCCGTGCTCTTTATCTGTTGTCTTCATGTAATGCCCGGTTTCCCCGCGCAGACTTTCGCACACGTCCGTATCAAAATACTCCTTCACCTCTTCATGGAAAAGCTGCTGGTTCCCTTTCAGGGCCAGTACATAATCCCCGCCTGCATTTATAACTGCTTCGGCCGTGCCTTTCTGGCAGTTCATCGCGTCCGCTGTCACGATCGTCCCCTCCAGATCCATCATCCGCAGGATTTCCTGTGCTGCAGGTATCTCGTTTGTCTTTTCCGCTATAAACTTTTGCCCCAGACATATCCCGTAATCCCCGGAATACACATTCAGCGTCTGCAGGGCTTTTATTTCTCCGTCAGCACTTTCCTTCCTGGCTGACCCGCGGCTTACTTTTCCATCAACGGAGGTTATGCTTTTCCCATAGGTTTCCCCTCCTGCATAAGCCAGCAGATCATCTACTGCTTCTATCAGAAGCTTTACTGTCAGGCGGAAAAAATGTTCCGTATCAATATTTCCCATGACGATGCGGTACGTATCATCTGTGGGGATACCGTGGGGAAGATCCAGATGTTCCCGCAGCCATTTTTCTTTCTTTTTCGCAAATGTCTCGATTTCCGCCCATTCATCTGCGTTGGCCAGCACTGCAAAAAACACGATCATGATAATACTCACCAGCGGATGTCTGATATAAGACTGATGCCTGTAGTCCTTAACCGTTCCTGCATTCTCTTTAACGGCCTCAATAAGGGCATCGTTACCTTCCATGAGATTAGGATGAATATTATTCTCTTCGAATAAATCATGCAGGACTTTCAGTTTCGTTGATCCTTTTGACATAATACATACCTCTTTGATACAATCGTTATAGAATGATTGTATCAAAATAACACAAAAAAAGGAACAGATATTTCCTGTTCCTTTTCATTTTTTATTTTATAAGTTTAACCTGCCTGCGGGGTGGCTGCGTTCCCTGCTCCGGCTCGGAATCTTGAAACAAGCCGTTG
>CAJUFP010000250.1 GCA_910585645.1 uncultured Hungatella sp. | reverse complement strand
TGGTGGTTTCATGTAACTGGGGCTAGCCGTCGCGCTAGCGACTTGGTACAATAAAGGTATTAAAGCAGGTTGCAACAGACCAGGGTTTTTGGAGTCAGAGAAATAATAATAATGATGTAATAGAAACCATACCATCGGGAGGTGATCAAATGAAACAGAAAGTCCCCCAAATTGATCTATACAAAACAGGTCAAAATATCAAACAGATTGCGCAGATGAGAGGAATGACGGTTAAGGATATTCAAGAGTACCTGGAGTTGTCTGCCGTGCAGAGCGTTTACCATTGGTTTGCCGGAAAAAGCCTTCCGACGGTAGATAATTTGTATGCGTTGAGTGAGCTGTTTGGTGTCCCGATGGATGTTCTGGTATGCGGAGACAGAGAAAAGGAATTCTGCTTTTTCTGTCATCCTGCATATCAGCGTTTCATTATGTACTATAAGAAATACATGGAACTCAAGGAAGCAGGATAACAAAATACAGTTTTATAAAACAGAGTCAATGATAAACAGCGAATCTTCTGTATAAGTCCAGAAAGGAGTCCCAGCCATGCAGTCGTCGTCCTCATTTATGAACAAGATCCGCTTCAATTTTCTCTACATTGACAAGTATACTTTTGGAAGGACCTGGATCTATCCGGAGAGCGCGATTCCCTACAATATGCTGCGGTATATTATTGACGGCAGCGCGGAGTTTATGGTGGATGATGAGATCGTGATGGTGAGAAAAGGACAGGTTGCCTACATACCGGAGAGCTGCCGGCTGGCCTGCCGGGCGTTGGAGGATAATTTTTCCTTTTACAGCATCCGTTTTACGACATCCGTGTTCTATGAGGGGGCCAATTTTTTAAGAGAATACTATCATTTTCCCCTGGTGATGGATGTGGGGGAGGAGATCGAAGCCTATTTTGGCGGTATCTACAAGTGGGTGCGCACGGAAAAGAAGTCCAAGGTATTCCATGTGCGGGGAGCTCTGGACAGCCTGATTGCCAGCCTGATCGACATCCTGAATTTTGATGAGCCGGGGGATGTGAAGGCGGAGATCAACAGTCTGGAGTACAATCTGGAACAGATCCGCAGAAGGGTAAAGAGCTCTGCGGTCCAGACAGATCCCAGGATACAGACGGTGATCGATTACATCATGCTCAATCCCACGGAGGAGTACACTTCGGAAAAGCTTTGCGATATGGCGGAGGTGGCGGCCACCACATTCCGCCGCCTGTTTAAAGGGGCCACCGGGAAGACGGTCACAGAGTTTATCCGGCAGGTGCGCCTGACCATGGCTGCCAGGCTTCTTTTGGTGTCCAATGACCCGGTAAACTGCATTGCCCATGACGTGGGATTTGAGGACGCCAATCATTTTATACGGGTGTTTCGGCAGGCGTTTGGAATGACGCCGAATCAGTACAGGAAAAGGTCCCAGGAGTGAGGCGTTGTCAGGATTAGCCGGGAAATCGTCTAAGTCCCCGGGGCCAGTGGAGGGATGACGGCTGATCACGGATGGAATGTTGATAAAATGTTCATAGAACGATTAAGGTTCTGGCGGTACAATGCCAGGGGAGTCGTGGAGCCAGGGAGGGAAGGGAGGCTGTGTGCCGGGCGGGTTCAGATATGCCAAACATTCCGATGAGCCCTTAAAGCGGGAACCACTCGGG
>CAJUFP010000249.1 GCA_910585645.1 uncultured Hungatella sp. | reverse complement strand
AAATCAGGCGCATCTAATCTGCATGGAGCTGGTGCATCTAATTTGCAGGACAACAGCCTACAAGCCGTATGCGGAATACCTGAAAAAGTATGAAAGTCTTTCCGGCAGACAGAAACAGTTTTATTATGACAAAAATGCAGATAAGATTGAAACTGCCCTCTCCTACCGCACAGGATTGAAAAATATGAGCGGTACGGATAAGCTTCTTCCGAAAACGTGGAAAAAGGAACTTGAGGGATTGAAAGCGGAAAGCGCAAGAATAAGACAGGATTTAGCGGAAAATGACGCCATTCTTGGGGAACTTGCGGAGATTGTGGACAAGACGGCAATGGTTCAGAGGTATAAAACAAAACAGAATGAAATACTTCCCAATTTTGGGGAGAAAAAAAGCGCAAAAAAGGAAAGGGGTAATTATGGCAGAGAATAAGAAATACTATTTCCTCAAACTCAAGGAGGATTTTTTTGACCAGGGTGAGATAGTAGTGCTGGAAGGCTCGAAAGATGGTGTCCTTTATGTGAATATTCTGCTCAAGCTATATTTGAAATCATTACAGCATAACGGGAAACTGCTCTTGAATGAGATAACACCGCTTTCAGCAGAGATGATTGCACTGCTTACAAGGTATGAGGTCGGCACAGTTGAGAGGGCAATGCGGGCGTTTATGCAGCTTGGTCTTGTGGAAGTCTTGGAGGACAACATCTTTTATATGCCGGAAATTCAGGAAATGACGGGGAAAGGTTCGTCCGATGGGGAGCGCAAGGCAAGATACCGCAGGCAGAAAGCGGAGGAGAATATGTTGCTTTTGACAGACAAAAATACTGACATAGGACAGAATCGGGACAATGTCCCACCTTTGTCCCAATTCTGTCCACCAGAGATTAGAGATAAGAACTTAGATAAAAGAGAGAGTGAGAGAGAAAAAGGCACTCTCCCACGCCCTTATGGGAAATATGGGAATGTCATTCTTACGGATAGGGAACTGGAAACGCTGAAAAATGACTTTCCAGCAGGTTACCTGTCCATGATAGAACATTTATCGGAATACATGGAATATTCAGGAAGAACATATAAAAACCATTTAGCCACTATGGAATGCTGGAAAAGGGCGGACTTGAAAAAAGAACGGGAAACAGGGAGAGGGTATACTTATAATGGCAGTTTTAAGGAGGGTGACAGCTTATGATCGGTGCGGTTGTTGATGAAGTGCTGAAAGAAATGGAAAATGCCGCAAATGAGGGGACGAAAGCGGCTGATGTTTACATGGATACTGAAACGGGGCTTTTGATGTGCGGAAAATGCCATACAAAAAAGCAGAAAAAAATCTCATTCTTGGGGGTGGAGCGTGTTGTCGGCTGTCTTTGCCAGTGTGCGGCAGAGGAAATGGAGAGGGAGCGTGAAAAACACAGGGAGGAGGAAGAACTTCTGCATATCCGTCAGATGAAAAGCGCAGGATTGCAGGACAGCACTTTCTTTGATTATACGTTTGCAAACTGTGATGAAACGCACCCTTGTGCTAAATATGCACGCCGCTATGTGGGGAATTTTGCAGAATTTCAGAAAAACGGTCAGGGGTTATTGTTCTGGGGCAACGTGGGGACGGGCAAGACATTCCTTGCAGGCTGTATTGCCAATGCGCTCATGGAGAAGAATATCCCTGTGCTGATGACAAGTTTCCCGAAACTGTTAAATGCACTCGGAGG
>CAJUFP010000248.1 GCA_910585645.1 uncultured Hungatella sp. | reverse complement strand
AACCCGGACGGGACATCTCTCCTTCTCTGACTGGCATCACGACAATCCCCGCCCCTTGCGCACTCAACAATATATCAATTTTGCCCAAGAATTCGTTCCTAAGGCCCTAACCATCAAACCCCCATACCCCCGCTCTGGTTCAGATCTGTCCAAACACTGCCCCTTGCGCGTCCTCCGGCGTGGGCTGGGGGGCCAGCCATCCGTCGTCGAACATGGATATCTGTTGATAGCTGTCCGTACTTCTGATATCCCACACCTTCCTGCGCTCCTCCCCTACCAGCTGACTGGTGATAAAACGCTCGTCCACCTTTATGGGGTACATCATCCTTCCGCCGCAGGTGATAAAGTATACGGCCCTCTTTAGCACCACCCCCAGTTTCCTAAGATCCGCGAAATCCAGGACAGCCCCCTTTCTGGCCGCCGCGATCCGTCTGGCAGACTTGACCCCGATCCCCGGCACCCGGAGGAGCGTGCTGTAGTCCGCTCTGTTGATCTCCACGGGAAACACCTCCAGATGTCTCAGGGCCCAGTCGCACTTAGGGTCCAAAAGCACGTTAAAGTGGGGTCTGTCCTCTGTCAAAAGCTCATCAGCCCCAAACCCGTAAAACCGCATAAGCCAGTCCGCCTGGTACAGCCTGTGCTCGCGCAGCAGTGGAGGCCCTCCCGGCAGAACGGGAAGGCAGCTGTCATCATTGACCCTGACAAAAGCAGAGTAGAAAACTCTCCTCAGATCATAGTTGTGGTACAGCGCCTCCGCCACCTTGATCATATGGTAATCGCTTTCCGGGGTGGCCCCCACGATCATCTGGGTACTCTGGCCCGCAGGCACAAACCTGGCTCCCCTTTGGCGGGGGATCAGCTCCGCCTTTCCTGCCTGGATGCCTCTCTGGATCTGCCTCATGGGAGCCAGAATCCTGGATCTGGACTTGGAGGGGGCCAGACTTTTCAGCCCCTGGGCCGTGGGCAGTTCCAGATTCACGCTCATACGATCCGCCAGAAGCCCCACATGCTCGATCAGCACCGGGTCGGCTCCCGGGATGGCCTTCACATGGATATAGCCGTTAAACCGGTATCGAGTCCGCAGCATCTTAAGGGTCTGATAGATCAGATCCATGGTATAGTCAGGGCTGTGGAGAATCCCTGAACTTAAAAATAATCCTTCTATATAATTGCGCCTGTAAAACTCCATGGTAAGGGTACACACCTCGTCGGGCGTAAAGGAAGCCCGGGCCACATCATTAGACCGGCGGTTTATGCAGTAGCGGCAGTCATAGACGCACTGGTTGGTAAACAGGATCTTCAGCAGAGAGATGCATCTTCCGTCCGCCCCAAAGCTGTGACACAGCCCTGCGGACACCGCGTTGCCAAGCATTCCCTTTTTTCCGCCTCTGTCAACGCCGCTGGATGTGCATGAGACATCATACTTTGCCGCGTCCGACAGAATGGCCAGCTTTTCCGACAATCCCATCTGTTCCTGGATCAACATCCTTATCCCTCCATTCGCAAACGTATGTTCTTTTCCATTATACCACCCCTTTTCCATCAAAGCAAGTGGTTTTTCGAACATTTGTTCCTGTTGTGCAGTCTGGTTACTATTTACGGGGGGAGCTGAAATTAATGTATTGTTGAGTGAGCAAAAGGCGAGGATAGTTGTAAGGCCAGTCAGAGAAGGGAAGGATGGTCCTGTCCGGGTTCAGATATGCCAAACAT
>CAJUFP010000247.1 GCA_910585645.1 uncultured Hungatella sp. | reverse complement strand
CCTGAATCCGTGAGACTTATTGTCCCGGCACATTGACAACTACATATTTAACCAGCATTCGTAAAGAGGGCCAGTATTTATTGGTCATACAAAAGCAGCTTTAGAGGATTTCCTTCCACCAGCGGACCTGGACAATGAATTTTCCCTGAAAAGCACACAGAACCCCAGACCACCTGCATAACAGCTGGTCATGGCGGGCTAAATGTCATTGTATCTGTAAATGGACTATTGGGTTATAAACAGCTGAACGACAGATATACTTTCTGAAACGTTTTCCGCCATATATTGCTTCTGCCCAGTCCAAGCTTTGTTCTCCGCGCATGCCTGGTGATATGGCATGCCATCATTACCAGATTCTTAATGACCGTCCCTATCCGGCGTCTTTTTACAGGGTGCTTCATGGGATGGGCCGGACCGATGCTCTCGTCACCAATCATACGCAGGATGTTATAGGCAGGCATCGCAAGTTCCAGTACAAGCTCATTTGTGTCGAACTTCCCAGACGGGAACCGTTCCAGAGCCATATCCGTCTTGATCTCACTGTGGAACTGTTCGCTTTCCCCATGCGCATGATAAAGGGCAATTACTTCCCGGTCAGTAAAATCCACATTGACATCCCACATGTTGACTTCCACCTCTGCCGGAAAAAGATACTGTCCCCGTTTGTCGATGCTGCGTTCTATTATTTCATACACGGTACGGATCGTAAATGGATGCTTTTTTCCATCGGAACCAGCATAGGAAATATCACGCCAGGTAGATCCTATATAAACGGTCTTCCCATCCCGTGGACTGGTGATATCCAGACATTTATCTTTCAGTTCCTGCAGCCATCCTTCTTTGCTTTCTCTGCGGAGATTGCGTTTGGTTATAAAAGAGCACCCGTTTTCCAGAAAAATACCGATGTTCTCTGTAGAATCGTTTCCGGAATCCAGACGGAACAAAAGAGGCTCTTTCGTGACCCTTCTGCATGCGTCAATGGTCTCCCTGAGAAATTCGGGCGTATGCTTCTGGCAGTGCTGGCTCCCTTTGCGCAACTCGCAGTTAATGAGATAACCTTCCCGGCCAAAATAAGCCATCATTGGGGCATATCCGTCGCATCCCTTGTAAGTACGGGAAACGCCTTCCTTTTTGGTTTTCGAATTATCACAGGGCGTTACATCCATGTCAACGGGGATAAAGCCACAGGGGATTTTTGACGGGGAAACGTGGTTTTTTACAAGCAGGTTCGTGTTTTCCCATAGAAGTGTACTGCGCATAGAGCGGCCAATCTCATCCATTCTCTGGCGAAGAATTTCCGGTGATGGAATCCGTTTAATCCCCATTGCCTGGCAGAAGAATTCCGGGTCGTCATCCGTCTCACGGACTGCCTCAAAATCAGGCTTTCCCATGCACAGGCATCCGATATAGGAGCCAAGGATATCACCATTTTTAATCTGATGTCCGGAGCGCCTGCCGGTAATATCCTGCATATTCAGGCGGTCAATGAAGCCACTGTTATCCAGAAGATAACCCACCAGGGTAAGCCCTCCTGATGGAATAATACGTTCATTAGTGAATTCAATCTGGAAATGTGTTGGTTTCATAAAACTGCTCTCCTTCAGTATGTGATATTGACGATATTCTCAATAAAGATGATACCATATCTGGCGGTTTTATACTATAATCTGTTCACCAGGTGGGTGTGAAAATAGATAGAAGGAAAAACTTCGCAAATGCTGATTAAATATGCAGTTGTCAGCGT
>CAJUFP010000246.1 GCA_910585645.1 uncultured Hungatella sp. | reverse complement strand
AAACCCTCAAGAGCCAGTATGGGGAATTCCAGATCGATGTCCCAAGAGACCGTGAGGGTGAATTTGAGCCAAAGCTCATCCCAAAATACCAGAGGGATATCTCCGGTATTGAAGAAAAAGTAATCTCCCTCTATGCAAGGGGTATGAGCACAAGGGATATCCATGACCAGATACAGGAACTTTATGGGATGGAACTGTCCGCAGAGATGGTCAGTAAGATCACGGACAGGATACTCCCAGAGGTCAAAGAGTGGCAGGCGCGGCCATTGAACCCCATCTATCCCTTTGTATTCATGGACTGTATCCATTATAAAGTCAGGGAAGACGGACGCATACTGAGCCGTGCCGCCTACATTGTGCTGGGGATCACCGCAGACGGCTATAAAGATATCCTGAGTATCACCGTAGGCGCCAATGAGACCAGCAAGTTCTGGCTGGGGATGTTAAATGACCTGAAAAACCGTGGCGTACAGGATGTGCTGTTCTTCTGTGTGGATGGGCTTGCAGGATTTAAGGAAGCAATAAGTGCAGTCTATCCGGATGCGCAGATCCAAAGGTGCGTCATCCACATGCTGCGGAATTCTTTCAAATATGTCAATTACAGCGACCTGAAAAAATTCTCTTCTGACTTCAAAGCAGTCTATAATGCCCCAAACGAAACGTCTGCGCTGTCAGAATTGGAAAAGATCAAAGAAAAATGGGGACGCAAATATCCCTATGCAGTCAGTAACTGGGAAAACAACTGGGAGGATGTCAGCTCCTTCTTCCAGTTCTCTGATGAGATCCGGCGCATCATGTATACCACGAATATCATAGAGGGCCTTAACCGCCAGTACAGGAAAGTGACCAAGACAAAAAGTGTATTCCCAAGCGACAGTTCCTTAGAAAAAATGCTCTATCTTGCCAGTGGGAACGTAATCAAAAAGTGGACACAGCGGTACAGGAACTGGGACCAGGTGCTCAACCAGATGGTTGTCCTTTATGGAGACAGGATCACCCAGTACCTTTAAAAAGAAAAAGCCGGGACAGCATATCCTATCAAGAAATGTCCCGGCCTTATTCCATCGGCATTAGCAGTATTGCCGGAAATATCCAGCCTTATTCCGGAGGCCGGGTGTGGGCGGCGCCCACATAACGTATTTCTGCTGCTAATGCCTGATTGGTATGCAGAAAAATCAAAATACATGTATAAACATAAGCAGACTGGCAATACTATTATCAAGGAAGAAATTCGACAACATAAAACCAATACGATTCGACAGCAAATGTCTACATATCTAATTTTTATCAAAAAAGATTTTTACCCATAGACACAAAATTTTTTACAGCCTCAGATTTTACCTTTTAACAAAAACATTGGGTTTACGGATATATATAGAACATACCCGAAAGTGTTGAACCATCATTTGCCTTCGAAAAGCACACTGCATATTTTGTTCCTGGATCAAGATTATAAAACCTGACCATTTTCCAATCCTTAGAGTTAAAGCTATATGATGTTACGATTGTTCCCTGACCAGAACCTTTCATTAAATATACCGTATAATTGTTACTTGCTGCCGTCCATTTGTCACGTTCTGCCTTGGTATCAACATAATATTGGGAATATCCTGAAAAATTATATTTCGTATAGGAATATTCATATGAAATTTCAAAATCCCCAACTTTCCCTTGCTCCAGTCCCAAGTCTGATTAGGCATTGATGTTGCTCGGGCGTTTTGAATTCCTAATACCTCTTCCAACGTTTTTCCCGTTTCCAAAGTTGGTTTCCCTGC
>CAJUFP010000245.1 GCA_910585645.1 uncultured Hungatella sp. | reverse complement strand
TACTTACCCTGATACCATCAGGACGGCCGGGCTACCTACCGGCTCTGGCACATCCAAAAGATGCACGTTGCGTTTTTATCTTTGCTGTTTATATTTCCAGCAGGATAAACTCCCGCTAAAAACCAAAATCTATCCCTTCCTATAACTTCTGTATCTCCTTCAACGCCTTTTGAATATCCTTATAAACAAGCGGCTGCATACTGTCATCATAAAAAGATATATCCGCCCTCTCCAGCGCCGAACAAATATCATTTCTCAACTCCGGCTTATCCTTCGCGATCATGGGCAGCAGCTTTATACACTGTCTTGCCGTGATCGGCTTCACGTCTGTTATATGCTTCAAATATCCGTCAATAATCTCATCAATCTTATTATCCTTATCCCATCTCGCATTATAGGCAATCAGCGTAAGCCCCCTGGTACGGATATAGGAATTGTCACTGTCAAGCATATCACCCAGCCTGTCCATATAAGGATAGACCTTGTCCGTTTCCACGCTTTCTTTCTGCAATTCCTGTAATGCCCTGTATGCCGTCTTATTATTTTTATCAAACAGCAATTCAAATGCTTCTGCTGTATCCATCGACATAATAACACCCTTGCCTTTCACTGCCGCGTTTGGTCTATTCAAAGCCAAACGGACATTTATCTATTTTTCCATAATCAATTCTTTGCACTTCCATTCTTCACCCAGAATACAATATTTTTCTGTTGTATCAAGAACTACATCGCTAAAACCGACTGCTTTATAACAATAATAAGCCGGAAGATTATTCTCAAAAACGCCCAATGATACTTTTTTTGCCCCATATATTTCAAATACAAATTTCAGACCTAACCGGAGCATAGCTTTTCCATAGCCTTTTCCTCTCTTTTGAGGATTAACGATAACAAAGCCAAAGCGCAATTCATCCAGTGATCCATCAGGATTCCTTAGTGTAAAAAAGCCAATAATTCCCGTTTCATCAAATGCAGTAAACGGCATTAGAGATTCAACAAAACAAAATTCATTTTGTGTTATAGGATAATTACCAAGTATACCTGCGCTCCATTGATAAAATGCTTTTTCATCCTGGCACCACGATAATATCGTATCTGCATCCGAAGCTTTATATGGTCTTATTCTAATCATACATTTTTCCTCACCAAATTCTGATCCATGCTTCCCATTATACAGGATATCCCGCTAAAAATCACTCTCTATTTTCTTAAAATTCCCTCAACGTAAAACTCACCTTCCAAAGCCCCTTAAAAGAAGTATCCTTCACCAGCACCGCCTTATACCCCTCAACAAACATCTCCGCCTCCTTCATCTCCAACAACTCCGTATCAAAATACCCCACAGAAATCTTCTCCCTCTGCTTAAACCCCGTCAGCACTTTCAGCCACTTCGGGGAAACCGAAAAACTCACCGCAATAGACACCACCCCCAGCCTAACCACATCCCTCTGGGTAGTCCCCGCCTCCGTCTCCCCGCCGGAATCCGCCTCCACGTCAACCATCTGCACCTCATAAGAATCCGGCAGAGGGAGCGGAACACCGTCAAACACCAGATACTGTACAAACGCCATCCCTATCTCCCTCCCGACCTAAGATTCTGCCTCGCCTGCGCGTCCACTACCACCTCATCCAGCAGCGTGCCGCCCACATACACTGGAATACAGATCGTCCCAAAATTCTCCCCGCTCTGCATCCCCGCAAACATCTCCCGCAGCCCCGAAACCATCTGCCGCACAGCCTCCAGAGAAGCCCCCTGCGCCTGGACCGCCTGCATATCCGCCAGCTTCGGGCTCACCACCATATCCCCGGCCACACCCTCCACGGCTTTCCGCACCAGCCCCCGGCTCC
>CAJUFP010000244.1 GCA_910585645.1 uncultured Hungatella sp. | reverse complement strand
TTTACCCCAATTTCCACCCCAAATAAGAAGAATATCCACATAAATAAAGACGGCGATTGACAAGCCATATAGTATAGAATGATGTTGAATAATCCCGATAGAATCGGCATTTTTAAGGGGCAATCATGAATCGTGATGAACTGTGATAAAACGTACCCCTTTATATTACAGGTTCAATGACAGCAATGAATCAAACATGTATACTAAATATAAAAAACAGAGAGAGGTTATGAAGCAATGAAAATAAGAACCGATTTTGTATCAAACAGCTCCTCATCGTCTTTTATATTAGCCAAGAAAGGGGGATTAAGCGACAAACAGAAAGAAGCCATTATCCGCTATATTGAGGAGGAGATGCTGGGAAAACCGTTGCCGCCTGTTGAAGACGGGGAGGAACGGGAGGACTATAGTGACAGAGCCGGATGCTGGATCTCATATAATGTTGATATGGAGGAACTGAGAAAAGCTCAGCAGGAGGGCTTGACATTATACGGAGGAACCGTTGATTTTGAGTGCTGTGACTATCACTATTCTGAGATTTTTCAGAGAATCTGGGATATTATGGAAAAAGAGGATGACGGATCTAATTTTCGGCAGATTGATACGGATTTAAGTTATTGAGTGGGGAGCCTATGCGAAAGATTGTTGACAAAGCCAGGCAATTTATTTCTCTTTTTGATGAAAGTTCCGGTTTTTATATGCGGAGCGGCATATTCAGAGACGGAAAAGAGACTGCGGAAGATCCGTTTATGGCCGGTTTTCCTGAATTGCTGGATGTAGGGATTATGGGGCACTGTGTCCATGGGCTGTCTGGTCTGTGCAGGAAAAGCGGTGTTGAGTGTTACCAGGATGGTTGGAATATAGACCAGCCGAATATGAATATCGAAGATTTTTTGGTGATTGCAAAGCAGTGTCAGGGCCGTAGCTATCAGTTTGCCCTTGGAGGGAGGGGAGACCCGGATCAGCACGAAGAATTTGAGAGTATTTTACAGATATGCCGGAAGTATGAGATTGTACCGAACTTTACCTCTTCGGGTCTGGGATTTGATGAAAAGATTATCAGATTGTGCGGGACATATTGCGGCGCGGTAGCCATAAGCTGGTATGGGCAGCCCTATACGAAAAGAGCGATTAAAGGTCTGATTGATGCAGGGGTAAAAACCAATATTCATTTTGTTCTCAGCAAGGATTCGGTGAAGAAGGCAAAGAATTTTCTTTGCAGTGAGGTTCCCACTGGGGTAAATGCAGTTATTTTTCTTTTGCATAAACCCATAGGTCTTGGGCGGAAGGAGAACCTTCTTTCATGGGAAAATGGTGATCTTCAGGAATTGTTCCGTTATATTGATGAAGGGACATTTCCGTTTAAGATAGGTTTTGACAGTTGTTCCGTCCCGGGGCTGCTTTCATCTATGAAGCATGTGAATGCTCATTCTCTGGATACCTGTGAAGCGGCGCGGTGGTCAGCCTATGTTACGCCGGATATGAAGCTTCTTCCCTGCAGTTTTGATAACCAGAAGGAACGTTGGGCTGTGGATCTTAGAAACTATACCATCGAGGAGGCATGGAACCGTCCGGAATTTGTACAGTTCCGCGGCAGCTTTCTTACATCCTGTCCGGATTGCAGCCTGCAAAAACAGTGTATGGGAGGCTGTCCTGTCTGTCCTGAGATCGTATTGTGCAGAGATAAGATGGTGGTTTGCGCATAGATGAAGCTGCGTTTGCCAGAGAGGTTATGTGTTTTAGAGCAGAGGAATGAACAAAATCGTTCATTACCCTGCTCTTATTGTAATTTGACGGTTTTTGCCCTATAATGCTTTAGGAAAGTATCAGATTCAGAGCAGACAAAAAGAGCAGCTTTATA
>CAJUFP010000243.1 GCA_910585645.1 uncultured Hungatella sp. | reverse complement strand
ACACCATGTATGCTGCTTTTATAATCCGTTCCTGCTTTTCCAATGGCAGTTCAAAGAATTTCTTGTTCATTATGGTCCTCCCGGTACTTGTCTGGCCAATCATCCATTTCGTAATTCCGCTCAGCTAACCATTTCAACAGAAGTATTATTGTCAAAAAATTTAGGTAAAAATATAAGCTTCCAAACAAATCATTTCACTTTTGAATCATGGTCACGATCTCAGCTGTGAAAATCTATTTTTCTTCCCCTTCTGTTCCTGCCATCCTCCCATGCCCCACCAGAAACTCGGCGCTCAGTGTTTCCACCACAAGCCTGTACATCCCTGGCTCCAGCGTGCCGTAAATATCCAGATTATATGTCTCGCTGGCACTCTCCCCGTCCGGAAGGATATGGGCAATATCCTGAAAGCCAACATTATCCGCCCTGACAGGCATTGTGTACCACTGGCCATCTATCTGCTTCTGGAGGGAAAAGTATTCCCCGTAAGTGAACTCTTCCCCGCTGTTATTGGCAATCAATACCGTAATCTCACTTGTCACAATGTCCTGGGCAGTCATAGACAGCCCCTCTGCGCCCTCTGCCGGCAGCTCATCCGCTTTCAGCAGGAAACAGCTGTGATATACGGACAAATGCCCTGCATTGGGAAAGTTAAGGACATTCCAGGTATCCTCATCACTACCTTCCATCTCTCTCCATAGAAAGGAGAGATCCGTATCCCCATAGTAAACCGCCCCGTCATTCCTAAGCCAGACCCCGCCGGATGCCGTCACGGAAATGTCATACCCTTCCCCGCTGCTGATCCAGATTCCAAAGAAGGGAGTCTCCATCTGGGAGAGAGCCTGTTCATCTGCCGCCTGGAGGGGAATATCATTGATCCTTTTAATCACTTCCTTCTCCGTACTGCTATCATACAGCGTCCTGACCATAACCGTTTCGCCGTCATAATAATACAGTTGGAAAGCACTTGTATCCGGGCTTGCCCCAACAAGGATATTTCCGCCTTTATCATTTTTGTAAAGAAACACGGCAAACAGAACGCCTGCCACAGCCAAAAATAACATGATGAAAAACACAACTGGTATATATTTTGTTTTCTTATTTTGAAATGTCCTCATCGGTATCCTCCTTTATAAACCTTTCTATATTAGAGAAGCCACTGGATAAAGAACTGACTGCGGAAATAATCGGTTAAAGCAGACTCTGAGTATTTTGACAATATGGTCACCGACCAGATTTCAAAAGTAAAACTGCGCTTCACCGTCAGAACTATCGGCTCCTTTTATTATCCTCCTATTGGCCGATTATGGGAAGCCCTAAAACAGAACCTACTATCCTGTCTTTTCCTTCAGCCCTTTCACAATCCCCTTCACAAGTTCTCCGGGAACATGCCGTTCTCGTACTCCTGCCGGGATACCAGTGTGCCTGCAAGCTCTTCAATGGGCACCTTCGGATGCCCGAATCTGAACCGCTGTATATCCCTGCAGTGGTTGATCGCCACCTTGATCAGTCATGCCTTTTTTATGAAAGAAATACAGGAAATAAAGATTTCATTTAAGAAAAACTGCCCTCTCCTGACAAGGGTTTTCTCCTTATCAAAAGAGGGCAGGCAATGGTTCAGGCCACTTTTACAATACAAATCTGGGTTGCTTTTAGTCCGCTGCCGGAAGAACTTCCCCATACCTGAATGAACTGGCCGGATGCCAGGTCCGCCGCTGTTGCCTCTGACATTTCAGATCTGGCCCCTCCATCATAGATCGTTTGTATAGCAAACAGGGTATTTTCATCGTATGTAACCGCAATCTTGTTAAACTCAGAATCATCTCCGCTACCAGAAGTCACTACGATTTCACCTCCATTAGCTGATTTTTCTGTAATGGCCTCTACCACGGTAAGCTGCCCATCCTTCAGCTCTTTGATATCCCCTTCCAGA
>CAJUFP010000242.1 GCA_910585645.1 uncultured Hungatella sp. | reverse complement strand
CTCTGACTGGCTTCACGACAATCCCCGCCCATTGCACACTCAACAATATATCAATTCAGCTCCCCCGTGAAAAGTAACACTCATAACAAAAACTTAACCCAAAATATCCCCGTGACACTTGCGAAAGGGCCAAATTTGGAATATAATCAATATAATCAATGTCTTATCATATTTAGGAGAGTACACAATGGCTAGAGTAGGCTTATTTAAAAAGAGAAACGAAAGATCTGCAGGGTCGGACGGATTTGGCGGGCCAAAGCCGGAGTCGGCCAGGATGCTGGACACGATCCGGGGATTTATGCAGCAGGATTTCCAGGAAGGCGGGGAGCACACAAAGAATGCCGGCGCCTTTTACCGGATACTGGAAAAAGAGGCGCGCAAATACGTGGAGAGCCAGAAGCGGGACCGGCTTCCCGTGGACTCCCTGCCTCTGTTCTACGTGTCCGCTGACTGC
Organism: uncultured Hungatella sp.; assembly: GCA_910585645.1. Taxonomy (GTDB): domain Bacteria; phylum Bacillota; class Clostridia; order Lachnospirales; family Lachnospiraceae; genus UBA3402. Next base: position 1,517 of record CAJUFP010000242.1, on the reverse strand, counting down.
ATGGACGCGTACGCCTGTATCTTTCCCCCCTTAAACGACGGCAGGCAGGTGGACAAGGAACACTTTCTGGAGGACATGCGCTATGAGGGGATCGCGGCCGGCATTGACCAGGACGCGGTGGACAGACTGATGAACCCTGACAATCATCTGCGGATCACCCATATCGCCCAGGGCAGGTATCCTGTGGACGGCATAGACGGAAGGCTGGAGGAGTTGTACCAGCGCAGGTACGACCAGAGCCCGGAGTTAGAGGAGAGCGAGATGCTCCAGGGCCACGATTTCAGAAAAAAGAACCTGATCCAGACCATTCGGGAGGGGGAGGTTCTCTGCCGTATCACGCCCCCTGTGCCCTCCCAGGACGGATTTGACGTATCCGGCACAGTCCTTCACGGCAGAGACGGCCTGTCTGTCCGGATGCCCCAGGGCAAGTACACCAGCATTTCCGAGGACGGCCTGGTCCTGCGGTCCGATATCAGCGGCATCGTGGTCATGGAAAACGACAACTTTTCCATCAAGAGCCAGCGGGTCATGGCCCAGGATATCAACGCCGGTGTGGGCAATCTCCGGTTTGACGGGGACATCTACATCCGGGGCAATGTAGACGACGGAGTCACCGTGGAAGCCACGGGCAATGTGATGATCATCGGCGACGTGCGTGACGGTAAGATCCTGTCCGGCGGCACCATCTGCGTCCAGGGGGACGTAAAAGGAACCTCCAGAACCACCTTAAAGGCAGCCAGACAGATCCAGTGCATGATCATGGAAAATGTAACGGCCACAGCCGTGGAGGATGTCTACGCAGGGGTCATGGCCAACTGCGATATCCTCAGCGAAAAAGGATCTGTCTACGCCCTTATGGGCCGGGGGCTGATCTTTGGCTGTAACGTCACCTCCGGCAAGTCGGTCTACGCCAAGAAGATCGGCAACATCTCCGGCTGCGTCAACGACATTACTCTGGGCCTTGAATCCGAGTTTGAGCGGCGCAAGGGCTCGGTCAAGGATGAGTTAGAGGAGATCAACCGGACCTTAGAGCGGCTGAGAAAAAATATCTCCAACATGCAGATTTTGGGCAAGACCCACCGCAGCGACTCCCAGAAGGAGTACAACGACCTGGTGGAACAGCGCACCACCTACGGGGAGCTGAAACGGGAAAAGTTAGATGAACTGGATGAGCTGAACAAGAACATGCGGGCCATACGGCCTGGCAGTATTGTCTGCGATAACATTTACCCTGTCACCAAGATACATATCGAAAATGTGACCACCACCATTGATCAGAGGGAAAGCGACTGCAATATACACTTACAGTCAGGACAGATCCTGTTACAATAAAATGAAGCAGGGGAATGGCCTTTTCTCCTGCTCGCAGGCGGCCTGCCCGCCGCCTTGGGAGTTTAAGAACGATTTTTTTTGCTCAAAATGGCAAAATTATTTAATTGAGTGTATTGTTGAGTGAGCAAATGGCGAGGGGAGTCGTGAAGCCAGGGAGGGAAGGGAGGCTGTGTGCCGTTCGGGTT
>CAJUFP010000241.1 GCA_910585645.1 uncultured Hungatella sp. | reverse complement strand
AGGCATAGGGATTTTATTGTTTAAAATAAGGATAGATTGTCAACTTAGTATAAAAAATAGAATTCCATTTGCCTTGGGAGAATAAATACAACTTTAAGCGTCAGTGCTGGCCAAAGATAAAAAGTGTTGCGCTCAGAGAGAAATTGTGATATTATGAATGTGCGGTAACAAAGTAGGAAGTTTAAGAGGGTAGAAATATATGGAAAGAACTGTGGCGATTTATGCAAGAGTTTCAACAGAACATGAAGCACAGCTCTCAGCCTTGGAAAATCAAGTCCAGTATTATGACGATCTTCTTGCAAAGCATCCGGACTGGACACTATATGAAAGATATATAGAAATGTAAACTGCTTATTTGATACAAAGGGCATGAACAGAATATCGGGGAAACCGCTGAAAACAAGGGGTTCCGGCACAGTGGGTGCTGCTGGAATCCCTTGTTTGATTTTGGAGCCGGTTTGAAAATGTGCAGCGGTCGGCAGAGGGGGTGTTCACTTTTGAACCCTCCCCCAAGTAAACTGTACCCTTTGTCAAGGACAAATTTTTTGACCCCATGGACAGGGAGTCATATCTCCTGTCCATAGGTGTGTTATTCAGTTGTCTTCTGGTTCTTCGAATTCCGGAATGGATGGGATGTTATCCACCGGCAGTGGGTATACGCCTGTCTGTATGTATTGGTAATACTCATTTGGTGACAGGCGGGCGAGCTGCCACTGGTAACGTTCGTTATTATAGTAATCCATCCAGTCATCTATTACTGCCTTTACTTCATCAAATGCCTGGCATCCCGAAATATCAATCTCGTCCTTCATATGGCCGAAGAAACTTTCCTGCGGGGCATTGTCCCAGCAGTTCCCTTTCCTTGACATGGACTGCCGCAGGCTGCTGTCTTTCAATAGGTCTATATAGCTGTAGCTTGTATAATGGCATCCCTGGTCGCTGTGCAGCAGCGTTTTCGTCTTCAGCTCCGCCCCATGGTCCCGGATGAGGATATCCACGGTTTCCAGGACAAAATCAACTTCCAGTGAAGGGCTGGCAGCATAAGCCAGAACCTGCTTTGTGAATGCATCCAGTACCGTAGACAGATACGCAAATACCCCATTGTATGGAAGGTATGTAATATCTGTCAGCAGGACCATCCGCGGCCCGTATTTTCGGAATTCCCTTTTCAGCAGGTTATCCGCCACATTGCTTGTCCGCAGTGCTTTTGCCATCCTCCGGTACGGGTTTGCTTTCCGTATCGGGCAGGACAGTCCGTATTTATCCATGAGCCTGCGGATTTTTTTCACGTTCATCACCACTGGCGGATCCCTGTGCAGCAGGGACATATAGATGCTGCGTGCGCCTTTCTGGTATCCTCTGTGGCGGTATGCCTCCAGGATTCGTTCAAAATCATCCCGGTCCCGTGCCTCCCGTTTTTCCCTTGCCCCGGCCGCTGACAGCCACCGGTAATAGCCAGACCTGGAAACCCCGGCAGTTTCACAGAGTTCAGAAACAGTCAGGATATTCCCGTCACTGGAAAGGATGGAATGGATCGCCTCAAACCTCACAGATGGCTGTTCCAGTATCATTGCTTCCGCCCTCCCGTACTGTCCGTTTTTATAATTTTTTTTATAAACTCAAGCTCCTGGCGCAGGTACAGGATCTCGCGCTGCATGGCGGCCCTTGCTTCTTCCGGCGGCATGCGGCTGTAATCTGCATCTTCCGGGTGTCTCTTGTGTAGATGGTATCCCTCATGCAGGCCGCCTGGTGCAGACGCTTCTTTTGGGATGCGCTTTGACAGGTTTTTGATACGGTTTGTACCAAGGATGTCCACATCATAACCGGCTTCCTTAAAAATGCCCTGGCAGTGATTCCCTGCTGTTTCCTCTCCATAAACATCTCCTTGAATTCCAGGGTGAACCGGATGGAGCTGTTGCTTACAAATGATGTGTACTTATTTTCCCTTAAAATTTTCACTTCCTCATCGGTGAATGCCTGCGC
>CAJUFP010000240.1 GCA_910585645.1 uncultured Hungatella sp. | reverse complement strand
AACGACTTGGCAAACCAGTAATATTTAACTATTTATCAATGATACAATACACTAGTTCCTCCATAATATTTGTCCATTTTTGCAAACATTTTAAAGGGCTGACCGCACAGGAAAATAAACAGCCCAAAAGTTTGAATGCAGCATGATTCCGGTTCATTTTTTTATAGAAACTTTATATTTTACACATTAACAAGACGCAAGTATCCACATTTTACAAATTTTGACTTCCTTTCAGCAGAAACTGACCTACATATTCTCTCAAAGCCCTATCCCAGTGAAAAAATCACCGTCACATCTCCTCTTCCAAGCGCTTCCTCCCAACCGGTCAGATCATCAATATGCCCCAATCTCGTGTAGCTCCAGGAATTGGAACCATAAAAAATAACGATCTGGTTCCCATTGTATAAGACGATTTTTCTCTAACAAAACCCACATTTGTTTTTGGAAGATATCTTGGAGAAACCCTCTGATTAACAGTTCCTAGCATTTGGCCACTCCGTTATTCGTGGATTGGTTACCTCAGGTCAATGGTTCGCCGTAGGTTCTGCTGTCCAATTGCGTGGATCAATGTATTCCTACACTGCCGACATGGAGGTACCGCAGATAACCCGAACCTTGAAATCCAAAAAGGCTTCTTCAAGATATCTTCCCTGTTGCTTTGTTGTTGTCATTTTTTGCTGCTGCGGATTACGCAGTTTTTCCTGCTTAATCCGCTTGTATGCCATCTATCGGAGTGACAGCTGGCTGTCAAGGGCTGCACAGCAGTTTATTTACCCTTAACGGACGGATGGCATTCTGATATCACGCCGTGCTGATGTTGTCTGTCATCATGCCCCATATGAAGCAGGCAAGTTCCCTTGCAACCGCCGTTACCGCTATATTCCTTTTCTTTCCATGCCTTATCATCCTGCAATACTTTCTTCTCAGCCTCTCATTTGCTTTGTCTGCATAGGCGATCACCTCCGGCGGGTTGCCATACTGCCTCGCTTTTAGATCTTTTGATTTATGCCCGATCTGCCCTTTGCATATCCCTCCTGACACTTCTGTAAGAAGTTTTCTCAAATGGCTGTTCCCCTCTTTGGTAATCGGAAACCTGTTAATACTGTCACTGCTCGAATCCTCCCCCGGCACCAGCCCCAGATATGCAGCATAGATGTTCCCTTTCGCAAATCTCTTGAAATCCCCGGTCTCTACCAGACAGGATAACGCCGTATGGGTTTTTACTCCCAGAAAACATACCAGCTTCTTGACTTTTTCCACATACTCCGTTTCGGACGCCAGTTCCTCTATCCTCCTATCAAAACTCTCTATCCGGTTCGTCTGGTATTCATATGTGATCAGATACTCGCCGAGGGTTTCCCTGTCCAGTCCGCTTAGCTCCAGTGCTTTCAACCACTTGAAATGCGTCTGCGTCCACTTCCCGCCATCATAATGGCATCCCTGGCTTAAACAGAATGCACTGATCCTCTGTTTTGTCTTTTTTAAATCCTGTTTATGGTCGTCCCTCATGCACAGATATACTTTGACATCGTCATCTTTATCTGTCGGGATGTGTACCGCATGGTAACCACCATAGGCCAGGCACTGCGCTATTATCAGCGCATCCCTCTTATCTGTTTTGATCCGTTTTCCCTGCTGTGTCATCATTGTGGTCGGTGCCAGAATCACACAGCGGATTCCCTTTTTCACCAGTTCGTGGTATAAAGAAAAGCCCAGGCATCCTGCCTCATAACCGCAGAGAATATCGCATTCATCTTTTACTTTTTTCTTTATATTTTCAATGAATTGCACGATATTGTCCGGTTCTGGTGTTACCTTGATATTCGCGTAGATAATGTCATCCCCGTCAAATCTTGGCTCAATGGCGCATAAGGTGTAGTTTGTGCTACGGACATCCATTCCGATTCGTAGTATTCTTTTCATTAGGTGGTCTCCTTTTGTATGCGGTAATCCCTGTTACCATTGTTTTTCCAACAACTTAGTATACAGGTAAATCCACGTTGCTACAAATGTGAGGTCACTTCATATTGTCCAA
>CAJUFP010000239.1 GCA_910585645.1 uncultured Hungatella sp. | reverse complement strand
CTGCAAGGGCGAGTGCCGCACAGGAGCGTATCTGCTCCAAAACAATCTGATACAGTGTGTCAAGCTCCAACCGATGCTGGCTGCAATGCGATACTCCGTATTTATTGTATTTTGCACAGGTCAGTATCCTTGTCTTTGCTTTTGAATTTGCCACACGCTGATTCATGGAACTGCCACATTCCCCACATTTGACAAGCCCTGCAAATATTCCATAATTGCCCCATGCGTCCGGTCTTTTGCGCATCTTCACCTTTTCCTGCACAAGATTGTAGGTATCCATGTCCACAAGCGGCTCATGCACGTTCTCCACCTGAATCCATTCCTCCGGCTTTTTATCCCCAATCCAGCCGACCTTGAAACGGTAGTCCGCTTTCTGTGACGCTATCGTGCCGATATAGACGGGATTGGCGAGTATCTGCTTGATTGTGGAGAAATCCCACATATAGATACCCTTTTCGCCATATTCCTTTTCCCATTTGGTCACATGGTTGCGCAAGCCTTTCTTCCTGTTCCACCAGCAGGGGGCAGGAATTTTCTCGTCCTCCAGCCTGCGCCTGATCCAGTTCGTCCCATGTCCTTCAGCCGCCCAACTGAATATTTTCTGCACAATCCAAGCGGTGTCTTTATCCGGTATCAGGAAGTTTTTGTCCTCTGGTGACTTCATGTAGCCAAACGGTGCGATACATCCGGTAAACTTGCCCTTTTTCGCCTTGATGACGTAAGAAGAATGTACCTTTTTCCCGATGTCCTTTGAATAAATCTCGTTGAAAACGCTGCGGAATGCGATAAGGTCATCATCTTTCCCCGTATCCACGCCGTCCGTCACGCCTATGTAGCGGATATGGTGTTTTGGAAAAAATTCGTCCCTTAGCTGTCCTGAATGTGTGCTGTTTCGGGTAAGCCTTGACATATCCTTAGTCACCACAATATCAATCTTTCCCTGTTTGCAGTCGGCTAACATTCTCTGGAAGTCCGGTCTGTCCATGTATAAGCCGGAATACCCGTCATCAGCGTACACGCCTGCAACGGTATACCCATGTTCCTGACACCACGTTTCCAGCATATCACGCTGGTTGTGTATGCTTGCGCTTTCCCCGTCAAGGTTATCGTCCTTTGAGAGCCTGCAATATATGGCAACCCGTAAATTGCTGTGAAGCTGTTGTAATGCTGCGAAATTAGAATCCATCATGCTGTCCTCCGTTTTCCGCAAAACCAACAGTTGTACCGCCAACATTTGATTCACTGTCTTTAGTATAGTCTGTATATTGCGTTTTGTAAATACTATATTCTGATTTATCAATATAAGCATTTTGCATATCTGCCCCACTGATACGGTACTGCCTTTGTATCAGCTTCATAAATGCCTGCTGTCCGCTCTGTTTTCCGCCAAAAACCGTTTTTACTGTAATATCTGCTTTTGCACTGGTGCAATTACCTGTCACATTATCCATAATCTTAATCCTTTCCATTTTCCGTAATTGCCCTGACGCTGTACAAGGATATGGACTTATTGGCACTGCCATATCCATAAGTTTCTGAAAAATACCACAAAAAAACAGGGAAACAAATCTGAATCATCAGTTATTCCCTGCTTCAATGCTAAAATATAAAATTTTCACTCTGCTTTGATAGTCTACACCGTTTGAAGTCCTGCAAGCTGTTCTACTTCTGTTACGCTGAGTTCAGAACATTCTGCAATTTCCTCAATTGTGAGTTTTCCCATTTTTAACAGTTTAATTGCTGTTTTTTTCTTTGTCAGGTCTATTCCCTGATTCAAAATCTTTCTTGCTTCTGTTTCAATCAATGCTCCGCCCATCATATCACCTACACCTTTCTGCACATTCTCATATTTTTGTGCAATCTCCTTAATCACGTCACTGGAAAGCTCTATGATCGTGCGTCTATCAAACGCCCCGATCACTCCCTGCTGTTCCAGTTTGTCAAGCCTTTCTAAAATTATCTGATACTCTGCCTTCAATTCCGCCAGTTTCTGTTCATTACTATTATACTCCGGAAAGCTGTTCTCATGTGAAAAAATGTAAAACGGAATCAGCATCAGCAGACGTTTTTCAAAAATATCGTCAAGTGAATATTTCTGTACTT
>CAJUFP010000238.1 GCA_910585645.1 uncultured Hungatella sp. | reverse complement strand
GATTAAAAAATATTCCTGAAACAGAAGTTGAAGATAAAGGCGGACAGTGGCATAATAAAAACCATACTCCCAAAGAAAGGGGAATTTGTATGGATAAGATTCTGGTGGTTGAAGATAACATGGAACTGTCTGATACCCTCTGCCGCAACCTGCAGGCGGAGGGCTTCACGCCATATGCCGCATTAAGTCTCGCACAGGCCCGGAAATATCTGGACAGCGGGATTGATTTGTGTCTGCTGGATATAAGCCTGCCGGATGGTGACGGATTTGCTTTCTGCCGCAGCTTAAGTGAAAATACAGCCATTCCTGTCATACTGCTGACGGTGCGTGACGGGGCGCAGGACATGGTGCAGGGGCTGTCCATCGGGGCAGATGACTATGTGACAAAGCCTTTCCGCATGGATGTCCTTGTGTCAAGGATACGGGCTCTGCTGCGCAGGGTGAGGAACCGCAGACCGGAGGACGGAAGCCTTTACTGCGGGGATGTCTGCATCAATAAAAGGACATCCAAAGTCTATAAAAAAGACTGTCCGGTAGAACTGACGCCGAATGAGTACCAGCTCCTTCTCCTGCTTTTGGAGCATAAGAACCAGACCATTACCCGTGAGCAGATTTTGGAAAAGCTGTGGGATGTGGACGGCAATTATGTCAATGATAATACGCTTACCACGCTGGTAAAGCGCCTGCGGCAGAAGGTGGAGGATCATCCGCAGATGCCAAAGATCCTCCTGACAGTCCGGGGATTTGGGTATAAGGCGGTGGACTATGAGGGATAAAAAGAAGGGGAACAGGATTTTAATATGCGGGATTGCGCTTTCCATCTGCCTGTTCGTTCTGGCAGGCGGTGTTATCCTGCATCTGTCAGAAACATTTATCAGAAGCGGTATTGCGGACATGGCCGGGGCTGTGGGGATTGCTGCCCCGGAACAGCTTGGCGATATCATGCATCTATACAAGTCCGGCGATGGCCTGAGGGCTGCGGGGGAAGAAATCTTAAGGCAGTACGGTTATGGGAGGGATGTATATTCTTTTGTTCCGGCATGGTTTGGGGCAGCGGCATATGCCATCCCTTTCTGTATCATACTGGTCATGCTGTTTTCTTTTGGGCTTTACTGGAGACACAAGATGAAGGAGGCAGAGAAGGGGACAGCGGCGCTTTCCGGCTATCTGGACAGAATCATGGAAGGGCAGTATGACACCCTGATGAAAGAGGATACCGGTTCCGCGCTGGGGGACAGCATCTATAAAGCGGTGGTGCTTCTCCGGGAGGAACGGGAGCAGGCACAGAGGGCAAAGAAGAACCTTGCGGACAACATGGCTGACCTGTCCCACCAGTTAAAGACCCCGGCGGCATCCATAGGGCTTACCCTTTCGCTGCTGAAAAAGAAAGCGTGGGATGAAGAGACAAAACAGGACATCGGCCGGATGGAAGGACAGGTCGGCCGCCTCCAGCGTCTGGTTGGCACCATGCTCACCCTGTCAAAGCTGGATGCGGGTGTGCTGGAACTGGAAGAAAAAGCGTTTGACCTGGAGGAGATGCTGGTGGATGCAGTCCAGCCCTTTGTCCGGCAGCTGGAAGAAAAGGGGATATGCTTTGGGATACAGGGCGCTGACGGGATTTCGCTTTCCGGGGATTTCGGATGGTGCAGCGAGGCGTTCGGCAATATCATCAAAAACTGCGTGGAGCATACGCCGGAGCAGGGGAATATCCGTATTGCCTGCCAGGACAATCCTATCTATACGGAAATCGTTATTCAGGACAGCGGCAGGGGATTTGATGAAGCAGACCTTTCCCACTTGTTTGAGCGGTTTTACCGGGGCGCAGGCTCTTCCAAAGACAGTGCAGGAATCGGGCTTTCCCTGGCAAAATCCATCATTGAGAAAGAAAACGGGACGGTCACGGCAGAAAATACACAGACAGGGGGCGCAGGATTCTATATAAAATTTTACCATTGTCACCGAATTAGCACATAAGGGTGGTAGTATGTAAGGAAGTTCCAAGCCCTGTGGGGCAGGGTTTGTTACATACTTAAAAACAAGAGAGGTGCTGTTTATGGATATTTTAAGGACCGAGGGGCTGACCAGGCAGTATGGGACGGGGCAGACAATGGTGACGGCTTTAGACCATGTAGACCTGCAG
>CAJUFP010000237.1 GCA_910585645.1 uncultured Hungatella sp. | reverse complement strand
TAGGGTTGTTTCACGAAAGATTCTAATGTGATGTTATATATCGTTTACCGTTGAATTTCATGTATCTCTCCAAAAAAGGGCATAAAATCCCCTTATTAGCTTACTTTGCGTTTTTTAGATGCCAATGTCCCATCCTTTAATACCGGCTCGGTATCGGACTGAAAATCATTTGAAGACCGATCTTTAAATTGTCACAGACATTATCTATTATATCTGGAATGCCTCCCTGCCCCTCCGGGTTTTCCATTTGGAGTAACCGCACAATATTATATGCACATTTACGAAGGAGCGACATAGTGTTCTTCCCCAGCTTTATCGTGCTTTTATCTTCTCCAAATGTTTCGTCCAGTACATAGTGGAGACGGTTCTCGATCGCCCAATGCTTTCTTTTATATTTCAGCATTTCTTCTGCATTCAGTACTTTACTTGCTGCCAGCCCAAACCATTCTGCGTCATTCCCCATCCCTTCTTCGGCCGCCCGTTTTGGCTGTTTTTTGCTCCCCTCTTCCAAAAATCCCACAAGACATGGCGTTATATCGTTCCCACGGTCATCCTGTATCTGCATGATGCGCACCTGTTTTGCCCTTCCCACACTTGCTATATAAGGGCGCCTTTCCTGTATCCCGCCGGGATCACTGTATGACTGGACGGTTCTGTATTCATATCTCTCCCTGTTCTTTTCTTCGGTTTTGGCCTCACTGTAATGGCTGCCATATTTATCCTGAAACTCTTCCGGGTTATTTTCCCTGTCTTCTGAAAGCCCTTCAAACAGCCTCATTAATTCTGCATACAGTTCCGGACAATTCTTCTTCACCTGAAGGACAAACTCCCCGCCATTGTCGTGGATTGCATTCATGATGTTTTCTGTCGCACCGATCGCATCAATTGTGATGGTACTCCCCTCTATCTCCAACAGTTCCAAAAGTTCAGGGATCGCAGTCATTTCATTTGCCTTCCCATGGATAACAAGCTGTCCGATCACCAGCCCGGACGCAGCATCGATCGCATTCAAAATATACGGTGTCTTTTCCTCCCTTACTTTGCGTGCTGCTGCCCTCAGTCCCTTCCCATCAATTGCGATATGTATCCCCCTTGGATTAAGGATCTCCCCGATCCAGTTGATAAGCGCAAGGGACACCATTTCCTCATCAACTGCAGCCAGCACTCTTGACATGGTCGATACGGATGGCACTCCGTTTGGAAACGGCATATGTCTCCGAAGTTCCTCCAAATGCCTTTTGCTCCATCTGACAATACGGCGCAGCTTTGTTTTTCCTGCCAGCAGCCCCATAATGATACAGACAAAGATTTCCGCCAGTTCATGTGGTTTTGACCGGCTGCTCCTGGGATCGGGGATATCACGCAGCCAGTCGATCAGCGGCCGTGTATGGAAGAAAGCCCTAATCCACCTCCAGTTTCAGATCCAGGCTTTCCAGCAGCTCTTTCTGTTCTTCCGATATTTTGGAAACCAGCTTTTTTCCGGAAACACTGACCATATATATAGAAGAAAGCTGCCTGAGTTCTTTAAGATCAACACCATACTCTTTCTTCATCCTTCTCTGGAGGGCAGCTTTCTGGGCTCCCAGCTGGATATGGGGTTCCAGCTGCGCCGGTACTTGCCGGATCTGGGGGATATAGGATTCCGGAGATTCCCGGACAATGATAAAATCAAGCACTTCCTGCCAGTTTTTGCCCAAGGGCTCCTTCCACCCGGCAGGGCAGAGCGCTTCCACAGACCTTGAAAATCCATACTCCTTCACAATGACCTCTGCATCATTTACAGCAACCTTTTTGGAACCGCTTTTTTTAACCCCTTCCGGGGTAATTTTTCCAATATAGGTATCTACGGGAACTGGATTTTTCTTTCCAGGGACCCGTTTTGAAGAATGCTTATACAGGTAATAATTATTTCCTACCTTTTTTACTGTGGTTCCTGTTGTTTTCTGTTTCTGTACCCAATCCGGATATACTTTTTCTGACATAATCCTTCTCCTTTCTGCATGAATATACTCCTACTATTGAATATATTATACTCTACCAGAAAGAAAAAAGCCAGCTTTTGAGGTTGTATGAGTACAAAACCTAAGTTGGCTTTTTAGAGAGCTTTATTTTATTTTTATATTTCTTCGTGAAACAGCCCTA
>CAJUFP010000236.1 GCA_910585645.1 uncultured Hungatella sp. | reverse complement strand
TGGTTAATATCCCTTACAGCCAGTAAGGAATTACCCATCTTGTTGCTTAAGCTGTATAATGATGGAGCAATCGGTATAGCGGTTCCCTCCTTGGGCCTCGTGCCCGTAAGCCAGTCCGCTAACCAGCTCCTCATTTGCAGCGTTCGTTTTATGCAGGTTGAGCCGCCTTCCACGGTGCGTTCGTGTCACACCACAGTAGATTGAATAGGCAATGAGTAAAAACTGGTACTGACCAATTGCAATCTTTATTTAGGAGTGACATTTTTATGAACATGAATGCAGTAGGTATTGATGTTTCCAAGACAAAAAGCACAGTGGCTGTTCTTCGGCCCGGTGGGCAGGTGGTGGTAAAGCCTTTTGATGTCCCGCATCTCTCCGCTGATTTTCAATCCCTGATAAAGCTGGTCAGGGGCCTTGAAGGGGAAACTCGCATCGTCATGGAATGCACCGGGCGCTATTATGAACCGGTTGCCCATGAGCTGTCTCAGGCTGGTTTTTTCGTAAGCGCCGTAAACCCTCAAATCATCCGCAGCTTTCAGGGACAGGACAATCCTCTCCGCAGAGTAAAGACTGATAAGGCGGATTCTGTAAAAATCGCGCGCTACACTCTTGACAGTTGGGATAAACTGAAACAATATACTCTTATGGATGAATTACGTTCCCAACTTAAAATCATGAACCGTCAGTTTGATTTCTACATGAAGCACAAAACTGCCATGAAAAATAATCTGATCAGCCTCATCGACCAGACCTATCCCGGTGCTAACACCTATTTTGACAGCCACGCCCGTAAGGACGGCAGCCAGAAATGGGTGGATTTCCTTGATACCTACTGGCACGTGGACTGTGTCCGTAAGATGTCCCTGGAGGCCTTTACAGACCACTATCAGAAATGGTGCAGCCGTAAGAAGTACAACTTCAGCAAGTCAAAAGCGGAAGAAATCTACGGAAAAGCAAAGGGGCTTATTCCCGTACTTCCAAAGGACAACTTTACCAAACGCATCATCAAACAGGCGGTAGAACAAGTAAACGCCGTATCACAGACTGTTGAACAGCTGCGTTCCTTTATGAACGAAACCGCCTCCAAACTGCCGGAATATCCGGTTGTCATGGCGATGAAGGGGGTAGGCCCGTCTCTCGGCCCGCAGCTCATGGCTGAAATCGGAGATGTGACACGTTTCACTCACAAAGGAGCCATCACGGCATTTGCCGGAGTCGATCCGGGAGTGAATGATTCGGGAGATTATTCCCAGAAGAGTGTACACGCTTCCAAGCACGGCTCGCCAGTATTGCGGAAAACCCTGTTCCAGATCATGGATATCCTAATCCAAACCAAACCGGATGACCCGGTATATCTGTTCATGGACAAAAAACGAACGCAGGGCAAGCCTTATTATGTCTACATGACCGCCGGAGCCAACAAGTTCCTCCGCGTTTACTATGGGAGGGTAAAAGAATACATGGCATCCCTTGAGACGCGACAGCAGGGTGTGGAGCCTGCCGGCAGTCAGCCTTCCGTATAGAAACCGTACCTATCCGATATGGCACAGTATAGATAGGTATATACCTATCAGAAAGGAGACGGATACATGGGAGACTGGTTAGACTCCATACAAGCCCATACCAATGCTCAGGCCAAGTACGATAAAAATAATACCGTGGGCCTTTACATGAAACTGAACATCCACACGGATATGGACATCATCCGCTGGCTTTGGTGCCAGCGTTCCAAGCAGGGCGCAATCAAAAAACTCATCCGGGAAGAGCTTGCCAGGAAAGATTCTGAAAATTCTCTTTCCTGATCCGCCCATAATAGTTATGTCAACCACTAGCCAGCGGTCTACGGTGGCTTTGTTTTGATGCCTTTAAATCAATCTGTATAAAATTTTCAAAGTTCACAAATTTCTACTTGACTTTTTATTTGCAGGCTGGCAAAACCAGAATTCGCTGGCTAGGATTTGCTCGCTTAAGGTGGTTCCGGTAGGGTTGCGGTTTCGACTCTGTGGCGGAAAGATATCTGTTTTATCAGCCGTAGGGTTTATGCGTTATATTTATCGGAGTGGATTCTGCCTGTCATATTTGGGGCGTCAGCCGAAAAGTATGTTGTCAGAGTCTGCAAATGCCGGAAACAGGATCTTTTCAT
>CAJUFP010000235.1 GCA_910585645.1 uncultured Hungatella sp. | reverse complement strand
GAACCCGGACGGGACATCTCTCCTTCTCTGACTGGCCTCACGACAATCCCCGCCCCATGCTCACTCAATTATATATCAATACTATTTTCGGTAATGATAACCGTTGTAGGTGGTGTGGCATGCAACTACATCATCAAATGGCTAGAAGGTGACAGATAGTTACAACCTTACCAATGGTCTAATCTACCATACCAAAACGGAATAGAACCCCCCAGAGGTGCCACTCCGGGGGGTTCGCTTAGTTGTCACTATGAAAATACTGATTTGGGCTGCCGAATGTCCTTATTTCATGGAATGATCCTTTACCCCCGATACCGATTCAGACAGGCAAACACTTCCTGGATCCTGGGCTTGGTAAGACCGCATGGCACATAGGAGCTGCAGAAAGGTTCCCATCCCTTTTTCTCCAGGGTGTCATAGAGCCAGTTTACGGTCTGTCTCACCGTCTTTTTCCCGTCCATGACCTGTTCGGCGCCGTAGCGCAGAAGGTGGGCCAGGGCGTTGGTCTGCTCAGAGTCTGCCAGCTGTTCCACATACCGCAGGTCCACGTTTTCCTTGTCAAGGGAGAAGGAATCCTTTCCAAAGGACTTGATCTTCATGTGCTCGTGGCGGCTTCCGGCGCCCCGGTCGCCTCCCCGGCCCCGGCCATATCCCCGGTCGCCGCCAGAGTCCCTGCCTCCAGAGCGTCCGCCCCTCTGGCCGGGCGCCAAGGATCTTAAAAAGTCCGGGATCTTAAAATCAGGGGCCTGGATCCTGGGGGCGGTGTGGTCCTTGCACAGTCCCTTTACCTGTCCGGTAATGTCCACAGGCTTATAGCAGTCCATCTGTAAAATCGTGTCCGCGATATAGAAAAACGCTCCGGAGCTTCCGGCCACCAGGATGGTGGAGACGCCGGCTTTCTCAAACAGATCCCTGGCCCGCTCCAGAAACGGGGTGATGGGCTCCTTTGCCCGGCTGATGACCTGCTGCATAAATTCGTCCCTGACCATGAAGTTGGTGGCCGAGGTGTCCTCGTCAATGAGGAACAGCCTGGCCCCGGCCTCGATGCCCTCGATGACCCCGGCCGCCTGGGAGGTGCTTCCGCTGGCGTCCTCGGTGGAGAAGCAGGCCGTGTCCTTTTTGTTGGGCAGGTCCTTGATAAACAGGGAGATGTCCACCTGGCGGATGGAGCGGCCGTCCTCAGCCCTCAGCTTTAAGGCCGTGTCGTCGGTGATCACGTACTCCCGCCCGTCCCCGGCAATGTGGTTGTAAACGCCCATCTGCAGGGCCTCCAAAAGGGTGGACTTGCCGTGATAGCCGCCGCCTACGATCAGGGTGATGCCCTCATGGATGGCCATGCCCTTAAGCTCTCCCCTGTGGGGAAGAATGATGGTCTCTTCCATGGACGCAGGGGAGGTAAATGGCACGCTGCCCCTCATAGGCAGATCGGAAACTCCGCTCTTTCGGGGCAGGATGGAGCCGTTGGCCACAAAGGCGGACAGCCTGTGTTCTTTCAGGTACTCCCGGATGGCCTGCTGGTCTTCGGAGAGAAAGACGGCCTGCTCCACTTTCTTTGGATCCAGCTTCCGGTAGAAGAAACTGTTCTCCACGCACCGGGGCAGGAAATCAAAGAGGATCTTTTCCAGCTCCCCGGCATTGATGGTGCGGCCGAATGCCGGGAACCCCACATGGAACCGGGCGATGATCTTCTGGCCTGTGATCTGGCAGGCGCTGCGCTCCAAAACCTCCTGGCCGCAGCGGGTGATGGAGAGAAGGCCGCTTTTGCCGGAGCCTTTGGCCTTAAAATTGTAGTCCTCAAACTGGGAGGAAAACTGCCTGGTCAGATGGTCCTGGAGAGCGATTCGGGCAGGGGCCTGGGCGTAATACGCCTCTGGAAATCCGGCGTCCCTGTGAAGGATCTCCACATGAAGGCTGGAGGGGGAGGCAAAGGGGTCTCCCTGGACATGATCGATAAAAAGCATAAAATTGCCAAACTGGTAACTGCCTGCCAGGGATTTGTAGGCAGGGTAGCTCTTATGGTCTACAGAGCGCAGCAGAGTGCGCAGTTCGCTAGATGATTTCATAGAATACCACTCATTTCCTTTTCTTTTTCTGTTTTGCGCAGGCGGGCTGCCTGCGTGGACATTATACGGTCGAGTAGACATACCCCTTACGGGGTATGCCCCTCACAGAACCGGACGTGC
>CAJUFP010000234.1 GCA_910585645.1 uncultured Hungatella sp. | reverse complement strand
CATTCTGCCGCCTGTATGTATCATTGTCTTTCTGGCTTAACTCGTTTTCTACCTGCGCCAGCTTTTTCTCCAGTTCCCGGATTTTCTTTTCATCTCCGGAAGCCGACTGGATCTGCTGTTCCAGCTGCTGCTTTTTCTCTTTCAGCTTCTTGAGCTCCCTGTCAACCTTATCCGTATTTGTGACACATTTCTCCGCCGGCTTTCCCTGGCTGTCCCCGCCTACCTTCGGTGCTTTGCCATCTTCGTTTTTCTCGGAACGGTCATCCTGTTCATTTGCATGGCCAGCTTTCGGGTCATCAAAAAAGATTTTCCGGTTGCCGTTCTCGTCCTGGCCTACCCGGTACAGTCCCGTAGGCTTTTTTCCCGACTTTTCACTGCTGATGTATTCGTCCTGTGGTTCGGACAGCCTGCCGGATTTTTTCTCCTCTGCAGCCTTCTCGGCTTCCTTTGCTTCCTTCGCCCTCTCGGCGGCCTGTTTTTCCTTCACCCTTTCTGCGTAGTCGGTTCTGGAATGTTCATAGTTTCCATTCACCTGCATTGCCATAAGCATGTTCCTCCTTCAATTTGATATTGTCAGGCAGCCGCCCTTACAGACAGCTTCCTTTTTCTTTTTTCGGCTGTAGAAAGTAACGCGTTAATCCATTTGCTGTGGGATACCTTCTGGGTGCTGTGAAATGATCAGCAGCACATGGAGGACAAATTTATTCTCCTGTGCCTCTATACTCATGGCGCCGCCATATTTTTCAGCCACCTTCTTTACGTTTGACAGGCCTGTCCCTTTTTTGAACGCGCCTTTCCCATGGAAGCTGTTTTCTATTTCCATCATAAGGAAATCTCCCTGGATACGCCCGGACACATGGATATATTTTTCCATACCGGCATCCAGCCTTTTTACTGCCTGAATCGCATTGTCCAGTGCATTTGACAGGATAATGCAGATATCAATGTCCTTAAGGCTGCAGGGATATGGCAGAAGGAGGGAACAGTCCACATCGATCCCCATGCTTTTGGCTATCCCCAGCTTGTTTCCCACCAAAATATCCACTACCGGATTATTGGTACTGCAGGGGAATGACATTTTTTCCGCCATATCGTCCATATCTTCCATATAGCTTACCGCTTCTTCCAGTTTTCCGCTCTGCAGAAGATTTTTCACCACTGCGATGTGGTTCCTGATGTCATGGCGGAAGGACTTTGTTTCATCGTAACGTGTCTTCGCTTCCTCCACATACTGGTTCAGGGAATGTTCTTCCTGTTCCAGCAGTGAAATTTCAGTGCTGAGACGGAAATTCTGCTGCAGCTTCTTATAAGAGAACAGAATGCAGAACAGGCTTAAAAGTCCCAAAAGATGCATTGCAAGCAGCTGCCAGTGACTGAGCAGATACTCGAAAGATCCGTCCTCCTTTAAGACCACATACCGGTAATCAAATGAAAGCGTATTAATGTACTCACTCATAATAAAGATCATCAGGATCGGAATGAAAACCAGAAACATTTGCTGCATTTCCGATGCGGTATAGTCGGAAAAATAGCGATACACCATATAATAGCAAACCCCTGTCAGCAAAAGTGACGCAGCCTCACTGGTCAGCATAGCCGCAATACCGGCCGTATCATAGAAAAAATTTGGCAGCCATGCGTATAACAGGCCTATCAGAGATTTCACAATCCCATAGCAGAGCAGCATGATTTCAGTTGTCAGGGCTGCATACAGAAGGGAAGACTTAAAATCCGCATGGCAGACCAAGATCCCACATACCGTAAGAAGAAATACCATCGCCACGAAGCCGGTCACCGTGCCAACGGAAAGAAAGCGGGTGACAATCACCGCACATACTCCAAACAGGAAATAAAACGGGGGCAAAAGTTTCTTTTTCAGGATTTTTGCCATAAAATAAAACTGAAAGGTTCCCTCAATGAGGCCTATCACATATATATTGAAAAAATCTAAGTACTCAGCCATGTTACCAGCCCCCATATCTAAAATTCTCAAATGTTCTTCATATACTGCAGAACAACGCCGGAGAACTCCTTGCTCCGCAGCCGTGATACGGGAATCTCTTTGTCATTATCCATACAGGCAGTCCCGTTTTTATAGCCTTTTAAATGTTTCAGATTGATAAGATAGCTCCTGTGGCACCGGTAAAAACGGTTATCCAGCTTTGTTTCCAGATTTTCAATCCGTTCATAATAATCAACAACCTCGCCGGAAGCCAGGTTCAGATATATTTTCCGGTCTA
>CAJUFP010000233.1 GCA_910585645.1 uncultured Hungatella sp. | reverse complement strand
AAAGTTTGAAACAAAGAGGTAGTGGATAGAAAAAAATTTGAGCATCACAAATAAACCATCTTACGGTGGTTAAAAAAAAATTAAATATAAACGCACACCCAATCAGGAAGCTGGCAAAGGGTCCTCTTTGATAAGATAACCTCTTTGTCTAAGCAGATTAAGTGCCTGTGAAGTGGTTAAAATTTTTTCTTTATTCACAGGACGGGATTCAAGAAAACCCTCTGGTGTATATGGCTTTAAATCTGTGAGTATGTGCCAGATAGCGGTCAGGATCATACGGCAGATGGCAATGATGGCTTTCTTGTGGCCACGGCGTGCTTTGATACGCTTATAGCGGGTGGTAAATTCAGGATGTTTCTTGGATTTGATTAAAGCATTTGCAACTTGCACCAAAACTGGTTTAAAATAGGAACCGGCATGGGAAATCCGAGTGGATTTGATTTTGCGGTCGCTCTTATCATTGCGGGGACAACATCCTGCCCAGGAGACGAGGTGTTTTGCTGTGGGGAAGACAGACATATCACCGCCAATCTCTGAAAGCACTTGAATTGCAGTCATGGGATTCTTATCGAATCCGGGAACAGTCCTTATTAAGTTTAAAGCAGCCTCATATTTATCACTGAGACGAAGGATTTCCTGTTCCACTTCTGAAATGTGCTTTTTCAGTTCATCGATGTGGTCCAGGCATTGCCTGAGCTTCACAGCCTGCTCTTTTGTAACAGCACCGTCTACGGCGGCCTGTATTTCTTCGATAGGAGTTTTACATCTGCCATCAACAAAAGGCGTCACATCAAACATTTCTCCGGGGTGCTGCAAAATCTGTTCTGTAATAGAACGGGACGATTTACCAAATACATCAGAAAAGACATCATCTAACTTTAAATTGGATACGGTGAGACAATTCTGGGCACGATTTTTTTCACCGGTAATCATACAGGTGAGTTTATACCGGTATCTTACCAAATCCCTAAGTTGTCTGATGTCAGCCGGCGGAATAAAGGAGGGCTTAACCATGCCGCACATATATAAATCGCAGATCCATTTGGCATCTTTGCGGTCAGTTTTATTTCCTTTCATCGGCTTTGTGTATTTAGGGTGTGATAGAGTAACCCATATTTGGCGCTGCTCTAAGATATTAAATACCGGAATCCAATACTTTCCGGTAGATTCCATACAAACATCATTACAGTTATATTTAGCAAGCCAGTCACACAGTTCATTTAATCCCTTTGTGAAGGAAGAAAAGCGGGCCTGCTTGTATTCCGTGCGGTTGTTGGAATCAGTAATGCCGATGCAGGCATAGATCCAGGTTTTGTGGACATCGAGTCCACAGCAATTAAACTTTAAAATTTTAAAAGACAAGCAACTACCTCCTGATATTATAGTTATAAAACTGACAGTGACTGGTCATCCGGCGAGATCGAGTCGACTTCGGAAGAGATAAGTTTACGGGCTACTGTAATGCGCCATTCATTGATGCCTTAACGGATGACCGACAACATATATGAATACGAGGTCGCCGCTATACAGCCCCGCCACTCACCTCCACGTGTTCTGTAGTGTGTCAGTCTTATAAAGTAATAATATCAGAAGGGAAATAAATTAGATAGCGAAAAGCCGGTGCAATTGTTTCATGACGCATTGGTGTCTTTCGCAGAAAGACGGGTAATATGAATGAGAAGAAATTATCAAATGAGAAGAAAGGTTACTGTAATGACATTGGTTGTCGCAATGCTGTCGGCTGCCTTGCCGGAAAATTATCATTCTTTTCAGGCAAAGGCGGCAGAGGAGGATGTATTTGCCAGTGATGCGTTTACATACGGAGCATTGCCGGATGCCACGGTTTTGAAGGCTGACAGGCAGAAATGCACAGGAAACGAGTGGAAGGGGACAGATCAGAATCTGGATATCACATCCGTCAATACGATGCCTGATAGTTCCAATCTGATTCCCTATGGGGATATGAAGACGGCATATGCGGGGGCAAAGGATTATGCGAGAGAGGGTTCTGCGTACTATCAGCTGCTGACAGGGGAGGGGCAGGATTGGCGATTGACCGTGCTGGACTCTCCGGCGGAGGCGGAGGCCCTCGGCTCCTTTGAGCAGGCGGACTATGGGGAGAAGAAGGAGGATGGCTGGAAAAACGTAAAGCTGCCTGCCAGCTGGACCAGTTTTGGATTTGACCACTCAATTTATACCAATTCTGCCATGCCCTTTGAGGAGCGTGTAGATTTTCCTCTTGCGCCTACCAAAAAGAATCCGGTGGGACTGTATCGAAAGACTTTTACGGTAAAGGATTCCAT
>CAJUFP010000232.1 GCA_910585645.1 uncultured Hungatella sp. | reverse complement strand
ATAAAGCTGCTCTTTTTGTCTGCTCTGAATCTGATACTTTCCTAAAGCATTATAACGAATTTTTTTTGATACCGCAAATAATAATTGGTAAAAAATAAAACCCATCGACAAATCCGCCAAAACCCTGTATAATACACCACATAAGGAGCGTGATTGCCATGAAAAAATATAAGCGGATTTTTACGATTGTCATAGATTCCTTAGGAGTGGGAGCTATGCCTGACGCGGCGGAGTATGACGATGTGGGGACAGACACCCTGGGACATATTGACGACCATATGGACACGTTTGTGATCCCTAATCTGGCCCGCATGGGGCTTGCCAACCTTCATCCGTTAAAGCATGTGAAGGCTGTGGATCAGCCTTTAGGGTATTTTGGGCAGCTTTTGGAGGCCAGCACAGGGAAGGATACCATGACCGGACACTGGGAGATGATGGGGCTTCACATTACAAAGCCGTTTCAGACGTTTACAGAGACCGGATTTCCAAAGGAACTTCTGGATGAGCTGTCAGCCAGGACAGGCCATAAGATCGTGGGTAATAAGTCTGCCAGCGGTACGGAGATCCTGGACGAGCTGGGAGAGCATGAGATTGCCACAGGGGATATGATCGTGTACACTTCCGCGGATTCTGTGCTGCAGATCTGCGGCAATGAGGAGACCTTTGGCCTTGAGGAGCTGTACCGGTGCTGTGAGATCGCCAGGGAGCTGACATTGAAGGATGAGTGGAAGGTAGGGCGGGTGATTGCCAGGCCCTATGTGGGAAAGAAAAAGGGCCAGTTTAAGCGGACCAGCAACCGTCACGATTATGCCCTGAAGCCTTACGGCAAGACGGCTATGGACGCTTTGGGGGCGGCTGGGTATGATGTTATCAGCGTAGGAAAGATTCGGGATATTTTTGACGGCCAGGGGATTACCGAGAGTTATAAGTCTAAAAGCAGCGTTCACGGTATGGAGCAGACCATTGAGCTGGCGGATAAGGAGTTTACCGGGCTGTGCTTTGTGAATCTGGTGGATTTTGACGCGCTGTGGGGCCATCGGAGAAACCCTGTAGGGTATGGACAGGAGCTGGAGCGGTTTGACGAGAAATTGGGAGAGCTTCTCGGGAAGCTTAAGGAGGATGACCTGCTGATCATCACGGCTGACCACGGCAATGACCCTACCTACAAGGGGACGGACCACACCAGGGAGAAGGTGCCGTTTTTGGCCTGGTCGCCTTCCATGAAAGGGGGAGGAGCCCTGCCGGATGGGGATACGTTCGCGGTGATCGGAGCCACCATCGCCGACAATTTTATGGTGGATATGCCAGAGGGAACCATCGGAACATCGATTTTGGAGGAACTTGAATAATGGGCCGTCTATGGACGGCAAATGGGCCGCCTGCGGGATACGCAGGCGGCTTTTTTGACGCGCTTTAGTGTGGTAGTGAGGTAGTTAAGCGGTGGAAAAACAGGTTAGAAGGATGAGAGGAGATAGGATGAAGGATTTTGGGCAGTTAAAAAGTATTTTTTGGATTTTGGCGGGCAATACCATGTACGCCCTGGCAATTACGATCTTCATCTTGCCCAACGGGCTGATCACAGGGGGGACCACAGGGCTGGCGCTGTTCTTTTATCACCAGTTCGGGGTGCCGATCCAGGGGTTTGTGACAGTGTTTAATGTGGCGATGTTTGTTCTGGGGGCTGCGGTGCTGGGGAAGAAGTTCGCGCTGACTACGGTGATCAGCACATTTTATTACCCGTTTATTTTGTCTGTGTTTCAGAGTCTTCCCGCTTTGGGAAAGGTGACAGAGGATAATCTTCTGGCAGTGATTTTTTCCGGGCTTTTGATCGGCGCGGGAATCGGGGTGGTGATTCGGGCCGGAGCTTCCACAGGAGGCATGGATATCCCGCCGCTGGTGCTGAACAAGAAGATGGGTCTGCCGGTGTCCATGACCATGAATGGGATGGATACGGCGATCCTCCTTTTGCAGATCGTGTTTACGGACAAGGAGATGGTGCTCTACGGGATCCTGCTGGTGCTGGCGTACACGTCTGTGCTGAATAAGGTGCTGCTTTTAGGGCAGGCTAAAATGCAGGTGAAGATCGTGACGGAGCGGTATGAGGAGATCAACCAGGCCATTGCCAGGGATTTGGACCGGGGAGTGACGCTGTTTCGGTCAAGGACCGGGCATTTAAAAAGGGATGGTTATGTGGTCATGTCTGTGGTCAACAACCGGGAGCTGGTGCAGTTAAACCAGCTGATCCAGAAGATCGATCCCCAGGCGTTTATTGTGATCCATCAGGTGAATGAGGTGAGGGGGAGAGGGTTTACGCTGAAAAAGGAGTATGATTGAGTGAGCAAAAGGCGAGGGTAGTCGTGATGCCAGTCAGAGAAGGGAAGGATGGTCCTGTCCGGGTT
>CAJUFP010000231.1 GCA_910585645.1 uncultured Hungatella sp. | reverse complement strand
TCACGGTTCCTTCGGTGGAAGACTGCCGGGAGTTCTCCGGGTCTTGCGTCTCTCTAGCTCTGCTTCATGGCTTCGCTGATGTTCAGACGCTCCACCCGCTTGACCTCCACATGGATGCCCGGAAGGCCGACCACATCAGCGTCACCATTTACACCGCTGTATTGCTGACCACGGTGGGAGTCGAAACCATACTTCCGAAGGGTTCCGGCAAGCTCCCGCTCGCCACGCTTCCCTTTCTCTCTCTGCATTTTCCCCATAACGCCCCCTACTCTACCGGGCAATAAAAAATCTTTTTCCGTGCCTGATACGCCAGGTCAATCTCATAAAGCACACCTCTGGCCCTGTTCATGTCCTCATAAACGCCGATACAGACAGGGGCAGGATTGAGGCGGTTTCTTACATACACCGCCGCCTGTCCGCTGTTTCCATGACTGTCTATGTAAACCTCTCCAAAGTCTAAGTATCGTTTACCGTCCTGCGTTCTGATCTTCAAGTTCTGCCCTCCTTTCAAGGTCTCCTAAAATCGCCAGGGCAAGGTCTTTTGAGAGCTGCCCCGGATACTTTCACATAATGTCCGACACCTTCTCAACCGCTTCGCCCCAATACTGGGTATCGTTCCGGGGGCGAATCGGCAGCAGGGTTTTATAGACGTTCCAAACCTCTGCGAATAAATCGAACTCTTGTTTAATCTCTGTGTTTTTAACCATCAGCTACACCATAATCCAAAAGGGGTATCCTGCTGCCTCCCGGGCATAAAATCTCCCTTCGGTTCCTCCGCATACTCCAGTTCCCGGAAGTCCATGGAACCGCCAACGAATTCCAGTTGTATTTTGGTCTGTTGGCCTTGGCGGTTTTTCTCAACTTTCAATCCCTTCCGGCTTCGGTTATTCTCATCCCGATTCCACAGAAGGATAATCACTGACGCATCCTGCTCAATGTCACCAGATTCCCGAAGCTCCGACATGGTGGGCTCCTTTGTCTCCCGCCCTTCTGATACCCGGTTAAGCTGGGAAAGGACTATGATGGGGCATTTTAGTTCCATGGCTAAAGCCTTGATGGATTTTGAAATGTCCCCGACTTCGCTTGCCCTGTTGGAGTAGCGGCGGTCTGATCGGACAAGCTGTAAATAGTCAATGATGATACAGTCAGCGTCCATATTTCGGCACTCGTTCCGAATCTCCGGAACGGACTTTGCGCCGGAGGAGATCCAGATATCCAATTTTTTAAGCTCACCGTTGGCAGTATCGAAGCGGCTCTTTTCATCCCCCAAGAAAGATTTCCCCCGCCGGATACGGTTAAGTTTAATTCCCGACTGTCTGGACACCATGCGCTCGTATACCTGCCGTTCGGACATTTCCAGGTTGTACAGCAGCACCCGCTTTCCCGATTCACCCATGTTCATAAGGATCTGGGTAACAAAAGCGGATTTTCCAACTGCCGGTCTTGCCCCGACTACGATCACGTCACCGCCTTCCAATCCTCCCAGACATTCATCCAGCTGGGGAAAGCCAGTATACAGTCGTTTGATCTCGTTGTCTGTGAAATACCCTGATGAAACCTCATTCACAATCTGCGCCAAATTTCTGGCACTTGTCCGGGATCCTCCCCTCAATGTGTCCAGATCATTAACAAGCTCACCGATCTGCCGTTCAATGTCCATGGGCTGGAAGTTCACACCATTGATAAGCCGTGCAGCCTCACGAGCCTTGTAGGTTCTAACAATGGCATCCGCATACCTTCCCGCCGCCGTACTGACAATACTGGAATCCGAACAATCTTTCATACAGTCAAGTAGCTGTGGCTTGGGAATATCCGGCATATTTTCAGCTATGGTGACAAGGTTAGCCGGATACCCAAAGTCGTAAGCCCGGAGATATTGTAAGTAAATCCGGCCAAGTAAGCCGTCTATGAACATTTCCGGCTGTAAGGAGCCACAATCCTTGACGGCCTGCGGGTTCATCATCAGGGAACCGATAAGGGCCTTTTCAGGATTTAGAATCATTTGGCCTCCTTTCTGGCAGATAATCTAATATCGCCTTGTTCATGAATGTATCAAAGTTCTTGTAAAACTGCAGGTCGGTTCCCACCTCTTGCATTTGTTCGACATAAGCTTTCACCGCCAGATAGATTTCTTTCTTGTCAAGGCGGTGGCGGGTGCCGTTGATTACCCGCCCTTTTCCCACGTACCCCCGGTAATATTCAAAGGCTTTTGATTTCCCACGCTTTTTCGGATAAACCGCATAAATAACCTCGAAGTCCTCTTTGTCCTGCTGCAAAGCTGTCTTTGCGTCAGGCTCTGGGGTCTGATTTTCCTCTTTGCGGGTCTCTCGCTCGCCGTCAGGAGAGCATAATATATTATTAAACTTACCTAACCTATCCTGGGTATCCCGTTGGTATGTCGTTTGGTTGCAATCTGGTATACCAACGGTATCCATGAGTATATATTCCCCTTCCTCCGTCACTGAAAGCCTCTCCATTTCAGCACTGTAAATCAGGTCTGACGATTAAAAAATAATTTTAGAAATTTATAAAAAAACCTCCCATTT
>CAJUFP010000230.1 GCA_910585645.1 uncultured Hungatella sp. | reverse complement strand
CCGCACTATGGGCTTCATCCGCCATATGCGGCGGTCTGCCTTTTCCCCAGGCAGGCCGGGCGGCCTGATAAGGGAAATTGCTTGGATAGTTGGGAAGTAATTTCCCATGATCTGCCCTCTGTCCATACCCATATCATGCAAAAACGTCAACGGCTCTTAACAATTAACAATAATTGACCGATATATAAAGTGACGAAATAAAACGAAAGGAAGGCAGAGATATGGCAAAGGAAGAGATTACACCGAGCGAATGGCAGATCATGGAAGTCCTGTGGGCGTGCGGGGAGCCTTTGACATCCTCTGAGGTCTACAAGAGGATGCAGGGGAATGTGGGTATGTCGATGAGGATGGTGCGGGTGCTGATGAACCGCCTGAACCAGAAGGACATCCTCGGCTACACGGTGGATGAGCATGATTCGAGGGTTTACCACTACTATGTGCAGAGGTCAAGGGAGGAATGCGTGAAAGAGAAAAGCAGGAAGTTTGTGGACAGCTATTTTTCCGGCAGCGGTACAAATGCAATGGCGGCGTTGCTGCAGAGCTTCGCATTGACGGATGAGCAGATAAAGGAACTGGAGGATATTCTGGAAAAAAGCAAGGGGCAGAATGCGGAATCTCCGGACAAAGAGGGTGGGACCGATGCCTGACTGGCAATGGATTGGCAGCTTTCTGGATGTATGTGCAGTATATCTGACAACACAGCTTGTGCGGTGCGCCGCCTTTTCATTTGTACTGACCGGGCTTGTGATGCTGTTACGGAAAGTGCTTTTTTCAGAAAGGACTTTTTTGAAGGGGATGCTATGGGCAGTATTTCTGTTTCCACCGTTTCTTGGGAAGCTGCGGCTGTTTTATGAAAATGCAGCCATATGTAAGGCAACATGGTGGATGACAAAGGGAACTATGTCCTGTCTGTGGGTTGGTCGTATTTATACAACGGGTATTCTGGTAGCCACTATCTGTGTCTTTGGAAAGCGGCTGCGCCTTCGGAGACTGGTTGCCGGAATGGAAAAAGTCTTTTTTGACAGCATCAGGATCAGTGTTACTGACATGAATATTACGCCATTCACAATCGGCCTGCTGAAACCGAAGATTGTCCTGCCAAAAGCAATGGCAGACAGCTACAGCCGGGAGGAATTAAAAGCCATTATACAGCATGAGCAGACACATATCCGGTTAGGGCATTTATGGTTCGGGCTTGCGTGGGATATGCTGAGGTGCCTTTTGTGGATTAATCTGTTCCTGACAGTCTTCCAGAAACATTTCAGGGCGGACATGGAAGATATCTGCGACAGGGTGTGCATACAGAACAGTGGGAAGACGGCACATGAGTATGGGCTGGTATTGCTGAAAACTCTGAAACTGCTGCGCTCTGAATCGGAGAATGTACCGCCCGCCGTTACCTATGCAGGGGAAAGTGAATTTACAGACATGAAAAGGCGGATGGGGAAGATTGCAGGTTTCCGCCCATACCGGAAAGAACTGTGCATGGGCGTGGCAGCAGTTCTGGTAGCAGTAACAGGTGCGGTGTTACTCGTCATACATAGCTGTTCTTATGCCCAATTCAGGGAAGATGAAAGCATACTGGTATATGAGTATGTCGGTGAAGATGGAGTTACCATTTCAAATCATGATAGCAGATTGGAACAGATGATTTCTTATGATGACAGTTATGTTTATGTGGACAGGGAGGCATTTGAAGCATTTTTGGGAAAAAACAATGCAGAGGGGCAGATTTATATTGTCTTTGGAGGATTTTATAAACTTCCCGGTTTTTCATGCGGTGGGCAGTCATGTTTATATGAAACTGATTCAACGGATGAGGTAGTCCGGATTCCATACATAAGGCAGGAGGACAATTGGATGATGGCGTTGTTCAAAATATTATAGGTAAAAGGAATTAAATTTTAAGGAGGATATGATTATGGCAATTACAGGAGTGAGCAATTACAGCAGTGTTTATGAAAACACATATGTTTCATCAAGGAAGGAAGCGGCAAAGAAAGAGGAAACAAAAGAAACAGCAGCTACACAGAAAGGCACTGAAACAGCAAAGAGTGGTGACAATGAGGAATATCTAAAAAGTTTGCAGAAACAGTTTCCTAATATGAAGCTACAAGTTGGCTATGGCGTTAATACAAAAAATGACGGTAAAGTAGATGTTTTGAATATTAGCCCGAAACTTTTGGAGAAGATGCAGAATGATCCAAATGCAGCAAAGGAATATACGCAGAGATTGAAAGATGTGGAAGCTGCACATAAGTATGTAGATAGTTTTTTTGCAGCAACGGGAAGTACAGTTGTATGCCGCCATGCCTATTTAGATGAAAATGGAAATTACAGTAATTTTACCGTTTCAGTTAGAAAAGATGCGTTAAATGAAAAACTCCGCAAAGAAGCGCAGGAAAACGCCGAAAAGCGGATTGAGAAGTCAAGAGAAAAAGCCCGTGAAAATGCGGGGCAGCTTGCGGAGAAATTAGAGGAAAATGCAGAGGAAGCGAAGGAAAGCGAAAAGTCGGAAGAAAAGAAAGTAGTAAAGGAAGATGGAACA
>CAJUFP010000229.1 GCA_910585645.1 uncultured Hungatella sp. | reverse complement strand
TTCTCTGACTGGCATCACGACACCCCTCGCCCCTTTGCTCACTCAACAATACACCAAATTTAATTCTTTCCCCTCTTTGCGCAAGAAATCGTTTTTCCCTCTCCACCCCACTCCCCCCAGTATACCACATTTTAAGAAAAAAGTAGTAGAAATCTATTGTAACATTCGCTATAATGGTAAAGAATAAAAATGAAAAGGAGAACTCCCCATGAGACATCTGTTAAATCCCTTAGATTTTTCTGTGGAAGAGATAAGCAGTCTTCTGGATCTTGCCACAGACATTGAGCATGATCTCCCCCGATTCGCCCATGTCTGTGACGGCAAAAAAATCGCAACCCTTTTTTATGAGCCAAGCACCCGAACTCGTCTGAGTTTTGAATCCGCCATGCTAAGCCTGGGCGGGAGTGTTCTTGGCTTTTCTTCTGCCGCTTCCAGCTCCGCCGCCAAAGGGGAAAGCGTGGCGGATACCATCCGCATGGTCTCCTGCTACGCGGACATCTGCGCCATGCGCCACCCCAAGGAGGGCGCGCCCTTAGTGGCGTCTCTCCACTCCTCCATCCCGGTGATCAATGCCGGCGACGGCGGACACCAACACCCCACCCAGACTTTGACGGATTTGATGACCATCCGTTCCCTTTTGGGACGCTTAGACAACATGACCGTGGGGCTGTGCGGAGACCTGAAATTCGGCCGCACCGTCCACTCCCTCATAAACGCCTTGGTGCGCTATCCGGATGTAAAGTTTGTCCTCATTTCCCCCACGGAGCTAAGGATCCCCGAGTACATCAGGGAGGACGTTCTTCGGGCAGGCAACATCCAGTTTATGGAGGTGGACAACTTAGACGAGGCCATGCCCCAGCTTGACATCCTGTACATGACCAGGGTTCAGCGGGAGCGCTTCTTCAACGAAGAGGATTACATCCGGTTAAAGGACTGCTACATCCTGGACAAAGCCAAGATGAAACTTGCCAAGGACCATATGTTTGTCCTCCATCCCCTTCCCAGGGTCAATGAGATCTCCGTGGAGGTGGATGACGACCCGAGAGCCGCTTATTTCCGTCAGGTGCAGTATGGAGTATATGTGCGTATGGCTCTCATCATGACATTACTGGAGGTGGAAAAACCATGTTAAATATCAGCGGATTAAGCGAAGGCATCGTCCTTGACCACATCCAGGCGGGTAAAAGCCTGGACATTTACTACCACCTTGGCCTGGACAAGCTGGAATGTCAGGTAGCCATCATCAAAAACGCCAGAAGCAGCAAAATGGGCCGCAAGGACATCATAAAGATCGAGGGCCCCCTTGACAGCATCAATTTGGAGGTTCTGGGCTACATTGACCACAACATTACGGTCAATATCATTGAGGATAACAAGATCGTGGAGAAAAAGACTCTGAAACTGCCCAAAAAGATCACCAATGTGATCCAGTGCAAGAACCCCCGCTGCATCACATCCATTGAGCAGGAGCTTCCCCATATCTTCTACCTGTCCGACAAACATTCGGAAACCTATCGGTGCATGTACTGTGAGGAGAAATACGGAAAATAAAGACTGCGGCAGATAAAAAATAAGCCGCCCTCCCGTCTGATAGAATCAGCGGGAAGGGCGGTCTGTTTTTTACAACTCAGAGCAAAACGATAAGCCGGGTTATGTCGTTGAATGGCCATCTATCTAGGCCTGACGTCGCCGCCAGGCTCAAGCGACCTACCCGAAAGCAGACGGGCCGCCTTATGCTTTCTGTTCGGTCTTGCTTCGAATGGGGTTTACATGTGCCCTGTCTGTTACCAAACAGGCGGTAGTCTCTTACACTGCCCTTCCACCCTTACCGGCCATGCCGGCGGTATATTTCTGTTGCACTGTCCCTGGAGTCGCCTCCGCCAGACGTTATCTGGCATCCTGCCCTGTGAAGCCCGGACTTTCCTCTCCCGCCGCCTTTCGGCGCCGCGGCAGCGGCCATTTGTCTTACTCCGAATCCTTTGTTTTTTTATTATAATAGAAACGTTTGGGATTGTAAAGGTTAAACTTTCTCTTCCGATAAGCAGATTCCAGCCAGAACTTCCGTTATATCCGAAATATGAGAATCCTGCTAAATGACAAAACTGTTCTTTATCAAAAACCAAATGGATCTCTTCATTGTTGCTTAAAACATACTGATAAACCCAGGGAACCAGATTGTCCCCATAAAACTCTTCCAATACCCGAGTCCGAAGTTTATTGGCAAATAATCTGGTATTACTCTTCAAATCCTCTTTTGTATATTCCAAAGCCATCCTTACTTTCCTATTAAAAACCCCCATCCTCACAACAGATGGGGGCAAATATGCTTTCTATGGTGTTGACTAAGATTTCCCCTCTTAGCAGGTTCTACAATGCCCATAAAAAACATACAGTCCGGGCCAGATGGCACTGAACACCCACAATGCCAAACAAATCATTTGTTCTGTACTTATTTCTATCTTATCACATTTTTTCTGTTTGTAAACAAAAATTTTCAATTACATTCTTAAATTTTTAGGTCGAGTAGACATACCCCTTACGGGGTATGCCCCTCACAGAACCGGACGTG
>CAJUFP010000228.1 GCA_910585645.1 uncultured Hungatella sp. | reverse complement strand
TATAATTCCGATATCGGAATTATACAAGTTATCCCGATGTTTTAGTTATTCCGATAGAGAAATCACCTAAACGTATACCCAGATATCAGTAGTCAAAAATGTCGGAATAAGTAAAAGGTTATCTTATACTGTATTTGTAAATAAAAAATTCAAATACGAGGAGGTAACCAAATGAACCAACATGTGAGCATCCCCGGATGGGATGACTTTTCTGTACAACTGAAAGAGGATTTGAACTATTCTGAAACAATGCTGGAACGGACTTTTTATACTTACCGCTCCTTTGTCCAAAAGTTTTGTCCCGCAGATGAAGATGATGCAGCATTAAAAGTCAAAAAAGGAATCGATAACGTCTCCACTGCATACCAGAAAAATGATATATCAAAAGATCAGCTTCTGAGGATGCGGAGACTCGCCTACCGTCTGTTAATGTACATGGATACGGGAAAAATTTCCTGGAAAAGAGCGCCGTTGTATGGTAAGAAATTCGGAAATGACCACAATGAGGCGCTCCTGGGACGGCTTTTAGAGGATGCCCAGGGCAGGCACGCGGAATCGATCCTCCGCAGGGATGAAAGCACCATACGACAGTTCATTTTATACTGTGAATCTGTAAAGTCAAAAGACGTGGAACAGATGGGCGTAATGGATCTGATTGATTTCCTTGGCTGGCTAAAAAAGCGCAGGCCTGCAGGGCTAAAGGCTGCGGCTTCTGCCATGAGGCATTTTTATCTTTTCCTCACGAAACAGGACCTTGTCCCCAATCATCTCCTAGCTGCTTTGAAACCATGGGATACCCCACATAAAAAGGCATATGGGACATTCAGCACACAGGAAAAAGAAAAAATCCTTGGCGCGATAGACAGGAACACCCCTGCGGGTAAAAGGGATTATGCGATATTTTCCCTTGCGATTGACTGTGGGATCAGGAGTTCGGATATCTGTTCCCTGAAACTGGAAGATATCAACTGGAAAGAACAGTGCATATCAATCGTCCAGAAAAAGACCTGCATCCCTGTTACCCTGCCTTTCAGCCGGCGTTCAGGTGATGCCATTGCGGATTATATCCTGAATGCGAGGGGAAGTTCCCCGCTTCCTTATGTTTTCCTCAAGTTTTCGTTTTCTGACAGCGGCATGACATCATCCCTGTTGTGTGTAAGGCTGAAAAAATGTATGAAAAATGCGGGGATAAACAGGGAACCGCATGAAAGAATCAACATGCATACATTCAGAAGGAGCTTAGGGACAGACATGGCCGACAGCGGCAGCACACTGGAGATGATCGGGCAGGTATTGGGACATTCCTGTCCGTCATCAGCCAAAGTATATCTTTCGTTTTCGGAAAGATCCCTTAAGGAATGCGCCCTGGATACAGAGCTGTTTTCGGAAAGCCGGGAGGCGTGCCATGATTAGGATGACATTCCAGAGCGGGCTGAAGGAAAAGGAGAAACAGTTTGTAGCTTTTAAACAGCAGTTTGGGTACACATATGAAGCAAGGATATATAACCTGCTGGATTTTGACCGTTTTTGCGCTGCGAATTACCCTGGACGTGACACGCTTGACCGGGACATTGTACTGAAATGGGCAGTTATCCGTCCTACAGAAACAGCAAATGGATTTGCCACCAGGATATCTGCGGTACGCCAGTTTGGCAAATACCTTGCGATGCTCGGCGAGGACGCATACATTATCCCAGACGGTTTCCGGGGCGGGGACATGCCGTTGATGCCTTATATTTTTTCAGAGGCAACGCTGCGGCAGTTCCTGGGCTATACTGATTCGATGGAAAGATACTACCAGTCAACAGTAAGGCACCTGGTGGCCCCGGTAATGTTCCGTTTTATGTACTGCTGTGGACTGCGGCCATGCGAGGCAAGGAACCTCGACAGGGCTGATATAAACTTTGAGAATGGCCGGGTGTTCATCCGGGAGTCCAAACACTACAAGGAACGCGTTGTCTACGCCCCTGACAGCCTGATGCCCATTATCCTGGAATACATGAAAGATATAGACTGCATCTTCCCGGACAGACAGCCTTTATTTATTGACAGGAACGGGATACGCTACTCTTACGGGGCACAGCAGTACCTCTTCGAGCACTGCCGGGATCATTCCGGAATAAAGTGGAGCGGAACCAAAGCACCGAACCTGTACAGCTTCCGGCACACTTTTGCGACACATAGGATATACCGTTGGTTTAAGGAGGGGAAGGATCTGGGGGCATATCTCCCGAAACTGAGTGCATATATGGGGCACAGCCACTATGAGCACACGCTCTATTACCTGCACTTTGTCCCAGATATCTTTTCAGATATGACGGGATTCGATTTTGAGAGGTTTTCATACCTGATTCCGGAGGTAGCCTATCATGAATGACGAAAGCAGGAAATTTTTCGAGACCGTCCGTGATTATCTGCAGATATATATGGCAAAACAGCGTGTGATGAGCCAGAACACGATCGCCTCTTATAAACAGGCCATCAACCAGTACCTTTCTTTCCTTGTGGAAAACAAATCCATAAAATATGAAGCGGTCTGTTTCAGGGACTGGTCAGGCGCAAATATAAATGAATACCTGCTGTACCTGGAGAATGAACGTAACATCGCAGCATCCACAAGGAACCAAAGGCTGTTTGCAATCAGGGCATTCATGAAATATGCCAGGATGGCGAATCCGGAATTAGGGCATGTATCACTAGAGGTACAGTCGATTGCAAAAGCCAGAGAGGACACAGAACCGGTGGCATTT
>CAJUFP010000227.1 GCA_910585645.1 uncultured Hungatella sp. | reverse complement strand
AATGTTTGGCATATCTGAACCCGAACGGCACACAGCCTCCCTTCCCTCCCTGGCACCACGACAACCTCGCCCCCCTTTTGCTCACTAAACAATACCCCTAATTTGATTATTGATAGGAAATGTTTTCTGTTATATAATAAATAAGATTGCATAAGGGGCAGGGGAGCTGCCGTAAAAGAGCATCTCCCAAAAAGGTTGAAAAAACAGAAAATGACAGAATAGGAGAGGTTAACCATATGTTGGACCAAAACGCGGCGACGCCGCTTTATGAACAGCTGAAGCAGGCGATCAAGAAAGGGATCCGCGACGGGGAATATCCGCCGGGCAGCAGGATGCCCAGCGAGGCGGAGATGGAGAAGCTGTATGACGTGAGCCGCATCACGGTGCGGCGGGCTGTGAAGGAGCTGTGTGAGGAGGAGATCCTGGCCAGGAAGCAGGGGAAGGGAACCTTTGTTTTAAGCTCTGCCCAGATCAGTTATAACCGTCTGGACCGCACCGTGGGCGGGTTCCACGATTCTCTGGCCAGAGACGGGAAGCAGGCCACAGTGGATATCCTTGAAAAAGCCATTATCCGGGTCAGCGCCTCCTATGCCAGGGATCTGCAGATCAGTGTGGAGGACGACGTGGTCTACTTAAAGCGGCTGATGTACGGCAACCAGGTGCCGGTGATGATCGACACTGCCTACATCCCGGCAAAGCGGTTTCCGGGGATCTACGATAAGCTGGTGGGCAATGTGGCCCTGTTCCACCTGATGGAGTCCGAGTACGGGGTAAAGCTGGAGCGGTATTACAAAGTGCTGAAGGTTCAGAAGGCTGACAGGGAGATGAGCCATCTTCTCAACTGTCATGTGGGGGATCCCATGTTTGACCTTTTTAAGATCACATATAATGAGGAAGGGATTCCTCAGAACATTTCGGTTTCCATCTTAAGCGGCGAGAATACGTACTATGTCATCTCCAATGAGGAGGGGGACCAGGTAAACCAGAGCGGGCTCAGCTGGAAGGTTTAGAGGAAAACATCATGGGCATAATATGGCAGGTGTGCTGGCCTGTGCTTCTCTACGGATTGATTATTGACTTGGCGTCAGCCCTGTGGGGAGGCGGGATCCTGGAGTGTACGGCAATAGGAGCCGCCTTTGGGGTGGTGATCTTTGGGTTTTTGTACAGGGAGCTGGCACAGGATGGTTTTGGAAAAGAAGAGGATTTTGGCCTAAAAGATACAGGAGTTTGTGTGGCGGTGGGAATAGGGGCGTGGGCGGCAGTGAATACTCTGATCATGATAAGTCCCCTGCCCAGGTATTTTACCGGGTATGCCTCTGCGGCGGCTGAGCTTTACGGACCGTCCATGTTTATGCAGCTGGCGGCTGTGGGGGTGATTATCCCCGCGGCGGAGGAGCTGGTGTTTCGGGGACTGGTGTTTTTAAAGCTTCGCAAAAGGTATTCCTTTGCCCTGTCGGCATGGGTGTCCGCAGGGGTATTTGGGCTGTACCACGGAAATGCGCTCCAGGGGATCTACGGATTTATCATGGGGTGGGTCCTGGCATGGGCCATGGAGAGGAAAGGGACCATAAAGGCCGCCATGGCGATCCATATGACCGCCAACATTACATCCGTGGTTTTGACAGAGACAGGTTATTTATTGTAACAGTTTAGAGAACCCTTGAACGGTTACTATTTATTTACAGGATAAGGAGGAACATCACTTGAAACTGCTATCAGTAGCGATTCCATGCTACAACTCAGAGGATTATATGAGGCACTGTATTGAATCCCTCTTAGAGGGAGGGGAGCAGGTGGAGATCCTCATTGTTGACGACGGCTCCACAAAAGACCGCACAGCCCAGATCGCCGATGAATATGAGCAGGCGTACCCGGGCATATGCCGGGCCATCCATCAGCAGAACGCGGGCCACGGCGGGGCGGTGAACACAGGCCTTGCCAATGCCAGAGGCATCTATTTCAAGGTGGTGGACAGCGACGACTGGGTGGACAAAGACGCCTATATGCAGGTCCTCAGAGTCTTAAAGGAGTTTGTTTACGGGGATGAGACTCTGGACATGCTGATCTCCAACTTTGTCTATGAGAAACAGGGGGTAAAACGGAAAAAGGTGATGAATTACCGGACAGCTCTTCCAAAGGACCAGCTGTTTACCTGGAAAGACACGAAGATGTTTACCCTGGGTCAGTATATCCTGATGCATTCGGTCATCTACCGCACCGAACTTTTGCGCCAGTGCGGATTAAAGCTGCCGGAACACACCTTTTATGTGGACAATATTTTTGTCTACCAGCCTCTGCCCTATGTAAAGACCATGTATTATCTGGACGTGAATTTTTACCGGTATTTTATCGGGCGGGAGGATCAGTCGGTCAATGAGACGGTGATGATCGGCCGGATCGACCAGCAAATCCGGGTCAACAAACTGATGCTGGATTATTACAATGAGTCGAAGATCACCAACTGGAAACTGCGGTATTACATGGTGCGGTATCTGGAGATCATGATGGTGATCTCGTCGATCCTGGCCATACGGTCCGGAACGGATGAGGATATGGCAAAGAAGAAGGAGCTGTGGCAGTATGCCAGGAAAGGGAATCTTCTGCTGTTTTTAAGGCTGCGGTTCGGTTTTCTGGGCCAGGGGATGAACCTTCCGGGAAAGGGCGGCAGGCAGGTGTCTATCGCAGGGTATAAGATAAGCCGGAAGTTTTTTGGGTTTAATTAGTGTGTGATTCAGTGAGCATGGGGGCGAGGGGTGTCGTGATGCCAGTCAGAGAAGAGAGGGATGGTCCTGTCCGGGTGCAGATATGCCAAGCATTCTGAACCCGGACGGGACATCTCTCCTTCTCTGACTG
>CAJUFP010000226.1 GCA_910585645.1 uncultured Hungatella sp. | reverse complement strand
GGCCTCTACCACGGTAAGCTGCCCATCCTTCAGCTCTTTGATATCCCCTTCCAGACTATTCATCCCCATATATTTCCTTCCACTGGTCTTCTGTCAGCCGTTCTGAATGCCACCACAGCTCACAGCCGCCCTCCAGAAAAATAATCTGATTGGATACATACTGAAAACCTCCATCATCAAGGGGACGAACCACGGTCTTATGGGTATATGCCCTGGAGGTGTTTTCCTCCGGGTATACGGCATTCACAGTCAGAGTGAAAGTTCCGTCATCATTTTCCGTATAACTGACCACCTCCGGATATGGGATATCCGGATATTCAACCTCATAAAACCCTCTCGGCCTGTATTCATAAGTCTGATCCTCCGGGATATAGGCGGCCTTCCTCTGCAGCTCCTCGTGATTGATTTGCAAATGACGCTCAATGACATGTTCAAATACATCTGCCGGTATCCTGTAAACGGCCCCGGCGTCTAAATCATTGTCCGATGTAAAGGGAACCAGCTGCTCATAGATATCAGGATAGAACCTGTCAAATAAATCATAAAAATCCAGATTCCCAAAATCCTGCTCACTCCAGTCTGTAAGGAAAAGATTATTTCCCCCATACCCCACCGGCAACAAATACTGTCGGTTTAATTCCCTGCACGTTTCATCCAGCGGCTCAACCCTCAGCGCCGTATGTTCCGGTTCATCACTGAGGGAAAGCACATAATAGCTTTCGGAAAAATAACTTCCTTCAAACAGCAGGTAGCCTTCTTTTGTATATTCCCACGATTCTGCCGGATAGCTTACGGTACTTAAGTTTTTCAGAATCCCATTGCTATACTGATAATATCCTCTGGTTACGTTTACTGCTCCCTCTGCTGTATGAAGGTCATACTTTATAAATCCGCCGGAGCTGGTGACTGCGATTATGGTAAGTTTGTCATCCTGCGCTTCCTCTACGGATCTGCAAAAGCGTAAAACCTGTTCCGATCCGACCATGTCAATCTGATTTTCTTCGTCCACCACAGCATAACCATGTTCTCCAATCCGTTCAACCATGCGTCTTGTCACTTCCAGCTCTCCAACCGTTCCCATTTCTACTGCCTGTTCATAAATATCACGATAAAGCTCTGCAATGGATTCCCCATCGGAATCACAGTTTTCTCCCATTTGTTCCTTTTCCGAATATTCTTCTCTGACTTCTGCATTTTGCGGTATCTTCTGATTTTCCTCTGCCTTTTTGCCACATCCGGACACTATAAAAAGAAGGACACCTGCAGCAATAAACACATTTTGTTTTCCCATGTTTTTCATCTCTGTCAGACCACCTATTATAAATATCTTTTATTTTAGAATTCCTGCCATGCGCAGCAGATACCTGCATTTGTGGTAGTGCGGTGTTCCCATAAAAAAGACTTTCATTTATTATCTCCACATCCTTTCAAGTACTGACTTTCTTATATAGGGATATCATACTGCATGATAATGTTATGGAAACAGTCATGGAACCCCAGTTTTCTGTAGAGTTCAACGGCCTCCTCCGAACCACTGAGTGTAACTGCCCTTACTCCGTTTTCAAAAAGCTCCCCAAGTGCCTGTGAGCATAACGAAATTGCTGCTTTCCTCCTGCGGTATTCCTGTAAGGTGGAAACAAATTCCAAAGACGCCGTATCCCCTGTCCGAATTGTAGATGCTGTAGATACCGGTTTTCCATCCATCTCGCACAGATAAAACCGGAGATTCTCTTTTTCGAGCCAGACAGCATAATGCTCTGCGTCAATCATTTTCCATCCGTGTAGGGCGGTATTTACCACATCCACCCATATCCGAAAATCTTCCTTTGTACGAACCCTTCTGCATATCACATCCCTGTCCGCAGGAAAGTATGGCTGGAAATCATTTTTATGAAGGAGCATTCCCGGCTCCAGTTCCTCCTCCCATGATTCCTCATGCAGCCTTACATGAAAAGCCAGGGAAGGGCCTTTTTCACCTTCCTTCGGCATAATCCATTCCACGCTGCCCTCCTGAAGTCCAACAATGCCGGAGAGGAAAAAAGTACGGTAATAATTGTAATATCCGTTTATAATCATTTCTTTCTCTCTTTCCCTCACAAAGCTGTCCATGATGTCTTCCGGTATGGTGATTTCATACTCGCAGGTCATATCTCCGTTCAACACGGAATGCACGACCCTTCCCTCCAGTTCCCTTCCCAGAAAAGCTTCCGTAAAATCCAGTTCCGCACAGATTTCCCTTTCAAATGTATTGAACCCAAATTTATCGTCATAATTTATATTTGTATCTCCCACGTATCTCTCCTTCCGTTTTCATATACTGAACGGCGTAATTAAATTACGTTCTTCCTTTCCAGCTAAATGCTTTCGCTGAATATGTTTATGTTTTCTTCATAAGTATTTACGGCCCGTGTGATTACACTCTCTTACCGGAAAGCCGCCGAATCATCCCCATTTTGTATGCTCTTTTCTTCCTGTACCTTTTTCGCTACCTTTCTCACCATTCCTAATACTGTTTTTTCCCATTCCGAATCAGATTTCATTCTTTCAAAACATTCCTCAGTAATTGTCAGGGCACCGCTCACGTTACCAATACTTATACCAGTCTCCTTTCTTGTACCCTCTGCGGTTAAAAAGCCGGAAAACGTACTTCTATTATCACCCTGTTGACCGATTTTGAGAAGACTCCGGGTTCTTATTCCACAAGTTCAATGGAATCCACAATGCTCATCCTGCTGATCTTCCGGAGTGGAATACAGGTTGCCAGGATACAGGCTCCGATGGCAAAAAGCGATGCGCAGGCCATAGGAACCACGGGAACTGCCGTCAGCCGCAGGGTATCCGTTGCCCCGGCCTCC
>CAJUFP010000225.1 GCA_910585645.1 uncultured Hungatella sp. | reverse complement strand
CTAAAGGTTTCGCCTGGAAGGCGAGGGTTTTAACCCCATTATACAGACAATAAATAGGTTCCTTAGCCCAAACAGAGTCCGGATACCAATATAGAACTCCCAATATGGCAAAACACACAAAACTAATGGCTATATCCAAAGCCCTTTCCACATTCATCTCTGTATTTTTCTCCCGCTTTCTAATATTCCGCAACAGTTCCGATAACCCTTGAACTGTTACGCATCCGGCCATAAAAATCGCTTCGCGATGGGGCCGGATACCTGCTGCTATCACGTTTTCGTACGGTCAGCGCGGTAAACGCGCAGACCTACCTGGACTGTTGCAATATTCCATCAAAGTAATCATAACGAATCTCAAAAAAAGGAATTCCTGCCGCATTACAGGCAATCGATCCTTCATAATAAAATACAACAATCCCTTTATCCGTAAGCGCAAAATTATAGATATAAAACCTTTCTATGAGATCATCCTCCCATGGCTCCTTGACATAAAATGGAAGCCCAAAGGTTCCCTGCAGTTCCAACTCCTTTCCAATGGCATAATAAAATGCCTTTAAATACTCTCTTCTCGGCACGCAGAAGATATCGTCCAGACACAACTCCTCCCCTGTCACCGAAGAAAACAAAAATGTCCCATGATCATGATAGTACCGAAATTGTTCTCTATATGACACGCATACATATTCATCATCCACATAAACATAAAATGACTGCAATGTATAATCTTTTGGCATCGGTTTTCCCTTCACCGTCGTATTCCCATTCACCATCTCCTCTACTTTTAATTCAAATGCTTTATTAATCTCCTGATACCCTGGAATCGTGTCTTTAAATACCGGAAACTGGATATACACATCTTCTCTCTCATAGATATAATCACTCTCTATGTATAACCTTTTGGTCCTATCCGAAGTCACATAAGGGATCCTGTCAAGCCCCTCTATATGTCCGACTTCATCAAAAGGCCTGTCTGTCTTGGACGTTCTCAAACTGCTTGCGATCACATAAGGAAATTCTTTTGGCTCCTCCAAAGGAATCTTTTGTTTATTCCCATCTGTCCTGTACCAGACATCTCCGTAGCCTTCTTCAAATCCCTTTATAAATATATTCCCATCCGGCGTTAATACAAAACGCTCTCCCGGCTCCAGACCACTGGCCACGGTTTCACTTTCCAGAGTCCATAAGTCTACCCTTTTAATAGAATCGCTATCCTTTATATAAACGCAGACGTCATAAAACTGATAATCTTCAAGAGATTCTGACATCCACACAGTAGTATCCCTCTCCTGGGAGTCCAGAGACTTCCTTTTCAGATAACAGGAAGACTGATCATCTCTGTATGTCTTATAAAATAAACTGTCCAAATAAACCTTGGGCCATATACACTCTCCATAGTCCGGCTTTACATATTTTAAATGTCCTTTTAATAAATCACGCACCTTGTAAAAAACATCCATTGGTTCCATGGTGATACTATAAAACATTTCACCGTCTGAACCAAAACTTGTGTCCCTTCTTTTGTACCTTAACCTGGGCCTTTGATCTCCGATTTTATATGAGTAAAAATAATCCCATTTCCTTTCATCCTTATCCTTCGCCATATGATCCGTGTCATATTCTTCTCTGTATTCTGAATGATAATAAAAAGTATCTCCTATCAAAATCAGATCATGAACCGGCTGATCCATCACCTGTTCTAACAATTCCCCCTCCTTTTTCACTCTGTAAAGCTTTTTTCTATCAGAGATATTAACAAAATACACCCAGTCTCCCGCAGGATAGATGGAACCTGGTATTTCAGAAGCCAGAAGCCGCTGATTCTTTCCGTCCGCGTCAGAGGCATATAGATAATATTGATCCGTCTGACTGCGATAATAGATACTTTCGCCTGACGAGGTGAGATAATCTCCCCCGCTGTAGTTGGACATCTCATTAACAAACGGCTTTCCATCATCAAAACCAGACATGTCCCCATCCTGATCCCTCTTCCCGCTGATCCACTGGTTCCATACCCATGTCATTTCATCAAGATACCCCTCAATTCCTTCCCTGATCCAGGCAAACCCCCTCCTCACTTTTACCTCCTGAACATATTTCCTTAACATCCCGTCAAAATACCCGTAACGAATCTCAAAATACGCTGTTCCCATTCCATTCAAAGAGATAGCATCTTCCCTGCACAGCACAACAATTCCCTTATCTGTCAGCACGAAATGTTTGAAATCCGGAATCTCCATACAAAACGGAACTACAAAGCATCCCTGGGATTCCAGCTCTTTTCCCACGGCAAAATAAACAGCCTTTAAATACTCTCTCTCCGGTACGGTAAAGATATCCTCCGGACACAGTTCTTCCCCGGTTATGGCAGAAAATAAAAATGTCCCATATTCATGATGCTCCCCAAAATCTTCCATGTACAAGATAGATACATATTCATCATCTGCGTAAACATAAAACGATGTAAATTCATACTCCTCATCTTCCTTTAATAGATCTCCATTTCCCGTCCCATGTTCTCTCACCAGACATTCCATCCTAAGATCTAAACTTTTATTAATCTCTTCATATCCCGGAACCGTGTCTTTAAATACCGGAAATTGGATACAGGCAGATCCGTTATCAAAGATTTGGTTTTTCTCAATATATAAGTTTCTGGTGCTTTCAGAAGTCGTGTACGGGATTCTGTCAGATTCATCTGCACCAGAGGCTCTCAAACTGCTTGTAACGATATAAGGAAACCTTTGAGAATTTTCGATAAGAAGTTTCCCCCTGCGCTCATCCATCCTGTACCATACCTCCCCCCTTTCGCCTTCCATCTCCTTTAGAAAGGTCTCTCCATCTGATGTCAAGACATAGTTACCCTCTAGTAGTCTGTCCTTGAAATATTTGTGCAAATATTATCATATGTACTTGAGC
>CAJUFP010000224.1 GCA_910585645.1 uncultured Hungatella sp. | reverse complement strand
GAAGGGTATGTGTGGGATCAGGGGAGAGAGGCAGGGCTGAAAGAGGGAGTTAGAGTGGGAAAGGTTCAGGGAATAGAGGAGGGAAAAGCCGAAGGAATCGTCGAAGGCGAACAGCTTCTGGCGGCCTTGATGGAGCGTCTGATTGCCGATAACCGGATGGAAGACGTGAAGCTGGCAGCCAGCGACGAGCAGGCCCGAAGAAGGCTTTACAGAGAATATGGAATAGAGGATAACGGCTCTCATCTATCTCCCAAATCGCCTGGTACACCTTTGCAATAGCCGATTTTTCCTCCAGCTTTTCCTGGTGAAGAGGCATCCAGAAAGGAGCCGGAGAAAAATACACAGGCGTGGAGATTGACGCGACTCTGCTTCCCAAGATGAAGGTGGAAGTCATTTTGTGGCTGCCATCCTTGTAAAGACAAGTGATCGAAACTGCCAAGAAAACGCTTTATGCCGGACATATGGAAGACGGCAGGATCTCTGTCTACCGTGTAGACAATGTAGCGAAAATCCGCACAGGCGAAGAAGGGATTGCGGCTCTCCAGGATGTGGAATAATTCAGGTAAAAACGCGGGATATTGCAATCGGACCCAATTACATCCGACTGTAATATCCCGTGCCTTCTTTGAATTCCGGTGAATAAATTACACCGCCCCCATATACTTAGAAAGCACGATCCGATTATCCTCCAGATAACGTTTCAGATCATCGGATACGAGCACTTCCAATTCCCTCTGCCTCCTTGTATTTAAAGAGCTGACCCTGCACAGTTCCTCGTCACAATAGCCGGGATGACACATGATCTCAATATCCTGCCCTCTGTGTTCCTCAACGATTCCCATAAGCAGCTCAAGAGAAGGTTCCTCCTTATAGAAATCGGTCAAACACTGAAAGGAGCTGAAAAACCTGACAGGCAAAGCATATTCCTCCGCCAAAGACCGGGCGATACGTTTCATTCCGTCACTCATAATATGTACATGATGATGGGAATCCAGATGGGTGGGCCTTTGCCCAAACACCTGGAAAAACCGCTCGATCTGCGCCTTCCACTCTGCATATACCTCCTGATCATCCATTATCTTTTGAGACAGTTCTTTCTTTGGAAAGAATTTCCCGTCCTCACCGGTCAGCGTCCGATTCTCTGTCAGCGCCTTTCCCACCGTCAATGTCAGATGCACGCCTATGCCTAAGTCCGGACACTGCTTTGCCGCTTCTGCCGCATATTCAATATCCGGCATGTTGCATAGCGCTGTTGTGGAGCGGACCACACCGTTTTTACAGGTCTTTACAATTCCGTCCGTAACGCCCTTTGTCAGTCCAAAATCATCCGCATTAAAAATAATCTTCACTATAACTCCCTCCCATTGGTCGCGATACTATGTTCATACCAATCATAGCTGTCTTTTTTGATCCGTTCCGGAGTTCCTGCCCCATGATCATCTTTATCTACATAGATAAAGCCATAACGCTTGCTCATCTGAAAGGTCCCCGCCCCCACAATATCAATAGGCCCCCAATCCGTTCTCCGCCGAAAAAAGCGGCACCTGATAGCGGTCCCACAATTCATTGAGGGTATAGCAAAAGCCCACAGGGCCCATCTGCCATCCCCACTCGTTTGTTTCCAGGTAAGGATTATCCGTTCCCATGTCCCCTCCTGTATTGCCGAAACAGGGCTGACCCTTTTCGTGGGTCGTGGTCCGATAATAGCTGAATGCCAGAAACTGGCTTCGATATGTCCTGATCAGCTCCAGATCTCCTTCCTCCATTTTAGCATGAACTTCATGTTCTGTCCACAGCCGGTATACCGTATTGATCCCAATATGTAGAAGAACCTCCACACCATCAGCCCTCTTAATCCCGAAGGCATGCCCCGTAGGGAAGACCGTTTCCAGGCTTCCGTCACAGGGAGCGGTGATCTGACCAACCTCTGATGTAAAGGCGATTCCGTCTCCCAGCATCTTGGATGAAAACATTTCATCGAGAACATCCTCCATGGAAAATGACGTTCCATTGCAGTGCGAACAAAGCTGTTTAATTTCAAAATGCCCACAAGGGTTCCCCCTATAATCCCCGCCCATACTGGCCACAAGAGGTTTCTTTTAAGAAACCAGAACACCGTACAATTCAGGTTCCTTCGCTCCTAAAAAGACTGTGACCTGTTTATCGCTTTTTCTGTCTTTTTACTGACCAAATAGATTGCAGGGTCTCTAATTGTCGGAATTTTAATGGAATTATCCCCCTTATACCCCACCTATTTTTCCTTCTCAACTACCCCACCTGCTAAAAGACAACATCTCTGTCTGCATCTCCCAGACAGGTATCATCCAAACTATTTGCCCCTATACTACTAAGCATTCCTCCATGGTATCCCTGGAAGTT
This sequence comes from uncultured Hungatella sp., assembly GCA_910585645.1. Classification (GTDB taxonomy): domain Bacteria; phylum Bacillota; class Clostridia; order Lachnospirales; family Lachnospiraceae; genus UBA3402. The sequence continues at coordinate 558 of CAJUFP010000224.1, read as the reverse complement.
CCTGCTTCAAACCGTCTTCCACTGGCCCACTCCACTTCAGCCGCTAGGTTTACGCATCATATTTATCGGAACAAATCCTGTCTGCCATATTTGGGGTGTCAGCCCAAAAGTACGTTGTCGGAGTCTGCAAATGCCGGAAACATGATCTTTTCATATGGTCAAAATACGGCGGCCAACAGAGTCACTAACCAGCGCCAAATTTTAATTTTATAAGTAAAAATCCCGGAAAACACGGTCTTTCTATGGTTTTCAGTATGTTATAAAACAAGCTGTGGAGTATCAGTGGGTGGATACGAACATAAAAAACCAAATACTCTGATATACGAAAGAACGGAATCTTGATATTGCTTTTCACTACAGGGAGACAGATTCTTTCAGGTTCGCGACAACATCGCCCTAACATCACTCAACAATATACTCAGGCCATAAAAAGTATCTATTTCGCTGTAAAATTGCGCCAGCGTCCCCTACCGGAACCATCTTAAGTGAGCAAACCTTAGCCAGCGAATTCTGGTTTTGCCAGTCAGAGAAGGAGAGATGTCCCGTCCGGGTGAATTT
>CAJUFP010000223.1 GCA_910585645.1 uncultured Hungatella sp. | reverse complement strand
ACTGGTTCCCGCTTTAAGGGCTCATCGGAATGTTTGGCATATCTGAACCCGCCCGGCACACAGCCTTCCTCCCCTCCCTGGCCTCACGACTCCCCTCGCCCATTGCTCACTCAATTATACAGCAAAAGCCCCATAAACAGCAACGCGACCACAACCCCCAGACAGACACAAAAGAAATCTATTGACGCATACCATACACCAGACTATAATAAACCCAACTACTGCGGGCCAGGCTGACAAGCGCCAAAACAAGACCCGGCAGGGAATGGAGAATGACCATATGTGCGGAATCATCGGATACAGCGGCCCTCTTGAGGCCAAAAAAATATTGCTGGACGGACTGTCCCAGCTGGAGTATCGCGGATATGACAGCGCGGGGATCGCGCTGTTCGACGCCTTGTCCAACATCCGGCTCATCAAACGGACAGGAAAAGTAGAAGCTCTGCGCCAGGCCTGCGCCAAAGAGCCGGACGGCTCCCACTGCGGCATCGGCCACACCAGATGGGCCACCCACGGCGGAGTAACCGACATGAACGCCCATCCCCACCGCGCAGGGCAGGTGACGCTGATCCACAACGGCATCATCGAAAATTACCACAGCCTCACAAAAGAATTTGGACTGGAAGAAAAACTTGTCTCCCAGACCGACTCCGAGGTTGCCGCCTGCCTTCTGGACCAATTCTACCACGGCAATCCGGTGGAAGCCATAAAAGAGCTGACCCGGCATGTGGAAGGTTCCTACGCTTTCTGCGTCCTCTTTGACGACAGGCCCGGGGAGATCTACGGCATCCGGAAAGTAAGCCCCCTGGTGGCCGCCTACACCCGGTCAGGGGCGCTTATCGCCTCAGATCTGACCGCCCTGATCCCCTACACCAGAAAATACTTCGTACTCCCGGAGGGCCATGTGGCAAAGCTTACAGGCTACAAGATCTCCCTGTGCGACCTGGAGGGAGTCCCTGTATCCCCCCAGATCATGGAAGTAAACTGGAATATGGATTCCGCCATGAAAAACGGCTTCCCCCACTTCATGCTCAAAGAGATCCACGAACAGCCCCAGGCCTTAAAAAACACCATCCTGCCCCGCATGTCAAAAGGCCTGCCCGACTTCACAGACGACCATATCCCGGATGAGCTCTTTTGCCAGTACACCAAGATCCATATGATCGCCTGCGGCACCGCCATGTACGCGGGCATGGTGGCCAGGGCTCTCATGGAGCCTGTGCTGCGCGTTCCGGTTACTGTGTCCATCGCGTCCGAATTTCGGTACGAAGACCCTCTCATAGATCAGGACACCCTGGCCATCATCATCTCCCAGTCAGGAGAGACCATTGACACCCTGGCAGCCCTGCGCCTGGCCAAGAGCCGCGGCTCCAAAACCCTGGCCATTGTCAACGTAAAAGGCTCCACCATTGCCAGGGAAAGCGACTTTGTCCTGTACACCCACGCAGGCCCCGAAATCGCCGTGGCCAGCACCAAGGCCTACTCCGTTCAGCTGGCGGCCCTGTACATGATAAGCTGCCGCATGGCCCTGGTGCGGAAAACCTTTACAAAAGACCAGGCAGCCGCCTTCCTCTCCGGCCTTCTGGACGCCATTCCGGCCATGGAAACCATGATCGCCCGGCAGGAAGAAGAAAAGCACCTGGCGACCCATCTCATCAACCAGAGCGACGCCTTCTTCATAGGGCGGGGGCTGGACTACGCTTTTTCCCTGGAAGGGGCTCTGAAACTAAAAGAGATCTCCTACATCCATGCAGAGGCCTACGCCGCAGGCGAGCTAAAGCACGGGACCATTGCCCTCATCGCCCCCAAAGTGCCGGTGATCGCCATTGCCACCCAGGAACACGTGTTTTTAAAGACCATCTCCAATGTCCGGGAAGTAAAGGCCAGAGGCGCCTTTGTGATCCTCCTGACCAAAGAACATGCCCAGGTAGACAGGGATCTGGCTGACGTCCACATCCGCATACCGGACATAGACGACCGATTTACCGTGTTCCCCATTGCCGTCATCCTCCAGCTTATGGCCTACTACGCTTCCATCGGGAAAAACCTGGATGTGGACCAGCCAAGAAACCTGGCCAAGTCCGTGACCGTGGAATAAAGCAAAAACCCCTCCACATAAGATCAAAGTCCTATGTGGAAGGGGTTTCTTTTCCTGTCACAGCCCTTACTTTTTATTGGCCATCTTCACCTTGGCAAACTCCTGGATGATCCGCACCGCGCCGTCTACGCCGGTGACGCTGCTGTTCAGGCACAGGTCATAGCTTCTGGCGTCGCCCCATTTCTTGCTGGCGTAATAGTTGTAATAGCTGGCGCGCTGCTTGTCGGTCTTGATCATAATATCCTTGGCCTTGGCCTCCGTCACATTATACAGATCCTTCAGATAGGCGATCTTATCCGCCTCGTTGCCTGTGATAAACACAGTCACCGCGTTGGGGTCATCCGCCAGGGCGTAATCCGCGCACCGGCCCACGATCACGCAGGACTCCTCGCTGGCCAGCTTCTTGATGGTGTCAAACTGGGCAAGAAAGATCTTGTGGTTAATAGGCATATCCATATAAGCGGACGTGGTGTAGCCCAGAGAATAGGTGTCCATAACCAGGGAGTACAGAAAGCTGTTGGTGGGCTTCTCATCGTGGGTCTCAAACAGTTCCTCGCACAGTCCGCTGTGCTTGGCCGCCTCCGCCAAAAGCTCCTTGTTATAGCACTTGACCCCCATCTGCTCTGCCAGCTGCCTCCCGATAATATTCCCCTTGCTGCCGCAGTGCCTTCCGATCGTAATGACTAAATTATCGCTCATACCATCTCTCCTCTCCACAACTTCTGTCTTGTTGTCAAACAAATTTTCGTTTTATGAAATTATTATACAACAAAATCGGAAAAATGTATACGTTTTTTTGAATTCTGTTTGTTGAGTGAGCAAAGGGGGTTACTGTTCACGGCCTGGTTGTTCACCACGCTGAACAACCAGGAGGATGCACGT
>CAJUFP010000222.1 GCA_910585645.1 uncultured Hungatella sp. | reverse complement strand
TCTGAACCCGGACAGGACCATCCTTCCCTTCTCTGACTGGCATCACGACTCCCCCCGCCCCATGCTCACTCAACAATACACCAATTTCGTAAGTTTACCATTTGCTACAAGAAATCATTCTTAAAATCTTAAAGAAAGGGGACAGGATGAGGATACATGAGAGTGTGTGGGTCGTCGGGTCCGGGGACGCCGGATTTGGGCTGACCCACCCGGCGGACTGCACCGTCTATCTGCTGGACGGAGGCAGGGAATGCGCGTTGATCGACACGGGCAGCGGCATGGATACAGGGCAGATCGAGGAGGAGATTCTGGCTTCGGGGAAACCCCTTGAGGCTGTAAGAAAAATCTTTCTGACCCACGGCCACGGCGACCACGCCGGCGGCGCTAAGGAGTTAAGCGCCATGTGTGGGGCAGAAGTTTTTGCCATGGAGCAGACGGCAAAGTTTGTGTCAGAGGGCGACTTAAAAGCCCTCTCCCTGGATGCTGCCATTGGCTCCGGCGTCTATGAGGAGGGATTTATGTTCCGGCCCTGCAAGGTGACGCCTCTAAAAGACGGGGATCGGGTTCCGGTCGGAGACTTGGAGGTGAGGGCGCTGCTTACGGAGGGCCACTGCAAAGGCCATGGATGTTTTCAGGTGGATCTGCGGGGAAAGAAGGCACTGTTTTCCGGGGATTCCGTATTTTTTGGAGGGAAGATCTCCCTCCAGGCCATCTGGGACTGCGATCTTGGGGATTACATAAACACCTTAAAGCGGCTGGAGGAGGTAAGGCCGGAGGCGCTGTTTCCCTCCCACGGCGCCTTTTCGTTAAACAGAGGGTATCTTCACTGCCAGAAGGCCATGGATGTCATAAGGACTTTGGGGATACCGAAAAATATGATAGGAGAGTAAACAGGATGAGAGATGTCTATGAAGTTTTGAGAGAACTAGGAGTTACGCTGCCCACACCGCCTGCAAAGGGGGGCGTCTACACGCCGGTGCAGGAGTTTGGGGAGAAATTTTTGTACTGTTCCGGCTGCGGGCCGGCGCTGGATGACGGACAGACAGTGACCGGGACTCTGGGACGGGACCTGACTGTGGAGGAGGGGCAGAAGGCTGCCTACAACTGTGTGCTGAATCTGCTGGCCAATCTCCATGAGAAGACGGGGGATCTGAACAAGATCCGCCGTTTTGTGAAGGTTCTCGGGTTTGTGAACAGCGCCGATGATTTTAAGGAGCAGCCCCAGGTGGTAAACGGCGGTTCCAGGCTGCTTTTGCAGATCTTCGGGGAGGAGGCAGGGCTTCCGGCCAGGTCCGCGGTGGGAACCAACGCGCTGCCCGGTGGGATCGCCTGCGAGATAGAAGTGCTGGTGGAGTTGAAGTAGGCGGGAAAATACAGCCGCAAAAGCGCCATTATTTTTCATGTTGACGTTTCATGTTGACAAGAAGGGGGAGGATCAAGCTGCCTGCGGCGCTCATAAGCTTCCATAAGGCGGAACTCAAAGTCCTGCCGGTTTTTCCGTATGAGAGTCTGGAGGATGACGCCGGAGAACAAAGTCAGCAGGGCGGCAATGGCGCAGAACCCGCACACAATAAGGGTGGGGTAGCGGGGGACCAGCCCGGTGGCAAGGTACTCCCCAAGGACCGGAAGAAAGAACAGGCCGGACAGCGCTGCCAGAAACAGGGATACAAGACCGAAAAAGGACAGAGGCCTGTAGTCCCGGTACAGCCGCAGGATGGTTTTCAGGACTTTGAATCCGTCGGAGAAGGTGTGCAGCTTGGACACACTGCCCAAGGGTCTGTCCCGGTAGTCGATGACCACGTTTTTGATCACCATATTTTTGTCCACCGCGTGGATGCTCATCTCCGTCTCGATTTCAAAGCCCTTGGACAGCACAGGGAAGGTCTTTACAAATTCGTAGCTGAAGGCCCGGTAGCCGGTCATAATATCCCGGATCTCGGTTTTGAACAGCCGGTTGATGGAAAAGCGCACCAGGGAGTTGCCGAAGTTGTGGAAGGGACGCTTGTTCTGGGAAAAGTAGGTGGAGGAGAGGCGGTCGCCGACCACCATGTCGGCCTGATGGAAGAGCACCTCATCAGCCATGGCCCTGGCCGCCTCGGCGGGGTAGGTGTCGTCGCCGTCGATCATGATGTAGCAGAGAGCGTCGATCTCCCGAAACATCCGCCGGACCACATTGCCCTTGCCCTGGAGGGGCTCTGTGCGGACGATGGCCCCGGCTTTTTCCGCTAAAATTCCTGTGTTGTCCGTGGAATTGTTGTCGTAGACGTACACCGAGGCCTCGGGGAGGGCGCGCTTAAAGTCTGTGACTACCTTCTCAATGGTGCGGCTTTCATTGTAGCAGGGGATGAGGACTGCGATCTTTTCTAAATGGTTCACGGTTGATTCTCCATTCTCCAGACGTTTGGCGTTGTGTAAGGGTTGACAGACATAAACATAAAAGGCATAAAGTGTGCCGAGTTCACCGGGCAAGCTTTATGCCTTTTTGAATGTCATCGCATGTTATAAAAGAGTGGACCTGACGGGATTTGAACCCGTGTCCAAAAACCAATTCCCTGTTCTTCTACTATCATAGTCAGTCAATTAACATTCCCTCCGCCGTCCGGGGGCTGACACTCTGACGGTTTTAGTAGCTTCATGATACGCCCGCATGCTCAAAGCTTTGCATGTGTCGTTTCTCACATAGTCGGCGCCAGATTCTTAACGTGTGAGTGCGTCAAGGCTGACGGCTGCAATTAAGCAGCGTATGCTAAATTATCTTCAGCGTTTATATTTAAGTTTGCCATTTAACGCATCGCGTGCGGATAGCTTCACCAGCTGCATGATCCCTGTCGAAACCAGTACAGGCCCGTTACTGGATATATAACAGAATCATACCACGGTTTTTGGGAGTTGTCAAATACAAAATTTGGGGGGAGTGGGTTAGTTTATTGTTTGTGTGCTAAATTTTTTCATTGGCATGAGCTATATATAATTGAGTGAGCAATGGGCGGGACATCCGGGTCTTTAACACTTAAAAAATTAAAAAATCCCTACAGGCCCCATAAAACCTG
>CAJUFP010000221.1 GCA_910585645.1 uncultured Hungatella sp. | reverse complement strand
AGGGAAGGCAGGCTGTGTGCCGGGCGGGTGAATTTATGCCATGGAGATGAGACCAAGGAAACAGGAGGGCTGTTACCCGACTGGTTCCCGCTTTAAAGGCTCATCGGAATGTTTGGCATATCTGAGCCCGAACGGCACACAGCCTGCCTTCCCTCCCTGGCCCCACGACAACCCTCGTCCCCTTTGCTCACTCAACAATACACTCAATATAACGAAATTAAAGTTCCGTTTTATCCGGTTTAGGGATATCTTTCATCCGCGCGGCTCTATACATAGAAATTCCGGCCAGGGACGTTATCGATGTCCCTGGCCAGAATCTCACCAATCGGCCAGACCGTCAAAGGATCCGGCAAATACAGTCTCACCCATATACATCCACAAGATTTCCCAGATCCCCAACCCCTGGCATCTGTCCGTATCCGCTGCCCCCATTTTCCGGGGCTTTGTCCTGCTCCTGCTTTTTCTGCTTCTCCTTTGCCTTCAGCTGTTCAATCTGCTTTTCCACTTTGCGGATCTCTTCCTCCAGCTTTTTCGCCTTCTCCCCGTCCTTGTTTCTGACAGCCTTCTCCTTCTCGCCTTTTAACTGAGCCAGCTTCCGCTCAAGAGCCTCCAGTTTAGAATTGCCGCCGGACTTTGAGGGAGCGCCTCCTCCCCCGATCCCCTGCAGCCCCGAACTCATTGGACTGATACCGGTCATACTGATCCCTTCCTTTCTGTAAGATAGTCCGGGCAGGACGGACCGTGGATCTTGAACCCTTAAGATCCCTCCCCTCCTGCCCTTACCTCCTTATCGTCAGACCGGCCCTTCCAAAAAACCTTCCTGCTGTCAATCCGTGATTTCCTGCCGTGAATCCACCAGAAGCACCCTTAAACGATACTTGTTTTGGCACATCTCATTTTCCACCCTGCCGCCATAGGTCTCCGCCACAGCCCGGATGCCCGAAAGCCCGATCCCGTCTTCGGGGATCTGGCCTCCGCCCGGCTGGCAGCTGTTTTCCAGAAAGATCAGATAAAAATTGCCCTTTCTCTTTCCCTCCAGCCGCAGATACCTCTGCCCAATATCCACCTTGCGGCAGGCTTCTATGGCGTTGTCCGCGGCATTGGCCAGGATCATGCACCAGTCCATGTCCTTGATGCCGCTTTTGTCCGGAAGCTTTATGTCGCATGTCACCCGGATCCCCTCCTGTTTTGCCAGGGCCAGTTTGCTCCCCAGCAGTGCGTCCACCGCCGCGTTTCCCGTACTCACCTCCCATGCCAGGCTCTCCGAAACCTCCTTAAGCTGGGACAGATAATTTCTGGCCTCATCCTCCCGCCCGTCGTCCAAAAGCGTTTCCAGCACCATCAGATGATTTCTGATGTCATGGCGGAAAGACCTGGTCCGCTTATACCGCATGGCCGCTTCCCGGATATAGATCTCCTGGGCCAAAGCCTGCTGCCGCACCAAACGCATTTTTTCCGTATCCCGAAAAACATCCAGGATCTTCTCGCAGGCAAACAGAACCAAAAACAGGCAGACACAGGCAAACACCTGCAAAAACAGCATCTCCCCGTGATCCACGTCAACAATGCTGCTAAACCCGGAAACCTGATCAAACACCAGGCTGTCCCCGTAAATAGAATGGCGGATGATCCGCTCCACCAGGGCAATAAAAAACATGGGAATGGCGGTCCATCCCAGAACCCTCTTATCTCCCTGCTCCACCACCCTGCCGAAACGCCCAAGCATCCCCCCAAACAGCGCCGTCACTGCCGCCACCTTCAAAAACTCCCTGACCCCGTCGCTTGGATAGATGAGATGTTTGTGGGAAAAGACCACAGGGGCAAAGATCCTCTGGTCCGCCCAGGAGATCAAGCCGTCCGCCACGCTTAACATAGATAAAACCAGCACGGCAATGGCAAAGTTCTCCATCCACCCCCTTTTGCCCGCTCCCCTTCCGCACAGGGAAAGAAGCCCGATCTCCAGCACAAGCCCGGGACTTCCCTTAAGCCCCAGCCGCCGCTCCAGGACCATAAGCGCCGCAGACAGCGCCACATAACATCCGCACCACAGCCATTGTCCGCGGCTCCTGCCGATCCCGCGGATCTTGCAGAAATATAAAAATATCACTGCCGGCAGGACCACATGGCTCAAAACAAGAGGCAGGGCTATATACCACCGCAGATAAAAAGAATACGGAATCCCGTCGATCATGCCTTTTTCCTCACCTCTCTCCCATATACCTCATCATCTGCTCCATCACCGCCTGATGACAGCTTTGGGCCACGGGAACCTTCTCCCCGTTCTCCAGCACCGCCTGGCCGCCCCGGTACTCCAAAAGATACTCCGGATTGATCAGATAGCTCCGATGACACCGGATCAGAGCGGACTGGGTCTGCCGCTCCACCTCCCGGATCTTCCCGTAATAGTCCAGAACCCCGTCCCTGGTGTGGACATAGATCTTCCTGTCAATAACCTCGCAGTAGTAGATATCATGGATCCGCACAGTCCGGCACCAGGTTTTTGTCCGGATAAAAAGGCATTTTCCCCCTTTGCCCCCAAGGCGTTTCAGAGAGCGCTTTAAGGCCGCTTTCAGCCTTTCTCTGTCAACGGGCTTTATGAGATAATCCATGGCCTCCACCTCAAAGGCGTCAGGCATACATTCCTCCAGAACCGTCACAAAGATCAGGATCCCCTCAAACCCCTTTTCCCTCAGCTTTCGCGCCAGTGTCATGCCGTCCATGATGGGCATCTGGATATCCAGAAAAATCAGGTCAAATTCCATGGGGGAAAGAAGAAGCCTGTGGGCGCCGGAAAAACAGGTGATCCCAAAATCCTCTTTCCACTGGGTCAGTATTTCTGTCACCATACCTTTAAGCTGACCAAGCATCCGTTCTTCATCATCACAGATCGCGATCTTCACCATAAAAAAACCTCCCATACATTTATGACACAAAGTATGGAAGGTTTCAAGTAAAATGATGTAAAATGCCCTGGAAATGTTGTGAACCGGGTCGAGTAGACATACCCCTTACGGGGTATGCCCCTCACAGAACCGAACGTGCGGATTTCCCGCATCCGGCTCTTTACAAAGCTTATTCTTCAACAGTTATC
>CAJUFP010000220.1 GCA_910585645.1 uncultured Hungatella sp. | reverse complement strand
GGCATATCTGAACCCGGACGGGACATCTCTCCTTCTCTGACTGGCATCACGACAATCCCCGCCCCATGCTCACTCAATTATATATCAATTTAATTTTGCCATTTTGCAAAACAGATTGTCATAATTTGCGCAACAGGGAATTTTCCGTATTTCGGGGGAGAAAAAGAGTCACATCCCATAGGGAAAGGACGAATATTAGCCATAATAGGCCAATATTTTAAATCTGTCTTCCATTTGTAAAATCCAATAAGATAGAATCAGGATTTTCAGGTGGAGAGAGGTTATGGATAACGAAAGCATATTGAGAAAGATTGAGGAACTGATGACACAGCGGGGATACACCAGATACAAGCTGTCAAAGTTAAGCGGGGTCAGCAAATCCACGCTTACCACCATATTTAACAAGAGGAGCACAATAAGCCTGTACAACCTGTCAAAGATCTGCCGGGCCTTTAACCTGACCTTGTCGGAGTTTTTCGCCATGCTGGAGGGAAAGCCGGAGGCGGGGATTGCCCAGGAGTTTCCGTTGGAGTGGTGGAGCAGCCTGCCGCCGGAGAAGCGGCGCCAGGTGAGCACCATCATGTATGTGATGGCCCAGCTGGATCTGGGCGGACAGTGATCCGCCACCGGGCTGTGTGGGGTGTTTGAGGAAAGCGCTGCGGTTGCCGTGTTTGCGGCAATGGGGCGGCTTTTGTATTTTTGACAATGCAAAGGTTTGCAAATTGTGAAATGTGATGAAAAATAAGGGGGAGGGAAAAAGGATTTATTAGAACATTGACAAAGCAGGATTGTCCGATATAATGATTAATACGGACCTGGCAGAGGGCCTGGTCCGAATAATTTTTTGGAGGAGCGTTATGAGAAAGACAAGGTTATGGAGTTTGGTTGTGGCGTCGGCGTCAGCCGTCAGCCTGGCGGCCTGTTCCGGTCCCGCTGCCGATGAGACCACGGCCGCGCCGGAGACCACCACAGCGGCTGAGACTACCACAGCGGCCGAGACCACCGCGGCTGTGGAGGAGGCAAAAGGACCGGTCACCTATGATGCCAAGGGAAGCGGGTACGGCGGGGAGCTGAATCTGAAAGTCACGATTGACGGGGACACCATCACGGATCTGGAGCTGGGGGAGCACCATGAGACCAATGTGGTCATGGATCGGGCGTTTCCGGTGATCCGGGACAGGATCCTGGAGAGCAACACCCCGGTGGTTGACAGCGTGACAGCGGCCACATTTTCTTCTTACGCGGTTAAGGCGGCAGTGGCTGACGCTATGACCCAGGCTGGTCTTGAGGTGGAGGATATTACCATGGCCACCGCAGGTCCTGAAAAGGAGGCAAAGACTCTTGAGGACGTGAATGCGGATATCGTGGTAGTGGGCGGAGGTCCGTCCGGCCTTGCGGCTGCCATCACGGCAAAGCAGGCCAACAAAGATGTCAATGTGATCGTGGTGGAGAAGATGGACATCCTAAGCGGAAACGGCAAATTTGATATGAACTTTTACGACCTGATCAATTCCCAGGCCCAGAAGGAAGCGGGCAATGAGAAGTGGACCGTGAATCAGGTGGAGAATTTTATAGAGGCAAAGTCCACAGCCGGCGACAGCCAGGAGCGGGTGAAGGTGTGGGCAGAGCAGGAGAATGTTCTGGACGCGTGGCTTCGGGATATGGGCGTTAATCTGGATTATAACTACGGCGCGATGAACCACATGGCCAAGGAGGACCAGTACGCCGGGGAAGTGATCCAGGCCGGCATGGAATCTTGCGCAAAGGAACTGGGGATCGAGATCCGCACAGGCACAAAGGGCGTGGACCTGATCATGGAAGACGGCCGCTGCGTGGGCGTCAATGTGGAGAACAACAACAAGGAGAGCTATGCCATCAAGGCCCAGCAGACCATCATCGCCACCGGCGGTTTCTGCAGCAACAAGGACCTTCTGAAAGAGTACGCTCCTGGCTACGAGGTGTTCAACACATCCAACCAGATGGGTACTACCGGCGATTTTGTGAAGGTGTTTGAGGAGAACGGCTTTAAGATGGAGCACATGGACAATGTGAGACTGTTCCCCAACATCATCGTTCCCAGAAGGGACCTGACCGGCGGAGCGGATTTAAGTATTCTTGTTAATAAGGAAGGAGCCCGGTTTATCTCCGAAAACGCAGGGGGACTGGAGCTTGGCAATGCCATTCAGGCTCAGACTGACGGGGCGGTGTTCTCCATCACGGATAAGACGGGATATGATTCTTTCTACCGCATCCGCAAGCATGTTGATCTGGGATATTATTCTCAGGGCGAGACTCTGGCAGAGCTGGCTAAGGCTCTGGGGATCGACGAGGCAGGCCTGGAGGCCGCTGTGGAGGAATTTAACAGCGCGGCCCAGGAAGGCAAGGAGGACGTCCTGTTAAAGGAGGCTCCTGCCCGGGCGCTTGACGCCCAGGGCCCCTACTATGGGGTGCGCGTTGAGGCGGCCAACCATATGACCAAGGGCGGCGTGTCCTGCAATGAAAACGCTCAGGTGCTGTATGAGGACGGCACGGTGGTGGAAGGCCTCTACGCCTCCGGCGAGGTGACCTGGCAGTCCGGCGGGTACTCCCAGTCTGTGTGCTTTGGACGGGTTGCGGGGGAGCAGGCGGTTGCGAATCTGAAGTAGGATAGAGGATTATACAGCAGGTTCTTCGGAATAGGCGGGGAACCTGCTGTATTTTTTTCTTTTATAGGTTTAATATCCTAATTGCAAGAGGAGAAGAGGGTTCTTTAAAATGTTTGTTCGTAAGATAAAGAGTAATAAAGGAATTATTGAAGTCGGAAAATATGGTGTTGATCGAATTGACATTCATGATGACGGGACTGCCACTTATTATACAGCAGGTGGGAACCTCTTTACTGTAAAAGTTAAAGAAGTTCTTAATGGTGATGGAATTGTTTCTAATTCAAGAAATCACCATAAGAATTTATATTGATCGTGTAGAGAAAGGGAAAAATTTTGCGGAGCTGCAGGATACATATACAAATTTTACAGGAAGGTATAAAGGAAGGCACAATGTAACAGTTCAGATAGGTCTGCGCGTTTACCGCGCTGACCGTGCGAAAGCGTAA
>CAJUFP010000219.1 GCA_910585645.1 uncultured Hungatella sp. | reverse complement strand
TGCCTATCTGGCTCATAGAAAGACCACACTTTCAAAAAGTTCGCTGTAGTACTAGGGAACTGCAGAGATGGAGAGAATAAAATGAAAAAAGTAAAAGAATGCAAGGAATATTAAAAAAATTTCTTTCGATTTGAAAAAGAATCGGGGACATGTTTTTTGTCTGACCGATTCTTTTTTGTTTTAAAAAGTTGCCTTGCCCCAACCTTTTGCGTCAAAATATGCCTGATGTGATTTTCAGTGTCTGGAACAGAAAGATGAAATACCCTCATAAACAGGTTAGAAAAATAGAAGTAATCCTCCATACTTTCAATAAATTGAAGGAAGGAGGTTTTTATATGTCATTAGTGTTTTGGCTGGCTGCATTCCTTGTGTTCATCATCGTGGAAGCGGCAAGTCTGGCTCTGACGTCTATCTGGTTTGCCGGAGGGGCGCTGGCGGCTTTGATAATAGCCGCAGTTGGCAGCAGCGTAAAGATCCAGCTTACCCTGTTCGCCCTGGTGTCCGGTATTCTGCTTGTGTGTGTGCGCCCAGCAGCAAAAAAGCTGGTTAACCAACGTACCCAGAAAACCAACGCCAGGGGCTTATACGGGAAACCCGTGAGGATCACGGAGGATGTGGATAATGCCAGGTGGACCGGAAAAGGCGTTGTGGAAGGCATGGAGTGGACCGTGCGGGCAGAGGACCCGGCATGCGTAATCCACGCAGGCACCATGGCAAGAATCGTCGGCATCCAAGGCGTCAAGCTGATCGTTGAGGAAAAGGATGAGCAGGAAAATACGGAAAAATGGCTATCCGCAGAAAAGTCCTGCCATCAAGAAGGGACATATTTTGTAAAGAGACAAGCTGTCCCGGCAGATACATAAACCAACTTATGATTTGATTTTTGAAAGGAGGAGGCGGTCAGCCTGTCTATGCCAGGCATGGATGGATTCGGACCGCTATGTATTTTATGTTCGCATTTATAGTATTCATATTTTTAGCAATTTTCCTTATGATGATCCTTTCGTCATGCATCAGGATTGTACCACAGGCAAAGGCGTTGGTGGTGGAGCGTATGGGTGCCTACCTGGACACCTGGAACGTCGGAGTTCATTTCGCTGTCCCGTTCATTGACCGGGTAGCCCGCAAGGTTAACTTAAAGGAACAGGTGGCAGATTTCGCGCCACAGCCAGTAATCACGAAGGATAACGTCACTATGCGGATTGATACTGTGGTATTCTTTCAGATCACGGATCCGAAGCTGTTCGCCTATGGCGTGGAAAATCCCATCATGGCGATTGAGAACCTGACGGCCACTACGCTTCGAAACATCATTGGAGAGCTGGAACTGGATCAGACCCTGACTTCCCGGGAGACGATCAATGCCAAGATGCGGGCGTCCCTGGATGAGGCAACGGATCCATGGGGAATCAAAGTGAACCGGGTGGAGCTTAAGAACATTATCCCGCCCGCCGCCATTCAGGACGCAATGGAGAAACAGATGAAGGCAGAGCGCGAGCGGAGGGAAGCGATCCTCCGTGCGGAAGGGGAGAAGAAATCCACAATCCTTGTGGCAGAAGGCAAGAAAGAGTCGGCAATTTTGGATGCGGAGGCAGAGAAGCAGGCCGCCATACTCCATGCGGAAGCAGAAAAGGAAAAACGGATCCGGGAAGCGGAAGGTGAAGCAGAAGCCATCCTCAAGGTGCAGAAGGCAAACGCAGACGGAATCCGATTCATCAAGGAGGCAGGGGCGGATGAAGCAGTCTTATGCTTAAAGAGTTTGGAGGCATTTGCAGCAGCGGCAGACGGCAAGGCAACTAAAATCATCATCCCTTCCGAGATCCAGTCCTTTGCAGGGCTTGCGGCTTCCCTCAAGGAAATATCCGCTAGTAAGAGTAATGCCAGATAGTGACAGAGAATACGGGTCCTCCCTTATGCTGGTTATAGGCAGAGGGGGAAGAAAGCCCGGGAATCAGGAGGCACCAATTATGAAACTGATTATGCAGACCTCATGCAGCAAGATGGATTTTGAGTTACAGCCGGACGAGGTTGGGGAACTCGTGCAGGCAGCTTTCCGCTACGCATCTGGCATGGGGCAGCTCCAGCCCGGATGGAGCGATGGAATTGTATACCAAGATAGTGCAGACCCCCCTGTGGCACGGAATGTGTCTGTTGAGGAAGAAACTCAGGGCAGGTATGGATGGGACGCCGCAGGAGCGGAAAACCAGGATGCCCAATCAACAGATGCAGTCCAGTCTGAATGGGATGAAAAGGCCGATGAAGGCGTATGCCAGGACAGGATAACGGGGGAGGACGAGCCAGGGACAGGGTATGAGGGAGATAGCAAAGAAGCGTCATCAATATATGGATCACAAGAAGACCCGGCATGGGAGCAGACCACAAGGAAGTCAGATTTTAGGGGCGGCACAGCGCATCACCAGGATTCCACTTTCATGCAGCCCCAGCACAGGACCAGAAAATATAAGGGTTTCCTACTCATCAAATGCCAAAACTGCGGGAGGATGAAAGGGTTCTGTTCAAAAGAACCAATCGACACTTATGTCTGTAAATGTGGGGAAAGGATACCCCTTGACAATTTGTTAAAAGCCTATGCGAGCTGCGAATGTGGGAGCATATGGCGATATATGACTAACCAAACAGAAAGCGTGTTCGAGATTAACGGTCTGAGATGTGGCAGTCCGATTGACCTGGGGTATAACGCCCGCAAAAGAATGTATGCCAGTCTCCGGGATAGAAGATAAGCGGGCTATGTAGAGCATCCGCCTGGATGGACGGGACAGAACCGGAAGGAGGAGAAAATAATGTATGACTCACAAGAAAAACAGAGGGTGCGGGCGGCACAAAAAACACATGGAGGCTGCTATGCAACTCAGAAATGGATTCTGGAAGCCTACATTGTTGCTCTCCTGGCTGTGTTTCCATTCTTTAATACGGACAAATATTTTTCTATCTTGTCAGACCGGGCTATGTTCTTCAAGAATGATTCAAATAAAGGATACTAAATTTCCAAAAGAATTGGTTAACTGTGAAAGCTGCGGAAACCACGGAGATGACATGAAATCGATTTTCATTTTTCAGACTGTAAACATAAACGGAAAAGTGTACAGGGTCGGCGGAAACATAAGGGAAGTGAGGCTGTGCAGAACATGCAGAATTGAAATGGGAAGGCTGTTAAGCGAGCAATAGGACCCCATGTAAAAGAGAATGGAATAATAGCGGCAAAAATTATCTACTGCGATAGTGTAACTTTACCTGGGGAATATTAAGAAATAAAAAAACAAGACGACATC
>CAJUFP010000218.1 GCA_910585645.1 uncultured Hungatella sp. | reverse complement strand
AATTAACAATAATTGACCGATATATAAAGTGACGAAATAAAACGAAAGGAAGGAAACGGTATGGCAAAGGAAGAGATTACACCGAGTGAATGGCAGATCATGGAAGTCCTGTGGGCGTGCGGGGAGCCTTTGACATCCTCCGAGGTCTACAAGAGGATGCAGGGGAATGTGGATATGTCGATGAGGATGGTGCGGGTGCTGATGAACCGCCTGAACCAGAAGGATATCCTGGGCTACACGGTGGATGAACGCGATTCAAGGGTCTACCATTATTATGTGCAGAAGTCAAGGGAGGAATGCGTGAAGGAGAAAAGCAGGAAGTTCGTGGACAGCTATTTTTCCGGCAATGGGACAAATGCGATGGCGGCACTTTTGCAGAGTTTTGCCCTGACGGATGAACAGATTAAGGAACTGGAGGAAATCCTGGAGAAAAGCAGGGAGCGGGGGACAGAATCCACGGATAAAGAGGGTGGAACCCATGCCTGACTGGTCACAGATCGGCAGACTCCTGGATTTCTGCGCTGCATATTACACTACCCAGCTTGTGCGGTGCGCGGCTTTTTCCTTTTTGTTGGTTGGACTTGTGATGATGCTCCGGAAGATGGTTTTTTCAAGACGGACATTTATAAGGGGGCTGTTATGGTCATCCTTCCTGCTCATCCCGTTTCTTGGAAAGCTGAAGCTGTTTTATGAGAATAAGGCAGTGGTGGAAATGACAGGACGGATAACCCATGGAACCATGACCTGCCTGTGGGCAGACCGCATTTATATGGCGGGCATTTTTATAGCCGCTGTCTGTATATTCGGAAAGCGGCTGCGCCTTGGGAAGGCGGTTGCCGGAATGGAAAAGGTTTCTCTGGATAACATCCAGGTCAGAATTACAGACATAAATGTGACGCCGTTTACCGTCGGGCTGCTGAAACCAAAGATTGTTATCCCTAAAGTGGTATGGGAGAGCTACAGCCAGGATGAACTAAAATCTGTTGTACAACATGAGCGGACGCATATCCGGTTAGGGCATTTGTGGTTTGGGTTTATATGGGACGTCCTGCGGTGCCTTTTGTGGGTGAACCCGTTCCTGACAGTCTTCCAGAAACAGTTCCGGGCGGATATGGAGGATATCTGCGACAGGGTGTGCATACAGAACAGCGGGAGGACGGCGCATGAATATGGCATGGTGTTGCTGAAAACCCTGAAACTTCTGCGTTCAGGAAGGGCGGGGACGCCGTCTGCTGTCACCTATGCGGGGGAAAGGGAATTTGCGGACATGAAAAGGCGGATGGGGGAGATCGCCGGTTTTTGTCCATATCAGAAAAGGATGTGTATGTGCATGACAGCCGCGGCCGTTCTGGTGATTGGGGCGCTGCTTCTGGCAATACATACTTGTTCCTATGCCAGGTGCAATGAAAGCAGGGACATTATGGTCGGGAATTATGATGGGGAACCTGAAATTGTTTCCAATGATTCCAGAAAACTGAGCCAGATGATTTCGTATGATGACAGGTACGTCTATGTTGAGCGGGATGCCTTTGAGGATTTTTTAGAGGAAAACAATGCAGACGGGGAAATATGGATTGTTTTTGGAGGGTTTTATAAACTTCCGGGTTTGGCCGGCGCGGCGGAAACCTGTATTTATGAAAGCAGTACAGAAGGCAGGATAACACGGATACCCTATGAAAGCATCATGGATGACTGGTATATGAAGCTGCTTAGAATATTATAGGCCCAGTATGGAAATGAAATGGATTTCCATAAATTTTATCAAGGAGGACTTTGGTTATGGCAATGGAGATGAACGGGAATTTTTCTGACTATGCAGTCAGGAAGCAGAATTACAGCAGCTATGGGGCGCAGGGCATGGCAGGCAGCAAGAAAAAGCAAGAAACCGAAAAAACACAGGAGACGGCAGAAAGCGGTAAATCCAAGAATACAGCAGAGTATGTAAACAGACTAGAAACACTTGTTCCAAGTGTAAATTTTAGAGTTGGCAGTGTCTGCTCATCAGCTCAAAGGGGCAAGTCACTGACTGTTAATCCCAAACTTTTGGAAAAAATGCAGAAGGATCCCGAAACAGAGAAAGACATGAAAGACATGATAAAAGGCGTTGAGTCTATGTCTAAACTGGCAGAAAGATTAGCAAAAGCCAGCGGCTGGACCATAGTGTACCAGCACAGTTATATTGATGAGAACGGAAAATATCATTGCAGAATGCAAACCAGAAACGATGGTATGTTAAAACTGAGCGGCAAGCTTCGGAAGAAAAGACGGGAAATTTCTGAAAAGCTGATTGAAAAGTCGAAAGAAAAGGCGGCGAAGAGAAAAGAAAAATTAGAGGAACTATTGGAAGCAAAAAAAGAAACAGAAAAGGCAGGGGAAGGAGCTGCAGAAAAAGGAGCGGAAGGATCAGCATATGGCAAGGCAGAGCAGCTCTTAAATGAAAAGACGGCTGCATCCAAAGACGGAACAATTTATCTGAATGACACAGATATGCGGATAATTATCGAAGCAGCGCAGGAAGATGGTGCAGGCAAAGCTGCTGTAAAAAATCAGGTACAGGTTGGTGCAAATTTGGATTTGAAGATATAAGGGGGCGGGGATATGAATATCAGCAGTAACAATATGAAATGGTTTTCAGGGTATTCCCTGATGAACAGGCTGTTTTCGCAGAAGAATGGGAATAAGGGAGGCGTTTCCAATCAGACAGGGGCAAATAGCAGCGGCGGGGTGAAACAGGATTTCAAAATAGCGCAGTTTTGCATCGTGGACATTGCAGCATATGGCAGGGGATTATGCCATAAGGATGGAGAAATTAGTGCGGGAGAATAATCCGGGCTGGAAACCGGCCGGAGAATTGGAAAAGCTGAAAAGGCAGAGAATAGGCAGCACATATGAGGGAATAACATGAATAAGAAAACAGAAGAATCAAGAATAGCGTACAATAAAATAGCATCTGAATATGATGCGTCAAGGGAAGGACAATATACAAGATTTCATATTATGGAACTATCTAACACTATAGATTTGCATGAGGGTAATGTTGTCCTTGATGTTGCATGTGGAAATGGAACTCTGCTGCGAGAATTATCGAAAAAAGCAAAAATCCAGGCAAATGGAATAGATATATCTGAGAACATGATTTGTTCTGCAAAGATGCGATACCCTAATATGAGGTTTGAGGTCAAACCATGCTATCCGCTTGAATGGAGTAATGAAAGTATTGATATTATAACTGTATGTTGTGCGTTTCATCATTTTGACAATCCGCAAGGTTTTGTAAATGAGTGCAAAAGAGTTTTAAAGAAAAACGGTACAGTGTA
>CAJUFP010000217.1 GCA_910585645.1 uncultured Hungatella sp. | reverse complement strand
TTGCAATCAAGTACATAAATACAAACAAATATCTTTATGCTCTGAGACCAGAAGAGGCGACAAATGATGCGAATGAATAGAATTGAATAGAATAGAATTTCACACAGAATAAACGCATGAACAAAAATAAGCAAACATTTGTTGCGAAAATTATGCAACAATACCATTACACTTTTCACTCTTATCCTTTCGATGAAATATTGCGGAGTATGAATAAAACTGGTAAAATCTCCTAAAAAGCACATGGGAGAATCAGTATGCCAAAGAAAGATACAAAACTTGAAAAATTATCGGAGAAAATTCACATCACAGTAGAAGAAATAAGAAATCTGGGGGTTGAAAACCTGGATTGTATGTTTATGGAAATCTATATGGAACAGGCTGCCGGACTCACTGACAGCAGGCAGCAGGAGAAAATAAAACATCCCCTAAAAGATGTTGTGGGGATTGTCTTTTTTGCAGTTCTGGCAGGAAATGATGAATGGACTGAAATAGCTGATTTTGCAGCAGATGAGAAAGAAACGCTGCAAAAATATCTGGAGCTGCCAAACGGAATACCTTCCCACGATACGATACAAAGGGTATTTTTCATCCTGCGCTCTGATGAATTGCAGAGTACGCTGGTAAATATACTGGTGCGGCTTGTCAGTGTGGCAGGAAAAAGTCTGGATGAATACCTTTACCGGAATGATGAACTTGGCTGTTATATCAAGGATGTGGTTGCAGCAGATGGAAAAGAAACCCATAATACTGGGAAAAAGGACAGCGGAGATGTCAAAGACAGGCGCAACCTCAATGAATTTAATGTAATGTCAACAGAATGGGGTATCTGCCTGTCTTCTACACGTATTGATGAGAAAAGCAACGAAATCCCTGAAATGCAGGATGTCATGGGGAATCTTGATTTACGGGGATGTGTTGTTACAGCAGATGCCCTGAATACACAGAAGGAAACCGCCCGGGCCATCGTAAAAAGGCACAAGGGGATTACTGCCTTGCACTGAAGGAAAACCAGAAAACCGCATATGAAGAAGTAAAAGAATACTTTGCTGACGAAAAACTGCTAAAAAAAGCCATGGCAGCAGACGGAAAATATCTGAAAGAAACAGAAAAAAAGTCCGGCAGCGTGGTTACAAGAGAATATGTCATAACGGATGACATTAAATGGTTTGAGGACAGGAAGAATTGGGAAAAACTGAGTTCCATCGGTTATGAGAAGAAAACAATAACCAGAACAGGAACGAATGACACAGTGACAGAAGAACGATACTTTCTGTGCAGTATCAAGCCCAATGCAGAACTGTTTTCTATTGTCGCACGCAGGCACTGGAATATAGAGAACAACCTACACTGGGCACTTGATATAGTTTTCAGAGAAGACAAATTACGCTCCAAAGAAAAGAACGGAATACACAATCTTGGCCTGATCAGAAGATTTGTCCTGTTTATAATAAAGCTGTTGAAAGCTTATTATCACAGGAGCATGAAACGGATCCGTAGTAAAATAGGCAGAAACCTAGAATCAGAAATTCCTGTAATCCTCGCTGTACTAAAAGTATTATATGATAACGATATGATGGATGCAATTGACGAACTTGCCAAATAACGATATTCTCGAAGCTGATTTTTCGTTCGTGCGTTTATTCTGGAATTTCACATCAGTGCTGAAAGGTGAAATTTTTTCGCAGTAAAATCGTAGATAAATACAGACGTTACCGTTATCTCATGGTAAAATTAAGAAAAAGTTTTTCGCAAAGGAGTTTTATCATGACCAGATCTGAGCGCAGAAGAGAAAAGAAAAAGTACGAAAAGGATTTTGCGGCATTCTGCAAGATCATGAGGCAGTATTTCCCCAAATTTATCGAGTGGCTGAGGGAACTGAAAGACCCCAGGAATTTCTGGACGTATGAGACAGAGGTCATGCTGATGACCGTCATCATGAAAAACATATGCAGCATCAGTTCCATGCAGAAGATGACGGACGAATTCTTAGAGGATGGATGCGTGAAGAATCTGTGCCGGATATTGGGCGTGCAGCCCCATGAGTTCCTGCCCCACTATGTCACGCTAAACGAGTTCCTGTCCCGGCTGGACACAGCGGAGCTGGAATGCCTGAGGAAACGGATGATATGCGCCCTGCTGCGGAAAAGGAAGTTTGAGGATGCAAGGTTCCTTGGGAAATACTGGCTGGTCATCTTCGATGCCACGGGGCTGTTCCACTTTTCGGAAAGACACTGCCCCCACTGTCTGAAAAAGGTGATGAACAGGGGGACGGCGGAAGAAAAGGAAATATATTACCACCATGTGCTGGAGGCAAAACTGGTGTTAGGGGACGGCTTTGTGGTCAGTATCGGAACAGAATTCATAGAAAACGAAAATGAGGACGTCAGCAAGAATGACTGTGAGACAAAGGCATTCAAAAGACTTGCGGAAAGGCTGAAAAAAGAATACCCCCGCCTGCCCGTGTGCGTCCTGGCAGACAGCCTGTATGCGTCAGAACCTGTATTTGAGAAGTGCATCCGTGACAACGGCTGGCATATCCTGCTGCGCTATAAGGAGGGAAGCATCCCGTCCATAGCGGAGGAATACCGGAACATAGCGGACATGGGGGAAGCAGAAGAACTGGACAGACAGATTGCCAGGGAATATCCGAGGAAAGGGAAAGTGAAGGAAAAGCAGCATATGGAATGGGTGCCTGAAATAGATTACCGTGGATATAAGCTTACGCTGCTGGCGCTGGAGATAGAGGCCGAAACGGAAAAGACCGGGAAGAAAGCGGCAAAGACATTCCAATGGCTGACGGACCTGGCGGTGACGGGGAAGAACGCCGGGGAGTTCGCAGGGACAGGGCGGAAGAGATGGCAGATAGAGAACGAGGGATTCAATATCCAGAAAAATATCCGTTATGATATACAGCATGCAAACAGCAGGGATTATAATGCGATGAAGTGCCACTATCTGCTGACGCAGATAGCAGATATCCTGTTACAGCTTTATGAGAAAAGCAGCCTGGGCCTGAGGGAAGCAAAAAACGGCATAAAAAAGATATCTTCCGACCTGCTCAAGAGTCTTGGAGAACCGCTGACAGGAGAAGACATCCTTTTCATAACGGCGCACAGTTATGTAAAAACTGTGACCTGACAAGGACATTATACCAAAGGATGTGATGCGTGGGAAGATGGAAAACAAAAAAATATGCCGCAAGACAGGGAGAAGTTATCCACATGGGTACAAAAGGCGGTTTCATGCGGCTGTGAGATGTGGATAACTTTTCAGGAAAGCAGGAGAAATGTTGAAAAGTACGTTTTGGGAAATTTTCCTGAAAATAAGATAGGTTGGCATTAAAGTACCTTTCAAAGCTGATTTCACATTGATGAACTTGACACATAGAGAATGTGTGCTATAATAAAGGAATAT
>CAJUFP010000216.1 GCA_910585645.1 uncultured Hungatella sp. | reverse complement strand
TGGCATATCTGAACCCGGACGGGACATCTCTCCTTCTCTGACTGGCATCACGACTACCCCCGCCCATTGCTCACTCAACAATACACCTACATAACGAACTTAATGTTCCGGTTTATCCGGTTTAGGGAGAAAGCATTCGCGTTCCCAACATGCAAAAAAGAAAGGAACAACACAATCATGTCAACAGCAAATCTTATAAAAACTTCATCCCGCTTTAAAATCCCCTTCGGCGGGGACTATAATCCTGAGCAGTGGCCTGAGGAGATCTGGGAGGAGGATATGCGGCTGTTTAAGCTGGCAAAAATCGACTGCGTGACCCTCAACGTGTTCAGCTGGGCGGCCCTGCAGCCGGATGAGGAGACCTACGATTTTGAGAAATTGGACCGGATCATGGACATGGCAGAGAGAAACGGCCTCCATGTGATCCTGGCCACCTCCACGGCCGCCCATCCTGCCTGGATGGCGAGGAAATACCCGGAGGTGTTAAGAGTGAATTTTTCGGGTATGCGGCGGAAATTCGGGGACCGGCACAATTCCTGTCCCAACAGCCCTGTATATCGGAAGTATTCCAAAGCTTTGGCCGGGAAACTGGCTGAGAGGTATGGTCATTACCACAATCTGATTGCCTGGCATATTAACAATGAGTATGGCGGAGAGTGCTACTGTGAAAACTGCGAGAGGGCGTTCCGGGTATGGCTTAAAGAGAAGTATGGGACCATAGAGAAGCTTAATCAGGTTTGGAACACCGGCTTTTGGGGGCACACGTTTTATGACTGGGAGGAGATCGTGGCGCCAAATCTTCTCAGCGAGCATTTTGAGGAGAACAGGACCACATTCCAGGGAATTTCCCTGGATTACCGGAGATTTTTTTCGGATTCCCTTCTTGAAAACTACAGGGCGGAGTATGAGGCGGTAAAGGAGATAACGCCGGACATTCCGGTGACCACCAATCTTATGGGATTTTACAAGCCCCTGGATTATCAGAAATGGGCGAAATACATGGATTTTGTTTCCTGGGACAATTATCCGAATGTGGACACGCCGCCCTGGGGATCGGCCATGTGCCACGACCTGATGAGAGGGTTGAAGGGAGGGCAGCCCTTTGTGCTGATGGAGCAGACTCCCAGCGTGTGCAACTGGCTTCCCTACAATGCCCTGAAAAGGCCAGGGGTCATGAGGCTTCAGAGCTATCAGGCTGTGGCCCACGGCGCGGACGGGGTGCTCTTTTTCCAGATGAGGAGAAGTATCGGGGCTTGCGAGAAATATCACGGGGCGGTCATCGACCATGGGGGGAATGAGAATACCAGGGTGTTTCGGGAGGTACAGGCTCTTGGGCAGGAGCTTGCGGCTTTGGGAGGGGAGACGCTGGGGACCAGGGTATCGGCCAGGGCCGCCATTGTGGTGGACTGGGATAACTGGTGGGCTCTGGAATACTCGGCGGGTCCCAGCACGGATTTGAAGTACCTGGACGAGGTGGGCAGGTATTACCAGGCTTTTTATGAGCTGAATATTCCGGTGGACTTTATTTCCGTGGAGGATAAGCCGGATAATTACGATGTGGTGATCTTGCCACTGCTTTACATGGTGAAGGATGGCTACGGGCAGATTCTGAAAGATTATGTTGAAAAAGGAGGCTGTCTTGTGACCACCTTCTTTTCAGGGATCGTCGATGAACACGACCTGGTGGTGACAGGAGGATATCCGGGGAGATTGAAAGATATTTTCGGGATATGGGTGGAGGAGTCGGACGCGCTGCCGCCTGGGGTGAAAAATGGGTTTACATGGAATGGGAAACACTATCCGGCAGAGCTTCTCTGCGATATTATGCACATGGAAGGGGCGCAGGCCCGGGCAGAGTATGAGTCGGATTTCTATGCAGGCACGCCGGCTATTGCCTGCAACCGCCTGGGGGACGGGCGGGCCTGGTATGTGGGAACCAGGAGCAGTGAGGAATTTTACCGGGATTTTGTGAGAGAGCTTACCGGAGATGCCGGGATAGAGGGAGTATGGGACAGTATAAAGGATGTGGAGGTGACACAGAGGCGAAGCCGGGAGTCTTGGTATCTGTTCTTCTTAAATCACAATAAAGAATCTGCAGAAATCTGTATGAAAGCAGAGGGGGAAAGCCTTTTGGATGGCAAAGCGTATAAGGCCGGTGATAGGGTGTGGCTGGAGGGAAATGGCGTGATGCTTTACAGAGTGAAGATGGAGCGCAATTGATGAGTAATATTACAGGATGAAAATAGTCAGGAAGTTATGTGATGAAAAATATGTTGTTCAGGCCCATGCCAGGCACTTTGCTGCTTGGCATGGAGAATGTGCGTAATGGCGGTAAAAAAACTCTTTGACAAAGCGGCAGTTTTTCGCTATACTTAATATAATCTTCGCCGGAATTTCTTTTCGGCAGGGTTGGCAGGTCGTATTATCGTACTGTGTTTTCTGCAGATATTTCATAGCAGAGGAAACGATGAAAAAGTGGTTGAGTTACATGGGAAAATTGCGTATAATCAGTGGTAGAAAATCGTTTTGTCCACCGCCTTTTCCATGTAAAGAAAGGAGGGTGGATAGATTGTGATCTTATTAAAAGTGCCTGTGTTTTGACAAGCGAGGTGTTGATGTGGAGATGGCAGAGAAATTATATAGCAGTTTAACAGAGAATACGGGATAAGTGGAATGACGAGATAAAAGGCGGCTTTGCAGTGCCGCCGCAGAAAAAGGAGTGATGAAATGACATTGACGAATGATGATATAATGGCAATTTCGCAGTTGTTAGATGTTAAGATGGAAACTGTTTGGGAGCCTGTGAAAGATGAGATTGATGATTTAAAGCAGCATACTGCGCAGATGAGTGATCAAATCCAGGGGTTAAAGCAGCAAAATACGCGCATGGAAGCAGAGTTTCAGGGGTTAAAGCAGCATATAGAGACAGTTACGGACAAAAATGTGTCAAGACTGACAGAAGAGGAATTGCCTCTGATAAAAACAGAGCTTCAGGGCTTGAAGCAGCATGTCCTGCATACAGAAAAGAAACTGCCAGCAATAGAACATGAGATACATATTCTGAATCAACATGTAGAGAAACTGCCGGCCATGGAGGAGGAGATACGATCGCTGAATCAGCATGTGGAGAAACTGCCGGCCATGGAGGAGGAGATACGATCGCTGAATCAACATGTGGAGAAGCTGCCAACCATGGAGGAAGAGATACGCGCGCTGAATCAGCATGTGGAGAAGCTGCCAACCATGGAGGAAGAGATCCATGTCCTGAACCAGCATGTGGAGAAACTGCCAACCATGGAGGAAGAGATCCATGTCCTGAATCAGCATGTGGAGAAGCTGCCAACCATGGAGGAGGAGATACGTGCGCTGAATCAGCATGTGGAGAAACTGCCAACCATGGAGGAAGAGATCCATGTCCTGAATCAGC
>CAJUFP010000215.1 GCA_910585645.1 uncultured Hungatella sp. | reverse complement strand
AAAAACCTAGGGTTTATAAAGGCTTCAAGGATATTTTAATGTGCGAAGTTTGAGTAATCTGTATCAGATTGTCCTTGCGTCTACCTGCCAGATTGCAAGAATCAAAAGCTATTTACGGCGTTTTGTGGAAAAGGCAGATCCGCTTGATATGGATGCATATAAGGACTGGATTACGAAACTTTATGACGAATGGCCGACTCCGGGCAAGACATTATCTTCGGGACGTACAAAAAAGAAAAACGCCGGAGAGGTCTCGATTACAATTTTGGCAGAAATAATCTCCTGGTATTATCCTAAAACAGAGGTTTTAACCATATATTCACAGGATGCTGATACCTGGGAATTACAGCGAAAAGCAGAGGCCAATCTAAGAGACATATTTACTTCAAAGATACCCGTGCCGGTTTCATACAAAAGCAATGACGCAATTCTTTGTCAGCTTTTCCGCAATGGAAAAATTAGCATTAAGGAGCTGGGGGATTGCAGGAAAAATATCCGCAAAATTACATACAGCAGGGAACAGATTGACCATTCCGTGACTTTGGTAACAGAAGTCGTTGACAATGACCTGTTTTTAGAGTTGGTTCAGGACCAATCTGTTCATATTATTTTTTAGGTACATATAAGAATTTACAGACAACACTTTCAGAAAGCCCACAGCATCCCCCTTAACTGTCCTTACAACAGCCAAGGGGGATCTCTATTTTCACCCCTGCCCAATCATCCTCTCCACTGCCTGCCTCACATAAACCGGGTCCGTGGCCAGGTTCATCCGGATAAACCCACGCCAGATAGGTGGCCTCAGAAATCCGGAATCCGGCTTTGGGCAGATGCTCTGCCAGGTAATCTCCGGTAAATTCAAAGTTCTTATCCAGATAGGCACGAAGCTCCGCCACCCACTGATCTCCCTTCTCGTAAGCTGCCTGGACGGCGGCAATGCTTAGGGGATTGTCAAAATTGTAATGGTGCTCCAGCCATGTGGCTCTCATGGCCTCGTCCCGTATGATCACATTGGAAATCATCATTCCCGCCAGGTTGAAGGTCTTGCTGGCCGCCATGCAGGTGATCAGCTTTTTGTAGGTTGGCATGATCTTTCCCATGGGAATGTGGCGCTCACTTAAGCGGAGCAGGTCACAGTGAATCTCGTCGGAGATCACCCACAGCCCGTACTTCTCACAGATTTTTGCAAGGCGCTTTAACTCCTCCTCTTTCCACACTCTCCCGCTGGGATTGTGGGGGCTGCAGAAGATAAAGAGGGTGGTCTTTGAATCTGCCGCCTTTTTCTCAAAATCCTCAAAGTCAATGGTGTAATAATTGTCGCTGTACTTTAGGTCAGAGCACACGTAATCCCGGCTGCCTGCCTCTGCCGCGTATTTAAAGTAGGCGTAGGACGGGGTGAGAAAAAGCACTTTCTCATCCGGCCTGCAGATATACTCCACCAGCTCAAACAGGGCGGGGATAATGCCGTTGGACATCACCAGCTCTTTTGGGTCAAAGCTCCAGTCGTAGTG
Organism: uncultured Hungatella sp.; assembly: GCA_910585645.1. GTDB lineage: Bacteria > Bacillota > Clostridia > Lachnospirales > Lachnospiraceae > UBA3402. The sequence goes on along the minus strand of CAJUFP010000215.1, from coordinate 1,928 downwards.
CCTTTTGCACCATCCGGCAAACGCCTCGTAGTAGCTCTTCTCAAACACCCTGGTGTAGCCGAAAATCCTCTTGTCAAGGCGCTGCTTCATGCCGTCAATGACCACGTCCGGCGTGGCAAATTCCATGTCAGCCACCCACATGCGGATAAATTCCTCATCCTTGTAGGGGAAGGTCATATTCTCATCCGCGTGGAATATGTAGCTGCGAAATCCGTCAGTATTCATAGCGTTTGTGTGCTGTCTGTCAATTACTTCATCAAAATCGTACATTTTTCTGCTCCTTTTCCTCTCCTTTTGGAGATTTTTTCTTTGATAAGCAGATTGTATCAAAATAAAAACCTAAAATCAAAAATCAGATTTTCCACTGTCAGTAGAAATTTTTTTGATTTGTTTCGCAAAATATGGTATTTTCCCGTGATATATGGTAAGATATAAAAGAATTTGGAAAAACTGACAAAAATCGCAGCTTTGTTGATTTATATGGACTTTTTAAGGGGAAAAGAGGGAAGTAGGTATGACCAATGAAACCAGCGTCCTGGTGGGCAGACAGATACGGGCGTGCCGCAAGCAGAACAAGATCACTCTGGAGGAGATGGCCCGAATCATCGGAAAGAGCAAGTCCACCATCTCCAAATACGAAAAGGGTGAGATTCCCGTGGATGTTGAGACCCTCTACCTGATCGCCAGGACTTTGCATGTACACATCGAATACTTTTTTTACTACCTTCCCACTGTGGCGGCCACCCCGCAGCCTTTGGATGCCTGTCCCTCCTTCTTTACAGGGCTGTCCCGGTTCTACTCCTACCTGTTTGACGGCAGGAATAATCAGTTGATTCGCTGTGTGTTTGACATCCTGTCCGAATCGGATGTCTCCGGATATAAGATCATGATGTACATGAATTTCAGCGATTACGACCGCTATCAGGTCTGCGAAAATACGTACTGGGGCTACATTGAGCACTATGACGCCCTGACCAACATCCAGCTTACCAACCAGGACAGCCCCATGGAAAAGGCCAGCGTCCAGATCCTGGCCTCCTATCTGACCGCGGATACCAAGTGGGGGCTGTGGAACGGCTTTTCCACCCGCCCTATGATGCCCATTGCCACAAAGATGCTCTTTTCCAGGGAGCGGCTGCGGGAGGACGCCGCTCTTTTAAAGAAGTTAAAGATATCCAAGGATGACATCCGGCTTTTGAAGCTTTATAATATGCTGTCCGTGCTGTAGGACTGCATACATGAGACGGGGGAGCTGCCTAAGACAGCTCCCCCGTCCGCTGGTAAGGGCCTTTGCGCGGCCCCCGGCAGGCCCTTAGGCCCAGGCGGTGTTTTATGCCTCCGAAAACTGGTCCTTGCCTACAAAGCACAGAGGGCACTCAAAGTCTGCAGGCACATCCTCCCACTTTGTTCCGGGAGCGATGCCGCCCTCCGGGTATCCCTTCTCCTCGTCATACTCCCAGCCGCACACGTCGCATACATACTTCATATGAATCTCTCCTTTTCTTTATGTCATTGCTATGATCAAACCAAAGTTCCATGATTATTTTATATGAATCCATGGGTTTCGTCAATCACTCTCTCACATTTCTCTCACAGCCGCCCCGTTGTAGTCGCATTTCTCACACTGGGCCAGCACATGGCTGCTGTCGCTTTTGCGAAAAATCCCCGACCAGGCGCAGATACTCTGCAAAATGGGGACCACGGACATTCCTTTGTCTGTCAGGCTGTACTCCACCCTGGGCGGCACCTCATTATAGGATTTTCTCTCCACAATATCATCCCGAATCAGCTCTTTTAAGGCGGCTGCCAGCACCGCGTCCGTAATATTGGTCATCTCTTTCCGAATCCCGCTGTACCGAAGAACCTTCTTTTCATTTAACCTACGATGAACATAAAAAGTAGCACTACATTTTCACCCAAATAGTTGG
>CAJUFP010000214.1 GCA_910585645.1 uncultured Hungatella sp. | reverse complement strand
CCGGCCCATCGCCAAAGGCGATTCTAATTGGCCGGATGCGTAACAGTTCAAGGGTTATCTGAACTGTTACAGACCAGGAAATCAGGAGGGCCTCACCCCGCGCTGTTTCCAGGAACAATATCCTTCCCATGGTACTGAATATGCGCGATCTTCCACCCTTCTTTTGTCTTCTTTAAAACCTGGGTTTCCAGCCCCTCAATCCCATGGGACTGCCCGTTTTCCCTGATAATACATTCCGTGTGATACTCAAATACCACCACCGCCACATCCTCGGTCAGCAGATACGCCTTAAGCCCGTCATTGATGAGATAGATAGAAGAATACCTTTTCTGAATCAGGTCAATGAGAAAATCCTGGTAAATAGATTCCAGGCCTCTAAAAAGCCTTGTCCCGGATATCTCAATATTGGTGTCTTCCCCGGTCCAAAGGGATTTGAACGCCTTTTCATCCTGGGTATGGACGGCATCCGCATAGTCCTGTACAAGCTGTTCAATCTCTTTCTTAAATTCCATATAAAGCCCCTCCTCTTAAAATACTATCCAGTATACGATTGTTATTGAGCAAAGGCGCAGGTTGTTGTGGAGCCGGGGAGAGACGCCAGGCCCATGAAGCCTCACTTTAAAATATCACCCATAACCTCCCCTATATCCCCATCCAGGCATACGGACTGCCCCTCAATCTCCTTCGAGCAGCCCGCCTCCCCATAATTGACGCAGGCATACACGGCCCTCGGGTTGGCCGCTGTCATCTGCCAGAAGGGATACTTGATAATCCCCGGCGTATTTCCTCCCACTCCAAGCTCCAAAAACAAAATCCCCGTCTCCTTGTGCCGGCGGATAAAATCACTGTACCGCCAAGAAGCCTCATACCAGCCTTCGTCCTGCACAAACCTGTCGTCACTCCGCAGATTCATTGTCATGGGCGCGCCGCAGACAGGGCATTTCGGTATCAGCTCCCCTGGGATCCGCCCATCTCTCTGCTCCGAAATCATCTTTTGCACCCCGTCCTCATTATCATAGGTCTTCTGATGGCAAGGCCCGGAACACTGCCACAATCCATAATCCCCCTGGGTATAAAACAACCGCTTTTTATCGAATCCGGCCTTCTGAAACTGGTGATCCACATTGGTTGTCAGCACAAAATAGTTCTTATCCTTAACCACCTGATACAATTCCTGATACACCGGCTTCGGGGCATCCACATACCGGTTATAAAAAATATGCCTGCTCCACCACGCCCAGTATTCCTCCAGATCAGGGTACGGATAAAACCCGCCGGAATACATGTCCCTGATATGGTATTTTTCTATAAAATCCCCAAAGTATGTCTCAAAACGCTCCCCCGAATACGTAAATCCCGCCGAAGCCGATAACCCGGAACCTGCGCCAATCACCACCGTGTCCGCCTTTTTTATGGCCTCTTTAAGCCTTTTGATACCCTCAGAGTAATTTTTTGTAGAGTTCTCTGTCCAAATCCTTGAAAACATTAAAGACCACCTTCTTTACACTTGTTTCCTGCTGCATAAATTCTTTGACCGTATTAACCGCGATCCGCGCCGCCCTGTCATTGGGGAAACAAAACTCCCCGGTAGAGATGCAGCAGAACGCCACGCTCTCCAGCCGGTTTTCTGCCGCCAGTTTAAGACAGGAAAGGTAGCAGTCCGCCAGCAGATCACAGTCCTTGTCTGTAAGCGGCCCGCTGATCATGGGCCCCACCGTGTGCAGAATATATCTGCACGGAAGGTTATAGGCTTTCGTTATTTTCGCCCTGCCGGTTTCCTCCTCATGCCCCTGCAGCCCCATCAGTTCTGCACAGTCCATGCGAAGCTGGATTCCGCTGAAGGAATGGATACAGTTGTCAATGCATTTGTGGTTCGGCACGTAACACCCTGTCATGCCGCTGTTTGCCGCATTCACAATAGCATCGCAGCGCAGTGTGGTGATATCCCCCTGCCAAAGGTATAACCCCTCCGAAACCGGCTCTAAATCGTCCAAATCCGTAATCCCTTTTGCGGCTGTCTCCGCCTTAAGGTATTCATCCTGTACTCTGAGAAACTCCCTGCCGATCTTTTTGGGAGGCCGGACATTCATCAGGCCCCTAAGAAGCTGCCTCTGTTCCCTCTCCCCTGTGGGTATCTCACAGTTTTGGTACTGCACATGTTCCTGCAGAAGCTCCCGTATCAAAAACTTCCTCCGTTCCTCCTGATTCATGCCTGACTCCTTTCCACTTTTGCCAAAGCTCCGCCAAAGTTTTCTTTGCGCCCACGGCGGATAACCTGCCCGGGGCAGCTTTCGGCCCGCCGCCTCCAGTGGAGACGGCCGCCTTGTCTTTTGCCGCGGGAAACGATCCGCAAGATAGCTCCCGCCGGTTTTATTTTCGAACCACGCTGATCCGCTCCCGAATATGTCCGCCGTTTACGATCTCGTCCACCATGGCAATGGCATAATCCCCATAGCTGATGATGCTCTCGCCCTTTTCATTCAGCGTCAGCTCCTCTCCCCCGAGGATATATTGGCCGCTTCGCGCGCCTTCCGCCTGAAAATCCGCCGCAGGACTTATGTAAGTCCACTTCACATCATTTCTCTTCCGAAGTTTGGAAAGGGCTTTTGCCATTGCGGCTGCCAGGGGTTTGAACATATCCGGGAAATCCGGACCGTCGGCAACACAGGCCGTATGTTCCGGATTCACATACAGGCTTCCCGCGCCGCCCACCACCAGCAGACGGGTATCCGTGCCGGACAGCGCGTCGCAAAGAACGTCCAGAGACGAACTGTGCATCAGGAGCGTTTCCTCCGTCCACGCGCCAAATGCGTCAACTACCGCGTCAAACCCTTTCAAATCCTCCGCCGTAATGTCCATCACGTCCCTGTTTATGGAATGAGGCGCTGCCGATCTGTTTTCTCCCCGGACAATCGCCGTCACGTCAAGCCCCCGCTGTACGGCCTCCTTTGTGATCAGTTGTCCCGCTTTACCATTTGCACATACCACTGCAATCTTCATATCAGATACCTGCCTTTCACGTTTTGTTGTAATGTTTTTATTTACAACTAGATGTTATCACACATTCATTGTAATGTCAATAGTTACATCAAATTTTTAAAATTTTTTTCATCATACAGGGCGTATCTGCTTTCCGCCTTGCTTCCCTGTCAGCATAGGCTGCGAGATTGTCAACAGAGGCGCTAAAAGCGCCGTTCATCTTGACCGTTGACTGGCTCGACCGGCTCCTTTGTCTCCCCGGCAAATTGGGATTGTGGGTGGGCTGTCTGGCGCAAAGCAACCGCAATCGCCTCCCGATTAAATGGCGCATGGCCTCTCTTTGCTCATATCATTTAGAAGCTTAAGAACGACTTCTTCCGCAAAATGGAAAAATTATTTAATTGGTGTATTGTTGAGTGAGCAAAGGCGGAGTTAGTCGTGGAGCCAGGGAGGAAAGGGAGGCTGTG
>CAJUFP010000213.1 GCA_910585645.1 uncultured Hungatella sp. | reverse complement strand
CTTCTATCGTAGAAAGTTATCCACATCAAAGAAAAAATCATTTAACAATTACCTACTTTTGATTATACTCTCCTCCTTTATTCTATGCAATATTTTCATTAAAATTTACATACTAAACATACCCAAAAATCCCAGGCAGCCACATAGATACTGCCGGAACATAGGTTACTACCAAGAGCACCCCAAAGATAGCGGCAAAATAAAACAACAGCGGCCCAATCACATCCTCGATCCTGGTATTCCCCACCTTCACTCCCACAAACAGGGTAGTCCCCACCGGAGGAGTTATGGTTCCGATACACAGATTAAAGATCATCATAATCCCAAAATGCACCGGATCCATACCCAGCTCCCTGCACACCGGCAGAAAAATAGGCGTAAAAATAAGGCAGGCAGGGGTCATATCCATAAACGTCCCCACCACCAAAAGAAGGACATTGATGATCAGAAGGATTACATACCGGTTGTCGCTGATGCCCAGCATAACCTGGGAAATGGCCCCCGGCAGATCTGTAAACGCCATCACCCAAGACATAATGCTGGAGACTCCGATCAGAAAAATAATGATACCGGTCATCTGGGCGCTGTCCATAAAAATCTCCGGCAAATCCGACAACCGGATGGAGCGGTAAAAAAACAGGGACAAAATCAGACTGTAAACCACTGCCGCCACCGCGCCCTCTGTAGCCGTAAAGATCCCCCTGATGATCCCTCCGATTACAATGACGATCATAAGAAGACTGGGAACCGCCTCCCAAAACGTCCGTATTTTCTCCTTCCCCAAATAGGTCCCGGCGCTTCGGTAACCACGGGTTCTGGCATACACATACGCTACTGCCATGCAGGCCAGTCCCCACAAAATCCCCGGAATATACCCTGCCATAAACAGCGCCGCAATGGATGTGCCGCCGCTGACCAGGGCATAGGTTATCATCACATTGCTGGGCGGGATAAGTAACCCTGTAGGAGCCGTGGCAATGTTCACTGCCGCCGAAAAATTCCGGTCATACCCCTCCTTCTCCTCCACCGGCCCGATGATCGCCCCCATGGCCGAGGCTGCCGCTGTCCCTGACCCGGAGATAGCCCCAAACAACATATTGGCCACAATATTGGTGTGAGCCAAAGCTCCCGGAATCCTCCCTGTAAACAGCTTGGCAAACTGGATCAGCCGTATGGCAATGCCTCCCCGGTTCATCAGATTTCCCGCCAAAATAAAAAACGGAATAGCGATCAGGTTAAACACCGAGATACCGGAAAATATCCTTTGAGCCCCTGTCACCAGAGCCGGTTCCACCTCCAGCACCGGCAAAATCGCGCATATGGAGGACACTGCCAAAGCCACGGCTATGGGAATCCCCGCCAAAAGCAGCCCCATAAGGACCACCAGAATCGTCAATCCGGCCATCCAGGCAATACTCATGTTCTGTCACTCTCCTTCCTTTTTCCCCATTCCCCGCTGTCTTCTTTTTCCCGCTCAATACGCCCTTCCCCCGCCTTCTCCGCTTTTCCTGTCTTCTCCGCTTTTCCTGTCTCCCCCGCTTTTCCTGTCTCCCCCGCTTTTTCTGTCTCCCCCGCTTTTCCTGCCTTCCCCGCTTTTCCTAATTTCTCCGCCGTTCCTTCCTCCCCGCCTTCTCTCTCCGGCGCGTCCAGGCGTCTGCGCTCTCCCACCATCTGAGCCAGATTGAGGATACTGTACACAAGGATTAACCCTCCGCAGGCAGGCACAATGGCGTACACATACCCCATGGGAATCCCCAGGGAAGCGGTCTTCTGGGCCATGGTCAGAACTGTGATCCGAACTCCCCCATAAACCATCACCACAGCCCCAAACAAAAGCACCAGACATTCCGAGACCATCTCCAAAGCCATCCTCCCATTTTCTGACGCTCTGTCCGCCAGAAATCCCATGCGCATATGCCCCCGCTTCCCAAACATATACGCTGCCGCCAAAAGGGACAGCCACGCGAACGCGTAAGTCAAAAGCTCCTCGGACACTGTACTTGGCTTGTTAAACAGATACCTTACAAGGATCTGATACGTCCCCACCACAACCATCATTCCAAACAGCCCTGTCTGGGCCAATTCCAAAATCCTGTCAAGACTTCCTCTCGCCATTCTCACTCGGTCCACTGCCGCTCCCCCTCCTCATCTGCAAATTCCCAGCCCAGCCTCCATCTCATACTCTGCCCGGCCTCCATGGCAGACTGGGGTTTCCATTCCCCCGAACACGCGCCGGCCTCCACCCCCATCTCCCTCATCTCTACATTTACTTCCTGTATGGCCTCATACACCTGAACAATGTGGGGATTCTCTGTTAACATCTCCTGATGGAGCGGCAGCACTTTCTCCCGAAACGCCTCCACATCAGCCTCTAAAAACTCCACCCCCATGTCCTCCATTGCGGTCTTTTTCGCCTGCTCCACCTGCCTGTCCCACTCCTCAAGCTCCACCTCATTGGACCGCCTGGCCGCCTCCTTAAAAATCTCCAGCTCCCGGGACGTCAGCCCGTTTAAAAACTTCAGATTCCCCACCAGCATATCCGGCACCATCTGATGCATATTGTAAGTAAAATACTTTGCCACCTCCCCGTGCTTGTTGTTGGTCAGGGCCAATTCATTGTTCTCCGCCCCGTCAATAACCCCCTGCTGGATGGCTGTGTACACCTCCCCAAAGCTCATAGGCGAGGCCGCCGCCCCGAAAGCCTGCATCATCTTCACGCTGGCCGGGCTTTGCTGCACTCGGATCTTCATCCCCCGCAGGTCCTCGGGCCTGTATACCGGCTTTTTGGCATAAAAATTCCTGGTCCCCGCGTTGTACCAGGTCAAAACCCGAAACCCTGCCCGGTCCGTGGACTCATAGATGCCGTTCATCATCTCCTCATCCCTCATAACCGCCTTATAAACCTCCGGCGAATCAAACAGGTAAGGCATACTGAAAATCTCATATATATCTGCAAACGTTTCCAAGTTCGCAGTCCCAGCCACCACAAAATCAATCGCCCCAGTCTGGGTCAGCTCAATAGCCCTCTGAGTCGCCCCCAAGATCTCATTTGGAAAAATCTGCACCTGATACCGCTCCCCCAGGCGCTCCTCCACATACTCCTTAAAAGCCACAAGCCCCACATACTCCGGGTGGCTTTCCGACTGCCCCAGAGCGATCCGCACGATCCTTTTACTATCTGCCCCGGCTTGGCATCCTGCCATGCCAACCGCCATAACCGCCGCCAAAAAAGCAGCAAAAAACAGCCTCACTCCCCAAGAGATCTTCCATCGTCCCATATCATCAGACGTTCCTTTCTAAATGGATTTCTCCTGTTAGTATGACTGTTTTTTCAAAATCTACACAAACCAGGTATTATTTTTTCCAATTTTCCTACATAGATTCCAGTGTTAACAACACATATACAACTCCTTAAACCGGAACCACCTGAAGTGAGCAAACCCTGACCGGCGAATCCTGGTTTTGCCAGTCAGAGAAGGGAAGGATGGTCCTGTCCGGGTGAATTTATGCCATGG
>CAJUFP010000212.1 GCA_910585645.1 uncultured Hungatella sp. | reverse complement strand
GACTATTATCAGTTCAATATAGCGGAATACAGGATTTTAGGAACCGTGTCCGACAAGCGAAACCTTGACATAACAGTGATCCTTGCCCATATCCCGGAGGGCTGTGATTATGACATTGTTCTGTATGACGGTGACGGGAACCAGGTGGGGATTGGCAGGGATAATGGAAATGGCGGCAAGAGTGTGACCGTGCCGAACTGGAATCTGGAAAACCGGGAATATACGGTGAAGGTACTGGCAAAGGATGGCTCTCCGGTAAATGCAGAGGAATATTACCACCTTTCATTCCAAACGAAGCAGGCCGCAAATGATAACGTACTGAGGCAGCAGGCAAAGGAAATGCAGGAATATGCCTATGCACTGCGTAAAAAACTGCATGACGGCGGCGATGCCACGGAAGAAAAGCTGGCGCTCCAGCAGATCAGGGAGAAGTACGGGGCATATTATACACAGCAGATGGATGAGCTGCATAACAAACAGGCAGCAGAATATCTGGCAGAAGGGGAAATTTTTGACGAGAGCAGGAAAGAGGAGCTTCTTTCCAGAATGGCGGCGGGTGGGGAACTGACGGAGCAGGAAAAAGGGCTGGTCAGGGTTTTTGCGTCTGCGCATGAAATTGACGGTGCAATGGCTTCCGCAAAACTGCGGGCAGATATAAGCGAAAAAATCTTTCAGCAGATGGAGCAGTCCGGCGTTTCCCCCATACCTTCTTTTGAGGTCAGCATTGGCATAGACGGAAAGGCGGAAGTAAAGGGGATTGAAGATGCGGCTGTGAAGGAAAAAGTGGAGGACATCCTGAACGGTTTTTCCGGGGAACTGATGGATACTTATATTTCCATAAATGCCAGTATGCAAGGGATGACCAAGCAGGAGCAGTACATATTGAAAGCGGCAATAGGGATTGAGGCATTTTTGCAGAAAGCAATGGGCGGTAATGTGGCACTGTCAGATATCATGGTGGAGAACGGCAGGATAAAAGGGCTGGATGCGCCCCTTGACAGACTGCTTAATGATCCGGGGCAGAACCAGACATACCTTGATTACAGGGCAGACATACTTGCGATTAAGGATTATGAAAAGATGAATGGAAACAGTCTGCTGGGAGGATTCAGTGCAAGATATGCTGTTGACGGGGAAACAATCCGTACAATCGGTATATAAAGCTGCAGGTAAGATTTTTTGAAGGAGGATGAGAATTATGTCAATGGAGATTAAGGGGAATCTTCCTGACTATGGAGTCAGGAAGCAGAATTACAGCAACTATACGGCAAATTATGTTGATACCGCGAAAAAGCCGGATAACAAGGCGGCAGCAGAGGTAAAGACAAACACATCAGCAAACAGCAAAGACAAGGTGCAGGCATATTATGAAAAGCTATGCAAGAAATTTCCGCAGATAAATTTCAATACAAATGGCGGCGTATTACCGAGTAACAGTAGCAGAGTTACGGTAAATCTTTCGTATGACTGTTTGAAGAAAATGGCAAATGATCCTGAATTTGCAAAAGAAATCGAATGGAATCTGTCGGGAGAAGTTGCTGCAAACTCAATGGTTTATGGGTGGGCGCAGAGAGATGGTGTCGTGCTTGGCGGAAGAACTGTTACATATGATGCCAATGGCAACAGGCAGTCATCCTGTGGTGGCATGAGGACAGCAAATACAGGAAACGGAAATAATAATACTGATAAAATACAGAAGAAGTATAAGGAAGAGGAAGAACGCCTGTTAAAAGCCAGAAAGAAACGTGAAGAAAAGGAAAAAATAGCTAAAAAGCAAGCAGAGAAAAAGGCAGGGGAAGAAAAAGCGGCAGAACGGCAGGCAGAAAGAAAAGAACAGATGGAAAAACTGACAGAAGGGACATACAAGGTATCTGCCACTGGCACGGATGTGAAAAGTGTTACACAGAATATTGTTGAGGCGGTGTCAGGCACATCGTCACCGACAGGTGGAAGTTTTGACATAAAGGCATAAAGTTTGATATTGACAGCCATGTTGCAGCAGGAGGAAGTGGGAGAAGATAAGTAAATGACTTTGTATTAAATAAAGCTTAAAATGGAGGATTTGAAAATGGCTATCAGTGGAGTAGGACAAAATTATTACCAGAACAATGTGGAAACAAAGAGAAACACAAAGAATGTGAACGGTATGGAAAAAATTTGCACTGGAAAAGCAGGGAGTACGCAGGGCTTATCGGAAGCGGAAGAAATGGAACTGTTTAAGAAGGAATTTTATGCTGAACTTGAGAGGATACCACGAGATAAAACAATAGCAAATGTAGCGGTTAATATATCAGAGGAAGCGTTTAAAAATATGAAAGCTGATCCAAAGTACAGGGAACAAATGTTGTCTGTAATCAGGCGAGATATGACGGGTTCCGTTGCCCCGGCTCCGGACTGTTCTCTGGTGATTACGGTAGGAGCTACTGCCAAAGATTATAGGGCAGATGGCTGGTCTGTCAATAATGATTCAGAATTTTATGCCCGTTCACAAAACAGTTTTTATAAAAAGACAAGTGGTAAACAAAATAATAAAAAGAAGCTGTTGGAAGAATATCTGGAAAAGCGGGCGCAGGCCAAGAGACAGCAACAGGAGCTGTTGGATGAAAAGGTTGCAAAGGCGGAGCAGGAGAGAAGCAGGCTGGAAAAGGCGTGGGATAGTAGGCGGCAGATGGCAAAGACTTCCAGTGTTTATGATGCAAATATCATGACGGACACTGTGGCAGGTGGTGATTCGTTGCTCGGATAAATGCGGGTATCATGCCCGGACTTCCAGCAAGGGAGCAAGAGCGGCCTGAACAACAGAGGCGCCGTAGTATCAAAGGAGGATTTGAATATGGTTATCAGTGGGGTGGGACAAAATTATTATCAGAACAATGTGGAAACAAAGAGAAACACAAAGAATGTGAACGGTACGGAAAAAATTGACACTGGAAAAGCAGAGAGTACGCAGGAATTATCGGAAGCGGAAGAAATGGAACTGTTTAAGAAGGAATTTTATGCTGAACTTGAGAGGATACCAAAGAATAGAACAATTACCAATCTGGCAGTCAATATATCGGAGGAGGCATTTAAAAATATGAAAGCCGATCCGGAATATAGGGCAAAGATAATGTCGGCACTTCAGCGTGATCTGACGTCATCGTTTGCTCCGTTAAAAGCATCATTACTTATAACGGTAGGAGCGACCGAGAAAGATTATAGAGGAGATTCATGGTCTGGCCCTAATAATGATTCGGAGTTTTTTGCACGTTCGCAGGATAGTTTTTATAAGAAAACAAGCGGGAAGAAAGACAGGAATAAGGAACTGCTGGAAGAATATCTGGAAAAGCGGGCGCAGGCCAAGAGACAGCAACAGGAGCTGTTGGATGAAAAGGTTGCTAAGGCGGAACAGGAGAGAAGCAGACTGGCAAAGGCATGGAGTAGTAAGCAGCAGATGGCGAAGGCTTCCAGTGTTTATGATGCAAATATCATGACAGAAACTATGGCAGGCGGTGATTTTCTACTCGGATAAATGCGGGTATCATGCCCGGACTTACCACAAGGGGGCATGGGCGGCTCTGAATGATAGATGAGTTGCCGTTAGGATTAGCATAATAATTTTAGCAATCAGGAGGATAAAGAT
>CAJUFP010000211.1 GCA_910585645.1 uncultured Hungatella sp. | reverse complement strand
CAGAGGTAAATTCCACTGAATTGTCTAAAAGTGGAATTTAAAATTTCAATTTTCGAATTTGTGACAGAGTTAGAAATCCCATTTCCGTTTTCAGCATTTTGTGGTATACTTGACATGGCATAAATCTCCTTGCTGTATGATTGTTATTCGCAATTCAATTATACCATCAAGTGCAGGTTTGTGCCCTTTTTATGGGCTACAGTATTGATTTTTCAACGAATCATGAAAACGTATCACAGCTTATAATGAAAATAGGGGACTGGCTCCACTACTGTTCCAGCTTCCTGTCCTGCCTTATAATAGATTCCGGCAGGATTAAGTTTGATTGCACCTTGGAGGATCTGCACCCCGTTTTTCAACGTAAATGTTTTGCCCTTGAGCACAGCATATTGTTGCGCCTTTTTGGATAGCACGAGTAGCAAAGTCCGTATCACCTCGGGCAAATCTCCTGCCAATTCGATTGCAAAGGAGATGCTCTGTATGAAAGACCTTTTGGAAATTTCCTGTGGTCTGGATGTCCACAAAGAAAAAATTGCTGCCTGTATCCTTACTGGTCCTTTGGGTAAACCCACACATTCCGAAATCCGTGAGTTTACCACCCCAATCCCGGATATGATTGCTTTACGGGACTGGATCATTTCACAAAACTGCCATCATGTCGCTATGGAAAGCACGGGCATTTACTGGATGCCTGTTTATGAAATACTGGAAGAGGCCTTTTCCGGAAACATTACTTTGCTTGTTGTAAATGCACGCCATATGAAGAATGTCCCAGGCAAGAAAACAGATATGCGGGATTCCGAATGGATCTCCACCTTACTACGTGCCGGACTTTTGAATGGAAGCTTCATTCCTGAAAAAACAATACGAGAGTTCCGTGACTTAAACCGTTACCGCAAAAGCGTCATCCGTGACATCACATCTCAGAAAAACAGGGTTGAGAAGTTCCTTCAAAGCTCCGGTTTCCGCTTATCCTCTTTTATTTCTGATATTTTTGGCGCTTCCGGCAGGAACATCATCCTGCACCTGATTGAGCATGACCAAATTGACCGGCCTGCTTTGAACTCCTGCTTAAAAACAAAGACAAGAAACCGTATAGATGAAATCCTCATGTCTGTAAATGGAACCCTGTCGGAGCACCAAAAGGCATTTCTTAAAATTCTTATGGATCATTATGATTCTTTAAAAGAACACCTTGCCGAAATCGAAAAGAATCCTGAGGCGGATATGATCCCATTTGCTTTGCAGGTGGAACAGCTGAGCAGCATTTATGGAATAAGCACAACGGCTTCCTGCGCAATCATTGCTGAAATCGGCATTGATATGAAACCGTTCAGAACTGCGGAACATATCTGCTCATGGGCAGGTCTGTGTCCTGGAAATAATGAAAGTGCCGGGAAGCGGAATACCTATCTATCTGCCTGGTATTGGAGAATCAAGCAGAAGAAGGGCGCCAAAAAGGCTATTGTCGCCCTTGCCAGAAAACTTCTCGTAATCATTTACACCATGCTCAAACAGGGCACTCTTTTCGATGAATCCTGTTTTGAAGCCAGGCGTAAAAACTGTGAACAAAAACAGCTTTCCCGGTACATACGGGAATTAGAGAAGCATGGCTACCATGTGGAAGTACAAGCCTGATTCTTTGCATTAGCAATATTTCACTGACAGCAGCCAGTTTTATGACTGCTTTATTGTGATGCTTCCATGATTGTTGAAAACATTTGTTGTCAAGGTTCAATTCTTGGCTACGAGCTTTATTTTCGTAGCAAGGAGCAAATCCCATTTTTAATGTGGGAAGTTTGAGTACATTATTTTAAGAAAGACCCGCAGCTGCGGGTCTTTTCCATGTACTGTGCCGGGAACACCGTTGACCCCTGAATTGTAAAACTACCTTCCATATGAAACGGTAAATTCTACATGACCTGTGAAAAACGCATATTTTTGAAAGTTTTTTAGTGATAAATGGCGGCTGATGTGGTATACTCATCTAAAATTTATGTTAAAAATCGTTTTTATGGGTATGGCAAACAAACCTCTGGAAAAGACATATGTAAGATTAAATTCCACAGGCTGTTATAAAAAATGAAAAGTTTTTACCCGGCGGCGGTTTTGCGTAAATTTATAAAGTTACTTGAGCAGCTTCGGGGACAGTGTCACTTCATCAGGTGCCACATACCGGAGCTGTAGTTTTTGCAGGGTCTCTGCACCAAAGGTTTTGAAGGCGAGCTCATATGGCGTGTGCCCGCCCAGTTTTCTGCGGGGCGCGTTGTTCACATGGTCAACTGCCCTGCGTATATCCCACTGTGTAAGGTTCTCAAACACAGTGCCTTTGGGAAGGATCATCCGCAGCATCGTATGAACATTTTCAATGCCGCCTTTCTGGCAGCTGCGCATGGGGTCACAGTAGAAAATACCTGTCCTTGCCTGTCCGTTCCTGTCATGCTCCAGCGACTCCGGATCTCCGAATTCACTGCCTCTGTCGGTGAGTATGACCGGAAATACACAGGAAAACTCGAAAGCATTTCCAAGGGCATTCTGGATCTTGTCAAACTCCGCTTTTACGGCGCCCTGCGTACAGCGGTGCATCAGCCTGCCGATCAGAAGTTCCATATGGGGAAAATACAGGGTCAGGATGCATTTGTCTGAACCTCTGGCAGACAGGACAGTATCCATTTCGACGAAATCCAGTTCATCACAGCAGCTGCTTTTAAAATCCAGATAAGTCCTGCCGTTGAATACAGCCCTGTTAGTTATAGCAGTATTTTTCTTTTTACGGGGTTTGAATTTTACCTTGCGCTTTAAATGGACGTTCCTGCTAAAAAGGATACCCTGGTCAATGTAGTTATAAAGTGTTTTGACACAGATCCCCAGTTCCGGGTGTCCGGCAATGATCATGTAAGGCGACTGCCCCTTGGCGATCAGAGGGGGTACAACTTCGTTAAGCCTGTTTAACTGGTTCCTGCTTAAATTAACGCCTTCTCTGGAAGAGACACGCAGCTCTTCGTAGAGGCGCCAGGCAGCTTTTGCGTTGTAATCGTACTTGGTCTGTATGGTGCACAGGTGACGTGGCTTTTTGCAGCCGTTACAGACATAGGGAGCCCGTTCGATCCGGCGGCAGTGTTCCGGTTCAAAATCAGGACAGACATTGTTGCAGATGTGGCAGGATCGGCACAGGGTGTCACAGATAACCAGCTTCCTGCAGGCGTTCTGTTTCCTGCATTTGAATCTGCGGACACAGAAGTTATAGGGATTATTAAAACTGCCCCTGTTTCATGTATTAACAATGCGGTGGCGCAAGACCTCTTTAGAGATGGTGGAGGGATCCTTGCAGAGATACTTTGCGATCTCACGAAAGGAAAGCTGGCTGTTAAGAGACTGTTCAATAAACTGCCTGTCTTCCAGGGTAAGATGTTTATGGTTTCCGGGTATAAGATTCGACATAACAGACCTCCTTTAGCGCTGCCGGGAAACAGTAAAGAGGATACGGAAAAACGATGCGGTTATCAATAGGTGTGTGAAAGAGTAAACCTTTCGTGTGAAAGGCTAAGTTCTACATAAGAGGTGTATGGGTAGAATTTAAAATTATAATTCACAATATTTCTGTTATGAACAATGCCTTCCACTTATGCTCATGGAGTGGCAGATCGATCCGCACGCCCCCGTCTCCCCCTTTCAACGATTCCAAATCCGTTCATTGAAAGGCTTAAGAGATTTTCAAGACCATGGAAAGTTTT
>CAJUFP010000210.1 GCA_910585645.1 uncultured Hungatella sp. | reverse complement strand
ATCTGAACCCGAACGGCACACAGCCTCCCTTCCCTCCCTGGCTCCACGACTCCCCTCGCCCATTGCTCACTCAACAATATATCAATTAAATATTTTTACGCAAGAAACCACTCCCAACTTCCCAATCCTCTTTTCCACCCACACAAAAACTCTACAGACCACCCCCTACCCGATGATCACGACTTTCTTCCCGCCGATCTGCGCCGTCTCCCCGCAGATCCCGTAAACCTCCCGGATCACATCCCCGGTCACCACCTGGCTGTCCCCATAGCAGTATCCCTTCCCGTCCTTTAAAAAAAAGAACCTGTCGCAAAACCGCAGGGCAAGATTTAAGTCATGGATGACCACCAGAACCGTGATCTTCCTCTCCCTGGCCATTTCCCTGACAAGAGCCATCATCTCATACTGATTCTTCGGATCCAGGCTGCTGGTGGGCTCGTCTAACAAAAGCACATCCGGCTCCTGCACCAGAGCCCTGGCCAGCATGACCTTCTGCTGCTCCCCGCCGGACAGCTCATCTAAGTTCCTAAGCTGAAACTGCTCCATGCCCACCCGGCCAAGCATTGCCTGGCACAATTCCACATCTGCCCGGCTTACCCCCCATCTCATGTAGGGCCTGCGCCCTAAAAGCACACAGTCAAACACCGTAACCTGGCTCATCTCATTTTTTTGAGCCACATAAGCCATGCTCCTTGCCAGCTCCCTCCGGCTCATCCGGCTCACAAGGCGGCCGTCAATGTACACCTCACCGCCCTCCGGCCGGCGGATCCGGTTTATGCAGGTGATCAGCGTGCTCTTTCCCGCCCCATTATTGCCCAGGATGGCCACGCACTCCCCCGCCTTGGCCTGAAAGGACACATCTGTCAAGATCCGTTTCCCTCCATAAGAAAAGCTGACGCGCAAAACCTCGATCATCCCACACTCCCCCTTCTCATGATCAGATACAAAAACAGGGGCGCTCCCAGAAAAGATGTCAGCGCGCCGATGGGCAAAACCACAGGCGGAATGAGCGCTCTGCAGGCAATGTCCGATGCCAGGAGAAGAGCCGCGCCGCACAGGGCTGTGGCGGGGATCAGAAACCGGAAATCATTGCCCACCAGACGCCGCATCATGTGGGACGCGATCAGTCCGATAAAATTAATGCACCCCACAAAAGCCACGGACGCGGACGCGATCAGGGCGCAGACCGCCATACTTGCGGGAACCAGGATCTCCACCGGAACCCCCAGACTTTTGGCTGTGTCCAGCCCGCTCTCCATGGCATTGTAGTTCCACCGGTGAACCATAAAAAACAAGAAAGCCAGTCCGCTTAACACGGCGATGAGTCTGATCTCCCCCCACCCGGCTCTGCCCAGATTTCCAAAGGTCCAGTAAACCACTGTGGCCACCATCACATCATCGGCAAAATACTGAACCAGGGTGGTTCCTCCGCTGAACATGGAACTGACTGCCACCCCGGCCAGCACCATGGCAGAGGGAGTCACCCCCTTAACCCGGGACAAAAACAGAATCAGAACCGTAGTCCCCATTCCCCCCAGAAAAGCGCAGACTGTCACCAGTCCCGGATCTGTAATGGTCAAAGACCCCAAAGAGCTTCCTCCGTTTAGCTGACTGCCCGCGCCCATACAGATAATGGATACCGCCGCCCCGAAGGAAGCCCCCTGGGACACTCCCAGAGTGGATGCGGAGGCCAGAGGATTTCTAAGCACATTCTGCATGACACAGCCGCACATGGCAAGGGCCGTCCCCACCGCCACAGCCGCGCATACCCGGGGCATCCGCACATTCCACACAATGGTCCGGGTTTTCTTTGTCCCTCGCCCCACAAGGGCCCATGCCACCTCCCTCAAACTTAAGTCCGACGACCCGGCCAGAAGGGATGCCAGGATAAAAGCCAGCGCCAGCGCCGCCATTGCCCCCAGGATCAGCCATTTGCGCCGGATATACCCCCCGTATTCCCGCCCTTCCCTTACAGGGCTTTTCCCGTTGTCAGAACCCATCATACCATCAAAACCTTTCCTGATTTTATCCGCCTATGGCAATCGTCCCGTAATACAGCCCGCCCTGCTGCATCTCTTCAAAAAAATCCGCTCCCAGCATTTCCTCCATGATCTCCCCAGCCTTCTCCTCCAGGACAATATCCGAAAACTGCTCCGGATACAGCACGCTTCCCGCATAATACCCATTGATCAGAAGATAGGTGATGTTGGGACCGGCGGCATTGGCGGAGGGCATCGTGTACACATGCCCCTCCCTGACAGCCCGAAGAGACTGAAAAAAGTCAGGATGATTCCTGTACTCCTCATTGACCAGGTCCATATTTCCCGGGTCCAGGAAAATAATATCCGGGTCCCAGCGGATGATCTGCTCCAGATCCACCTCAAAGCCGTCATTGCCAATATACGCCTTTCCCGTGTCAGCCGCGGTTTTGGCAGCGTCCCCGGTCCGGCTCTCCAAAAGCTCGTCCGCCACATTTTTGGCATTGACAGCGGTAAACGGCGGAAAATTCACATAGGTAAATGCAAACCCATGGCGCCCGTTAAAGGTTACCGCCCCTGTGTAAGCTCTCTGTTTCTCCCCATCCGGGACCTCTTTCACCCGGCCTGCCAGATCTTCCCTGCACGCGTCCACATAGGACAACACCGCTTCACACCGCTCCCCGGCTCCCACCGTGTCGGCAAATACCCTCATAGCCCTGTAAAATCCCTCGTCAAGAAACCCCTGGGTCCGATAGCGGACGCTGACCACCGGAATACCGGTCTGCCGCTGCAGCTCTTCGGCTCCGGCCTCATCAAACCCGGCAAGGATCACATCCGGCGCAAGCCCTATGATCTGCTCCACATAACCGTTATTCTCCCCGCTTCCTCCCCCTGGCCCGACACTTGGCAGTTCCTTTAACCGGTCATGGTACACAGGGCTGTAGTCATAGCGGGCGGACATCTGCTTTATATCGCTGTCCTCCGCCCCAACCATCATGTCCACCACATCCAGGTAGGCCGCAAAGCGGGGAGCCATAGATCCCAGACAGATGATCGTTTCCACCTTACCCGGGATCTCCACCTGCCGGTTCCACACATCTGTCACCATCCTTGTTTCCGATTCTTGCCCGCCGCCCTCCTCCTGGACAGTTTGGGACAGATCCCCTGCCTCTGTCGCCGCCGTCCCGGATCCCCGGCTGTCCCCCACGCCGCAGGCAGTTAAAGAAACAGCCAAAGCCATAGCAGCCAACAAAGCAAACCTTTTTATCCTCATGATTCTCTCTTCCTTTCCTCAACTTAAGCGAATCCTGCTTTTACCCGACAGAAGCCATCCTCTGCCAGGCCAGCGAAAATCTTAAGCTCATGCTACCGCTTCACCCATTTACCGCCATCCCCGCTTCCGCTTCAAAAAAAGAGAGCATAGGGCTCTCCTTCTGGAAAGCGAATGCTCTCATAGCACACTGTTTCGGGGATCACAAATAAATAAAACTCAAATAAAAAGACTTCGATCTTTTCGGCCTGCTTCATGCAGTTGCTTTTTAAATTGTAACAGACCAGGCGGAGTCTGTCAATCACAACAAATTGGGGGATTGCTGAGTGAGCAAAGGGCGGGGGAGTCGTGATGCCAGTCAGAGAAGGGAAGGATGGTCCTGTCCGGGTTCAGATATGCCAAGCATTCCGATGAGCCCTTAAAGCGGGAACCACTCGGGGTTAGGCCCTCCTGTTTCCCTGGTCTCATCCAATGTCATTAAGTTAAGCTGATTGAAAAA
>CAJUFP010000209.1 GCA_910585645.1 uncultured Hungatella sp. | reverse complement strand
ATGCTTGGCATATCTGAACCCGAACGGCACACAGCCTCCCTTCCCTCCCTGGCCCCACGACTCCCCCGCCCCTTGCTCACTCAACAATACACCAAATTAAGATATACCATGAATCGTAATGCGCCCGGCAATGAAATACTTGAAAGAATACTTGAGAGAATATCTTGACATACATACCAACAGTATGATACCATAAAAACATACTAACAGTATGTAAAGGAGCTGAGGTACAGTGGCACGGAATAAGCATCCGGAGGAGACGGTGCAATTAATTCTGGAGGTTGCGTTTCGCCTGTTTATGGAGAAGGGGTATGAGCACACTTCGATTCAGGATATTATTGATCAGTTAGGCGGGCTCAGCAAGGGGGCTATCTACCATCATTTTAAGTCTAAGGAAGATATTCTGATGGCGGTATCTGACAGGATGACAGCGGAATCCAATCAGATGCTTGGGGTGATCCGGGACCGATGTGATTTAAACGGCAGGGAGAAACTGAAAATGATTTTTAAGGAGTCCATCAACCGGCCGGTGCAGAACGATATTTTTACGGTGGCTCCGGATTTTCACAATAACGCCAAACTTCTTTTCAGCCTTTTGCATGATACTATGGACAATGCGGCGCCAAATTATATTCTGCCGATCATCAGGCAGGGGATTTCGGATGGTTCGATTGAGACGGATTATCCGGAACAGCTGGCGGAGCTGATCCTGCTTGCGGCCAATGTCTGGATGAATCCCATGATATTTGACAGCTCTGTGGAAGAGTCTTTTCGCAAGTTTATGATATTCAGGCAGATGATGCAGGGATTTGGACTGGATATTGTGGATGATGAGATGCTGGAAAGGCTGAAGGAGCTGGCGGCTATTTATCAGAGGAGCAAATGATATCTGCCCGGTGAAGGGGCGGATATTCTTTTGAAGATATACATACCGTCGTGCGGTACTGAATGCGGAGGGAGGGCGGGATCGGGGGATGGATATGGATATTGGTATGGAGTGCGGGTAGCGGGCAGTGCAGCGGAACTGGTGGCGTTCATGCCATGTTTTGGATGGCAGAGTGGAGTTTATGGAGGTTTGGAGTATGAGTGGGAGACTGTTTTCAAAGGATTTTACGCTGGTTGTGATCGGTCAGATCATATCCCTGTTTGGCAATGCCGCGGTAAGGTTTGCGCTGCCTTTATATTTGTTGAATGTGACCGGTTCGTCGGCGCTTTACGGGACGGTTACAGCGTGCGCGTTTATTCCTGCTATTTTGCTGTCGCCGGTTGGCGGGATCGTGGCGGACAGGGTAAATAAGAGGAATATTATGGTGACGCTGGATTTTTTTACGGCGGCGGTGATTGTGGGGGTGTCGCTGTTTTTGGACGGAGGCAATCTGGTTTTGGTGGTGACGGCCGGGATGATGCTGTTATTTGGGATTGCAGGCGCCTATCAGCCGTCTGTGCAGGCAAGTATTCCTGCCCTGGTGAGCCAGGATGGTTTTATGGCGGCTAATTCGGTGATCAATGTGATCAGTTCGTTTTCTTCTCTCACAGGGCCTGTGTTGGGAGGCGTTTTATACAGCGCATATGGATTAAAGCCGGTTTTGTGGGTCTGTGGGGCGTGTTTTGTTTTGTCGGCGGTTATGGAGATTTTTATTGAGATCCCGTTTGAGAGACAGGGAGTAAAAGGGAGTATATGGAAGGCGGCTAAAGAGGATTTTGGGGAGAGCGTCCGGTTTATCTTAAAGGAGAAGCCGGTTATTGGGAAGGCTCTTCTTGTGATCTGCGGGATTAACCTGTTTCTGGCCGCGATGATCACGGTGGCGCTTCCGTATCTGGTGACAGAGGTGCTGGATCTGGAGGCGGCCCGGGCAAACCGGCTTTATGGATTTGCAGAGGGGGCGTTGGCGGCGGGAGGGCTGTTTGGAGGTGTTGGCGCAGGGGTTTTTGGGGACAGGCTGGCTGTCCATAAGTCGGGCAGTCTGGTGATCGCCTGCGCGTTGAGCGTGTTTCCCATGGGCGCTTCCCTGGCAGCGGTTTCGTCCGGGATGGTTAATTATTTTGTGATAACGGGGTGTTGTTTTGCGGTTATGGTGTTTTCCACGGTTTTTACTGTGGAGATGATGTCTTTTATTCAGACGGAGACGCCGCGGCATCTGATCGGGAAGGTTATAGCGGTTATTCTCACGGTTTCTATGTGCGTACAGCCGCTGGGGAATGCTCTGTATGGGATCTTGTTTGAGGTCTGTGATGGGGTTGAGTACGGGGTGGTTTTGTTTTCGGGGGTGGTGTCGCTGGCCATCGCAGTGGGGGCGCGAAAGGTTTTTGGAGGGTTTTTGGGAGGAGGAGAAAGCAGTTGATTTTTATTCCCGATTCCTGTAAGATTTAAGATACACAGTTTTGGAGAGTGGATTTTGAGAGGGATGGGGAAATGATAAGGCAGATACGGTATTTTCAGTCGGTTGTGCGCAATAACAGTTTTTCGGAGGCTGCAGAGGAGTGCCATATCTCTCAGTCCGCTATTTCCCAGCAGGTGCAGGCGTTGGAGCGGGAGCTGGGATTTTCCCTTCTGGAGAGGAGGAACCGGAAGTTTCTGCTTACCGCGGCGGGGGAGTATTTTTATAAGAAGAGTCTGGTGCTGGTTGCGGATTATGAACAGATGTGCAGGGGTGCGGCCAGGATTTCCCGTGGCGGGGAGGCGGTTTTGAGGGTTGGGTATCTAAGGTGCTGGTGCGGAAGGGAATTTCATATGGCTCTGGAGGAGTTTTCGGCCAGATATCCCAACGTGCCGGTGCGGATTGAGTATGGGAACCATGAGGAGTTGTTTGAGATGCTTCGCAATGGGGACGTTGACCTGAATTTTAATGACCAGCGCAGGGCGTTTTCTGATGAGTATGTGAATCTGATTTTGACTGCAAGGGAGGAGTGCATTGAGATTTCTTCCAGGAATCCTATCGGGCTTTTGCCGTCTGTGACTGCCCGGGAGCTGAAAAATGTCCCCTGTATTCTTGTCTCTTCTAAAGGACAGAGGGAGACGGAGCAGGGGTATTACCATGATGTGGTGGGATTTCGGGGGGAGTTCCTTTTTGCCGAAAATCTGGAGGAGGCGCGGCTGATGGTCATCGGAGGGCAGGGGTTTATGCCGGCGGAGGGCGCGGTGATGTTGGATGAACCGGGGGAGTTTGTCAGCCGTGTGGCGCTGATCCGGGGGGAGGAACCGATCCGGCGCAATTACTGCGCGTTTTGGAAGAAGGATAATTCCGGGTATTATGTGGAGGAGTTTGCGGATATGCTGAGGAGGCAGTTTGAGGGGACAGTTTCATAAAAACGACCATACGTTTCCGCATGGCCATCTGTGTAGGAACTTCATTAGAACTGCTAATTTTTAATCTTATCTAATTCGGTGATATTCACGCCGGACGCTGAAAGTATCACTTTCAGTTCAATGTACCTTTTATGCATCATATCGTAAGTGTTCATGTCGTTGTGCTCTTTTGCGGATAGCATCCAGTCTTGCAGGCGGGAAAATTCTACAACAGAATCTTTTATAATATCTGACATACTTGGCATTTTGTCACCTCCTAATTATGGGAATCTGTCTCAATCGTATGTTATACGTAGTATATCATAGTCGCCATGCAAAGTCTACGGTTTTCCCATGTTTGAGAGGAGCAGATTAGAGGATTGGCAGAAGTCAAATGGATTCCCCTTCGTTTTCTCTCTATAGAATACAGAACGTAACAGTTCAGATAGGTCTGCGCGTTTACCGCGCTGACCGTGCGAAAGCGTAA
>CAJUFP010000208.1 GCA_910585645.1 uncultured Hungatella sp. | reverse complement strand
CCCCGAGTGTTTCCCGCTTTAAGGGCTCATCGGAATGTTTGGCATATCTGAACCCAGACAGGACCATCCTTCCCTTCTCTGACTGGCATCACGACACCCTCGCCCCTTTGCTCACTCAACACTACACCAATTTCAGATCCCCCATAAATGGTAACGCGTCGAGCGCTAAACCATAAAAACCAGCTTGAAAGAGACAGCCTCTCTCTGTATAATAGAACCATGTTTTACATCAAAATAACTTTGGGGCGAAAGGGAGTGAGCTATATGGCAAAAACAATAGGGATCGGCTATCAGGATTTTGAAGAAATACGGGCAAACCGCGTATTCTATGTAGACAAAACCGATTTCATCCGAGAATGGTGGGAGAAAGCGGATAAGGTAACCTTGATCACCCGTCCAAGACGTTTTGGAAAAACTCTGAATATGAGTATGGTTGAAAAATTCTTTTCTGTTCAATACAAAGACCGTGCCGATTTATTTCAAAATCTAAAGATATGGGAGCACGAAGAATTTCGAAACCTGCAGGGAACATATCCTGTAATTTTTCTCAGCTTTGCGGATGTAAAAGATACGTCCTTTTTAAACGCCCGAAAAAAAATATGCCAGATTATTGAAGATCTGTACAACCACTTTGATTTTCTTCTGGACAGTGGTAGCCTCAATCACAAAGAAAAAGAGTTTTTTCATAAGATTTCTTATGATATGGAGGATTACCAGGCATCTTCCTCCCTTCGCGCCCTGTCAAATTACCTCTCTCGCTATTACGGAAAAAAAGTAATCATTCTTTTAGACGAGTATGACACGCCCATGCAGGAGGCTTATATCAATGGATACTGGGAAGAGCTGGTTTCCTTCACCAGAAGCCTTTTCAATTCCACCTTTAAAACCAACCCCTATCTGGAGCGGGCCATCATGACAGGCATTACCCGGGTAAGTAAAGAGTCGATTTTCTCTGATTTGAACAATCTTGAAGTGGTGACCACAACCTCTGAAAAATACGCGGATTCCTTTGGCTTTTTGGAAGCCGAGGTATTTAAAGCCCTGGATGAATTCGGCCTGTCCAATGCAAAGTCCCAGGTAAAAAGCTGGTATGACGGCTTTACCTTTGGAAACCGGACAGAGATCTATAACCCCTGGTCCATCTTAAATTACCTGGACAAACGACGTCTGGCTCCCTACTGGGCCAACTCCAGTTCCAACGGGCTGGCGGGAAAACTGATCCGGGAAGGCAGCAGACGAATCAAACAGGAATTTGAACAGCTTCTGCGGGGCAGGGCCATAGCGGTTGAGATTGATGAACAGATTGTTTACAATCAGTTATCCACCGTGAACAATGCCATCTGGAGCCTGCTTCTTGCCAGTGGATATCTAAAAGTAGTCCGGACAGATTTCAGTGAGACAACCGGACGAAGGAACTACCATTTATCTCTGACCAACAAAGAAGTTCTCATGATGTTTGACACCCTAATCCATAACTGGTTTTCCGAATCCAATGATGACTATAATGATTTTATTCAATCCCTCTTAAAGGGCGATGTAAAAGCTATGAACACTTATATGAACAAAGTGGCCCTGACTACTTTCAGTTACTTCGATACGGGAAGGAATCCTTCCACAGAAGAACCGGAACGATTCTATCACGGCTTTGTTCTGGGCCTGATGGTGGAACTGGCCGACCGATATACCCTGACCTCCAACAGAGAGAGCGGCTTTGGCAGATATGATGTGATGCTGGAGCCAAAAAGGCCTGGAGACGACGGAATCATACTGGAATTCAAGACGCAGGATGTGGATTGTGAAAAAGAACTGACCGACACGGTAAAAGAGGCCCTGTCACAGATTCAGCGGAAGAAGTACGAGACTCTGCTTGTGGAAAAAGGAATCCCACGAGAAAACATACGTAAATACGGGTTTGCCTTCTGCGGGAAGACCGTATTGATCGGCGAAGCCTGCCGGACGTAAAAACCGTAAAGCCGCCTTTCTCCCGAAACCTGGAGGCAAGTGTGCCGGCCCCCTGCGCAATGGATCCTTTCAATTTCCAGGGGCCGGTTATCTTGCCTCCAAGATCATATTACTCCAGGAAAGTAATCGCCTGATCCGTCGGGCTTTCTTTCCAAAACGCCGCCTTTTAGTTTGCCAGCAGCATCCTGTCATTGGCAAATTCCTCCCCGCTGGCCTCGGCGAACTTCCTCAGCAGGTCCTCCACCCGCAGATTCCTCTTCTCCTCCCCGGCCACGTCGAAGATGATCTGCCCGTTATTCATCATGATCAGCCTGTTCCCGATGTGGATGGCGTCCTTCATATTGTGGGTGATCATCAGGGTGGTCAGATGATCCTGGTTGACAATATTCTCCGTGGTCTCCAGAACCTTGGCCGCCGTCTTGGGATCCAGAGCAGCCGTGTGCTCATCCAGAAGCAGAAGCTTGGGCTTTTTTAAGGTGGCCATGAGAAGGGTCAGAGCCTGCCTCTGGCCTCCGGAGAGCAGTCCCACCTTGCTGGTAAGACGGTTCTCCAGCCCAAGGCCCAGCTTGGCCAGCATATCCCGGTAAAGCCGCCGCTCTGCCGACACGATCCCCTTTTTCAGGGTTCTCTTGTCCCCCCGCCTAAGGGCCAGGGCCAAGTTCTCCTCAATGCCCATGGTGGCCGCCGTGCCGTTCATAGGGTCCTGGAACACCCGGCCCAGAAACGCTGCCCGCTTGTGTTCCGGGTACTTGGTCACATCCACCCCGTCGATGATGATCTGACCCTCATCCACCTTCCATGTGCCTGCGATGGCGTTGAGCAGAGTGGACTTGCCTGCGCCGTTTCCGCCGATGACCGTGACGAAATCCCCGTCGTTTAAGGTAAGGCTTAAACCCCTTAAGGCCTGCTTTTCATTGACCGTGCCCGGGTTAAACGTCTTTGATATATTCTTTACTTCCAACATCAGGAATTACCTCCCTTTTTGCGCAGGCCGCTGCCGGCGCCGCTCTTCTTTCCCACGCCTGAAAAATACCGCTCCTGCCACACCGGAATAGCCAGGAACACGGCCACCACAAGGGCCGACAAAAGTTTCAGAAGATCCGTGTCAATGCCCATCCAGATCACCACCTGCAGAACCAGATAGTAGATGATGGAGCCAAAGGACACGGCCAGAAGCTTAAACCCGAAATTGCGGAAGATCTTTCCGAACACCGCCTCGCCGATGATCACCGCGGCCAGGCCGATGACAATGGCGCCCCGGCCCATATTGATGTCCGCAAATCCCTGATACTGGGTAAGCAGAGCTCCTGAAAAGGCCACCAGCCCGTTGGACAGCATCAGCCCCAGCACCCGGCCAAAATCCGTGTTAATGCCCTGGGCTCTGGCCATCTTGTCGTTGCAGCCTGTGGCGCGCAGAGAACATCCCAGCTCCGTCCCGAAAAACCAGTACAGAACGCCGATGAGGATCACCGTGATCAGGATCACGATAAAAATTGTATTTTTAAAGAAAGCCACGTTCTTGATAAACCGCAGGGACACCAGAAGGGGAAATTTATCCACATTGATGGCCTGGTTGGCCTTTCCCATTATTTTCAAGTTCACAGACCACAGCCCCAGCTGGGTCAAAATCCCGGACAGGATAGCCGGAATCCCCATAAACGTGTGAAAAAGCCCGGTGACAAGGCCCGCCGCCATGCCGGCCCCCAGAGCAGCCGCCATGGAAACCCACACATTATAGCCGGCAAGCATCATCATGATGCACACCGCGCCTCCGGTACACATGGAACCGTCCACCGTCAAATCCGCTATGTCCAGGATGCGGTACGTCAGATACACGCCGATGGCCATGATCCCCCAGATCAGGCCCTGGGCCGCCG
>CAJUFP010000207.1 GCA_910585645.1 uncultured Hungatella sp. | reverse complement strand
AATTCACCCGGACAGGACCATCCTTCCCTTCTCTGACTGGCAAAAGCAGAATTCGCTGGCCAAGATTTGCTCACTTCAGGTGGTTCCGGTAGGGCACACAGCCTCCCTTCCCTCCCTGGCCTCACGACTCCCCCGCCCATTGCTCACTCAACAATACCCTAATATGGCGAATTTAAAGTTCCAGTTTATCCGGGCAGATGGGATGAGTATAGAAGTGAAGAAGTAAAGGAAGAAGGTGGACCTCTAGAGAAGCGTGTCCACCTTTTCGCATACCATGCGGATGTATTCTCCCAGGCCGGCTTCTTTGCATCCGACAATGTAGTGGTTGCACCGGTTTACCGGGATCAGGATCTTGTAGGCTTTGCTGGCGCCGATGGCCTGGGCGATGGCAGGGGTGATCTCCCCTAAGAGGGCGTCGGCAAAGACAATGCCAATGGGGCCGATGATGATGTCCGAGTCCCTGGCATTGACAATGCAGGGGTTCTCCCCTGTGGCCCCGTAGTCCGCTCCCGCTTTTACCATGGCGGCGGTGGCTGTGGAGTTGGTGCCAATGGCGTACAAGGGCAGGTCCGGGTGGTTTTTCTTTAACTGCTCGATGACGGTCCGTCCCATCTTGCCGCCCTGGCCGTCGATGATGGTGATCTTCATACGTGATGTCCTCTTTTCTGGTGGTTGGATTTTTGGTTTGGTGCATTCTTGTATTATAGCTTTATGTTGAGAGGTTTTCAACTGGTAAATGGGGCTTGGGGCGCGTTGGGTCTATCATTTATCAACATTATGTGGTAAAATAGGGACACAAATTCAGATGGGAGGCGGGCGGTATGAGAAGAGGAAACTGCATGTATATGTGCATTGCAAAAGCTCCGTGCAAGGTCTTTTAGAGCAGGATTGCACAGTGAGGAGCGTTTAGAGACTGCTCTGGGACTTTGCGCGTCCAGGTAATCACATTTATCTGAAAAGGAGCAAAGTCTATGAAAAACGTTAAAGAATTTTTGACAGCTGTGAAAGAGATGAAGACGTACCTGATTTTGTGGCTCACCCAGTCATTTTCCGGTCTGGGCAGCGCCATGACCAGCTACGGGCTGGTGATCTGGTCTTACACCCAACAGGGCTCGGCGCTGATGACAGCCCTTCTGATGGTAAGTTCCTACGCGCCCTATGTGGTGTTCAGCATTTTTGCCGGGGCTTTAAGCGATAAGTGGAACAAGAAAACCACCATGCTGGTATGCGACTCTACAGCGGCCCTTACCACGGTGATCATGCTGGTTCTGCTTAGAGGGGACAGGCTGAGGATCTGGCATCTCTACCTTTTGAACATGGTCAACGGACTGATGAACACGGTGCAGCAGCCGGCGTCGGAGGTGGCTGTCACCAGGGTGCTGCCGAAGAAGTATTACCAGCGGGTGGGCGGGCTTAAGTATTTTGCCTCCTCCCTGAATTCCATCATGACGCCCATTATCGCCACCGCGGTTTTGGGGCTGGCGGGAATGGGAGCCGTCGCGGTTTTTGATCTGTTTACCTTTGTCATCGCCTTTGTGACCCTGGCCTTCTGCATAAAGATTCCCGAGAATGAGAGGGATGAGGGGGAGAAGGAGGGACTGCTTGCCTCGGCGGGAAAGGGGATCGCTTACCTGAGACAGGAGCGGGGGATCTTTCACCTGATTTTCTTTCTGGCAGCCATCAATCTGGTGGCCTCTGTCTACGAGGCAGCCTTTCCGGCTATGATGCTCTCCAGGGAAGGGGGAGGCGAAAAGGTGATGGGCCTGGTCAATGGGGTGATCGGCGGCGCAACCTTTGCGGGAAGCGTTCTGGCCTCCTTTATGAAGGCGCCCAAAAGCCGGGTGAAGGTTATCTGCAGATGCCTGCTGTTTTCCATGAGCACGGAGAATTTCCTGCTGGCATTTGGAAGGACGCCGTCTGTGTGGTGTGTGGGAGGATTTCTGGGGTGGATCGCCATTCCCCTTATGAGCACCAACCTGGACGCCATTATGCGTCTTCGCGTGCCGGTGGATATGCAGGGGCGGGTGTACTCCGTGAGAAATTCCCTGCAGTTTTTCACCATTCCCGTGGGCTATTTTCTGGGAGGATTTCTGGTGGACGCGGTCTTTGAGCCGGTGATGGCCAGGCAGGACGCAGGGAGTATTCTGGCCCGCATGTTCGGGACCGGAAAAGGTTCCGGAGCGGCGTTTTTGTTCTTTGTCATCGCTTTCGCGGGAATCGGCGTGTGCCTGTATTTCCAGAGGGACAGGGCGATCTGGGAGCTGGAGTAGGAGGAAATAAATAGAGACATAGTAAAAAACCTGTCAGATATTGGCAGGTTTTTTATTTGACAGTTGACAATATCGAATATCGATACTATAATACAAATATCGATATTCGATATTAATGAAAGGAGGAAGGTCCTATGGCTCGGGAGCAGTTTCAGAGTCTCAGTGAGCAGATGTACTATATATTGCTGGCTCTGTGGGATGAGCAGTGCGGGGCGGATATTTCCAGGCGGGCAGATGAACTGTCACAGGGGCGGATCCGGATCGGTCCCGGCACGCTGTACACGCTTTTGGGACGTTTTCAGGAGCAGGGGATGATCCGGGAGACGGAGAGCGCAGGCAGAAAGCGGTACTATGTGATCACGGAGAAGGGAAAGGGGATGGTGTACACAGAGTATGCCAGACTCCGGACGCTGATACGGGACGGCGCGCCCTATCTGGAGGCGGAGGACGCAGAAGGACAGGAAGAACAGAACGGACAGAGAAGGGGATTGGGGAAGCAGGATCTTGCTGCCCGGACAGGAGGGTTAGTTGATGAGAATGAGAAGTAAGTATGTACCTGCGTTTTTTCAGGTCTTTGAGAATGACTCTTTGAGGGATTACCTGGAGGATATGGCTTTAAAGGGGTGGCGGCTTGTGAGCGTTGGGAGCCTGTTTCTTCGGTTTGAGCCATGCGCGCCCCACAGGATACGGTACTGTGTGGAGGTCATGGAAAAGCCCAGCGCCTACGCGTCCAACCAGTCGGAGAACCTGAAGGCCTACCGGGAGTTCTGCCGGGACGCGGGGTGGGACTATGCCGGGAGTACAGGGTATCTTCACATCTTTTACACGGAGGATGAGGAGGCGGTCGTGGTGGAGACGGACCCGAAAGAGCGGTATGAGCGGATCTGTCAGGCCTGCCAGGGGAATAATCGCTTTGTGTATGTGATATTTGGGCTGCTGATCCTCACTAACCTGTACAGTTGTTATGTGAGAAAGACGCTTATTTGTGTGAACGGATGGGTGCTTTTACTTATGGTGGCGGCTTTGGCGGTGAGTCTGGGAGATTTTCTGGGTTGGAAAGCCAGAGCAGGCAAGTCTTTAAGGGAGGAGGGCATTCTTCCATGCGCCTCGTGGATGCGGGTCAGAAGGAAGAATGGTGCGATCATCTGGACAATTTTAGTCATGAGCATGGCTCCCATGGCGTACACCATGGGGCAATACTCGAAGAAGACTCTGATCCTTGTTATGGCGGGGATGTGGATCTATGTTATGCTGCTGGCCTTCCTCTTTGCAAAGCTGCTTTACTGGCTGAGAATGAAGAGGGCCTACAGCGCCAAGGCCAATATGGCTATCTACTGGAGCGTGGCGCTTGTGATCTGCGCGGCAGCCTGCGGCGGGGCGCTGGCGTTTATTTTCTGGATCGTGTGAAAAGATAGGATGAGATTTTCTGCTGTTGCTTCTGGCAAACATCTGTTCCTGCTTAAGATACAGGTTTCTTTGCTCTTTTGTAAGGGCATGAAATATCTGCAAAGGGTGGTTAACTATGCATGGAGGCTAGGATTGTCGTGATGCCAGGGAGGGAAGGGAGGCTGTGTGCCGTTCGGGTTCAGATATGCC
>CAJUFP010000206.1:2343-3896 GCA_910585645.1 uncultured Hungatella sp. | reverse complement strand
TTCTGAATCTAATAGAAATAGTAAATAGGGAAAGTATTTCACTTACAGCAAGGCGGGCCAGTTTCCTGTCAACATGAGCCAGTCTGCCTTGTGTGGATTGATCCGTTATGAAAGGCTTGCTTTTTCCCATTAAGTTCAGTACACTGTCAATCTGACACAAAGCATTTCATACTGTTTCCATATTGCTTTGGTATAATAATGTGAGGAGGTGTAAAAATGGCTGTTTTATTGATTGTGGAAGATGATACTGCCACCAACGAGGCAATCTGTGAATATATGAGATCCGCAGGGCATATTACCTTGTCGGCCCTTGATGGTGAACAGGGTTTGCAGATTGCAAGGGAGAAATCGGTTGATTTAGTGGTTCTGGATATTATGCTGCCGAAGCGAACCGGTTTGGAGGTATTAAAAGAATTGCGCCAAACAAGCAACATTCCTATCTTAATGCTTACCGCCCTTGACGATGAGCCTACTCAGGCGGCCAGCTTTGATGAACAGGCGGACGACTATATCACAAAGCCCTTTTCCATGCTTTTGCTGGGAAAACGGGTGACGGCCCTGCTGCGGCGGTGTGGGAAAAGTCCGGAACTGAAACAAATTCAGATGGGCGATATTACGGTGGATTTTGGCGGCTATACTGCTTCCGGGCCGGGCGGCCCTATTGACCTGACACCAAAGGAGATCGACCTGCTGAAATTGCTGATAGAGCATAAAGGTCTGGTGCTTACACGGTCGCAGATCTTGGACGAGTTGTGGGGATATGATTACCCCATCATTGACCGCACGATTGATACCTACATTAAAAATTTACGGAAAAAGCTGAGTCTTAACCGGATTGTAACGGTAAAAGGCGTTGGCTACAAGTATGAGGAACACCCATGAGAAATTTAAAGCTCTTTACTAAAATCTTCTTATACACCTTTCTGGTAATGCTGTTTGTCACCGTGATGGCTCATGTTTTTCTCTATGTGCTTGCGCCGCAAATGACCGTAAGCACCAACCGTTTTGTGGAAGGAGCCATTATTGAGAGTGATGTGAATACTGGTATTTTGATAAAATCCGCTATCGGAAAAGCACTGCCGGTATCCCTGCTTTGCTGCGCCATCATTTCCGCTGGGTGTTCCCTGTTGTTTTCCAGAGCCATGACGAGGCCGATCAAGCAGATTGCGGTTACAACGGAAAAGATGGAAAAGCTGGATAAGGCTGCAGCCTGCGTGGTGCATACGAAGGACGAGATTGGCGAGCTGGCCGCCCGCGTCAATAAGCTGTATGCCAGCCTGCTTTCCACCATTGAAAATCTGGAGGAAGAAAAGCAAAACGTCCGTGAGGCGGAACGGTTGAAAATTGATTTCCTGCGGGCCGCCTCCCATGAGCTGAAAACGCCGGTGACTGCCCTGAACGCGATTTTGGAAAACATGATCTTAGGCATTGGAAAATACAAAGACCGGGATCGCTGTCTGTTGGAATGTAAGGAGATTACCGGGCAGCTATCCTTTATGATTAAAGAAATTTTGGATACCTCCCGGCTGGATTTTACACAGGAGAAACAGGAC
>CAJUFP010000206.1:0-2243 GCA_910585645.1 uncultured Hungatella sp. | reverse complement strand
GGAGGTCATTCTATGAACTTTATGAATCGAGCGTGGCTGTATATCGTCCGCAAGAGGGGCAAGAGTATCCTTCTTTTTGTCATCTTGCTGGTGATGGCAACCTTTGTATTGACCGCTCTGGCACTGGGGAACGCTTCGAAAGCCGCCCAGCAGGAGCTGCGGCAAAGCCTTGGCGGGAGTTTTCTCATTGGCTTTGACTACACGGAAAACAACCCCTATTTGAAGGTGGAAAGCGTGGAGGGCGGAACCCTGATGTATTCCACCCAGCAGATCAGCCCGGAGCTGGTAGAGCAAATCCGGGAAATTGAGGGGATCAAGGAGTGCAGCGCCACCGTGGAGGGGCTGGCGGCGTTCCCCTCTCTGGAACTATTTACCGGCAATATCCCCATTGAGGAAGAATTTCGCGCATCCTCAAAGATTTTAAGCACATGGAAAAGCGAGGAGCTTACCCGGTTTACTTCCGGGCAGCTTACGCTGACGCAGGGGCGGCATATCCTGCCGGACGACAAAAACAAGGGGCTGATCAGCAAGGATTTGGCTGAGAAAAACGGCCTGAAAATTGGTGACAAAATCCAGACGGACAAAGGCGTGGAGATTGAGATTGTGGGCCTGTTCTCTCCAAAAGAAATCGAAGGCATCAACGATCAGGTGACAACCTACGATAAAATACAAAACCTTATCATCACCGACCTTGCCACTTTGGTGGCTTACGAAAACGGCCCCGCAATACAGGGCTTTAACGAGCTGACGGTATCGGTGAACGACCCGCAGAACATGGAGGAAATCATTTCTAAAGTAAAGGAAATCAGCGGCGTGGACTGGAAAGGCTTTTCTTTTCTGGTTGACAACGAGGACTATGAAAACGCCGCGTCCTCTTTGGAACAGTTATCGGAGCTGGTATCCACCATTTTGATGATCGCGCTGATTGTAAGCATCGCCATCCTCTCGCTCATTCTAACCATGTGGGCCAGAACCCGCATCCATGAAACCGGCGTCCTGCTCTCGGTTGGGATCAGCAAGCTGTCCATCTTAGGGCAGTATATTGCCGAGGTTTTGCTGATTGCGATATTAGCATTTTCCCTCTCTTATTTCTCCGCCAGCGCCATTGCGGGCCAGATGGGAAACGTATTGCAATCCGGGCAGGCGGTAACGGAGGCGCAGCAGGAAGACGGCTTATCTGCCGGAACCCGTGGGGAGGCCGGAACAGATACCGGTGAGCCGGAAATCGAAACCCCGGAATTACAGGTTCGTGTACAGCTTGAGGAAATGGGCCTCCTATTCCTGCTGGGGATCGGGATTGTAACGGTATCCGCTGGAATATCCTCAATTTCCGTCATGCGGCTGAAACCGCGGGAAATTCTATCGAAAATGAGCTGAGAAAGGCGGTAACGATATGAAAAAAGTATGGAAAATGTTTTCTGTCCTCCTTTTTGTGGGATTGCTGTTCACAGGGTGTACCCCCAAGGAGAATAAATCAGACGAAACGCAGGAGCAATCCGGCTCGCCCATCATAGATTACGAGGTGCCGGATAAAGTAAAGGACTATGATTTTGACTATGAATTTGTGCCCGAAGGTGAATAGGAGGTGCCTCTATGGGAATTTTGGAACTGCAAAATCTAACATACTCTTATGACAAAAAGAGGAAGGTGCTGAGAGGGATCAATGCGCAGATGGAGGCGGGAAAAATGTATGCCATTCTCGGCCCGTCCGGGTGCGGCAAGACAACCCTTCTATCCCTGCTGGGCGGTCTGGACAGCCCCACAAGCGGGAATATCCTGTTTGAAGGGAAAGACATTGCACAGGCCGGATTGGCAGGCCATCGGAAAAAGAATGTTTCTTTTATCTTTCAGAGCTACAACCTGATTGACTATATGACCCCGCAGGAGAATGTCCGGCTGACTTCAAAGAAACCGGCACTCCCGTTTCTGGAACGGCTGGGGCTGACGAGGGAGGAATCCAAACGGAACGTGCTGAAACTCTCCGGCGGCCAGCAGCAGCGGGTAGCCATTGCAAGGGCGCTCGCAAGCGAAGCTCCGGTGATTCTGGCGGACGAGCCTACCGGCAATCTGGACGAGGATACGGCTGGGGATATTACGGAAATCTTGAAAGAAAGCGCCCATCAGATGAAGAAATGCGTGATAGTTGTTACCCACTCAGGTGAGCTGGCAAAACAGGCGGATGTGGTGTTCCGGCTGAAAAAGGGTGAATTACAGATAGAGCAAAGCGAGAAATCTTCATAACT
>CAJUFP010000205.1 GCA_910585645.1 uncultured Hungatella sp. | reverse complement strand
CGAGGTGGACGATGAGTGAAAAAATATGGTCAGACGATGCCTGGGAGGATTACCTTTACTGGCAGGCGCAGAATAAAAAAACACTAAAGCGGATCAACCAACTCATCCAAGATATTGAGCGGAACGGCTGCGCGAAAGGAATCGGGAAACCCGAACCCCTCTCCGGCGACCTACAGGGCGAATACAGCCGCCGCATCAACGAAAAAGACCGCCTCGTCTACCATATGGAAAACGGGCGGCTCTATATTGCCCACTGCAGAGGCCACTATGGAGATAAGTAGCCAAACCAATCCCTGCCTATATCCATTTCCAGGGTAAACGCTTTCCTACTTCGCCTCATACCAACTCCCTCCCTCACAAGCCTCCACCTCCAAAGCCACCTTCAGATCCGCGGCCTCCTTCATCTTCCTCTCCAAGATCCCCTTCACTTCTTCCAGCTCCTCCTTCCAAGTCTCCACCAGAAGCTCGTCATGGACCTGCAGCACGATCTTTGATCGCAGGCCCCTTCCGCGCAGTTCCCGATCCACCTGGATCATGGCGATCTTCATGATATCCGCCGCCGTCCCCTGGATCGGCGAGTTCATTGCCACCCGCTCCCCAAAAGACCGCTGCGCATAATTTCCGGATTTCAGCTCCGGGATAGGTCTGCGGCGGTTGAACATGGTCAATACATACCCATTTTTCTTCCCGTCCTCCACCTGTTTATCCAAAAATGCCTTTACACCGGGATACGTCTCAAAATACTTCTCAATATACTCCACCGCCTCCTGGCGGCTGATGCTTAGATCCTCGCTCAACCCAAAAGCGCTGATCCCGTATACGATGCCGAAGTTCACCGCCTTGGCATTCCGCCTCTGCAGCGGCGTCACTTCGTCCAGAGGAATATGGAACACCTGGGAGGCTGTGATGGCGTGGATATCCTGGGCCTGCCTGTAGGCGTCGATCAGCCTCTCGTCCCCGGACATGTGGGCCAGCACCCGCAGCTCGATCTGGGAATAATCCGCGTCCACAAAGGTGTAGCCCTCCTCCGGCACAAAGATCTTGCGGATCTGCCGCCCCAGCTCCATGCGCGCCGGAATATTCTGAAGGTTTGGCTCCGTGCTGCTGATGCGGCCTGTGGCTGTGATGGTCTGGTTAAACTTGCCGTGGATCCTGCCGTCCTCCCGGATAAACCCGTACAGCCCCTCCGCATAAGTGGAATTCAGTTTGGTCAGCTGCCGGTAATCCAGGATCTTGCGGATAACCGGATAATCCGGGGCCAGCTTTTCCAGCACGTCAGCCGCCGTGGAGTACCCGGTTTTGGTCTTCTTCCCGTGAGGCAGCTCCATCTTTTCAAACAGAATCTCCCCCAGCTGCTTGGGAGAATTAATATTAAATTCCACACCCGCCAGCTGATGGATCTCCTTTTCCAGGGCATTGATCTGCACCTTTAAGTTATCCCCGTACTCTTTAAGCCGCTCCTTCTCCACCCGGATGCCGGCTCTCTCCATGTGGTACAGGCTGTAGATCAGAGGCATCTCCACCTCCGTAAACAGCCGCCACATCTCCATCTCCCTAAGCTTTCTCTCCAGGACCTCCATAGATTTCCACGCAATATACCCCATGTAGCAGACGCAGACGCCGGCCTTCTCGTCACCGTCCAAAAGCATCTGCCCCACCATGGCCTTCTTGCCCAGAAGCTCCTCCCTGGAGGGTACCGTAAGCCCCAGATAATCTCTGGCCAGATCGTCGTAATTGTAGGTGTCCTTAAGGGGATTGAGAAGATACCCGGCCACCCCCACATCCCAAACCTGGCAGTCCTCCTCCAGATCCATGTAGGGAAGCTGCGCCTTCAGATCCAAAGTCGCCCTGACAGATGCCCCTGTCTTCCCCTCTTCCATCCCGGCCGGTTCTGCCGCCCCGGGCTTATCCGCAGCCTCCGCTCTTCCCCCGCCGGTGGCCGCTCCGTCCTTCACCAGCCGCTCTATTTTCCCGGCCAGGTACTCTCCTGTCAAAAATCCTCCGGCAGCGATGGCGTAGCAGTCCTCCTCCCCGAAACAGAGAGCCGCCCCATAAACCTGCCCCTGCTCCGCGATCAGCTGAAATCCCAGCCCCACCGCCTTTCCTGCCCGCTCAAAGACAACCTCCGCCTCAGAAAAATCCGTGATCACCCGAAAATGTTCCTCCACCCGGGCCCCGCCCCCGCTACCGCTCATGGCCGCCCCGTCAAATCTGGCTGCCATGGATTTAAACTCCAGCCGCTTCATATACTCAAACGCTTCCTGGGTGTACAGATTCCCAATCTCCATATCCTCATAAGAAAATTCGATGGGACAGTCAATGCAGATGGTGGCCAGTTCCTTGCTCATCTGGGCCATGTCATAGTGTTCCCCCAATGCCTTCTGGGCTCTGGGAGGCTTGATCTCCGAAAGATGGGCATAGGCGTTCTCAATACTGCCGTAGGCCGCGATCAGATTGGTGGCGGTCTTCTCCCCGATGGAAGGCACCCCCGGGATATTGTCCGACTGGTCCCCCATAAGGGCCTTCACGTCAATAAACTCTGTAGGCGTCACCTGATACTCCGCCTTCACATCCGCCGGATAATAATCCTTCACCTGGGTAGTCCCCTTGCTGGTCCTGGGGATCCGGATCTTGATGTGGTCGTCCGCCAGCTGCAGAAGATCCCGGTCCCCGCTGACCACGCAGACCTCCACCCCCGCCGCCGCGTTTTTCTTGGCCAGGGTCCCAAGGATGTCGTCCGCCTCATACCCGGCCAGGGTCATGATGGGGATCCCCATGGATCTTAACACATCCTTCATCAGCGGCACCTGCTCTACTAACTCCTGAGGCATAGGCTTTCTGGTGCCCTTGTATCCGTCGTACATCTTGTGGCGGAACGTTGGCTCCGCCAGGTCAAAGGCCACGGCCAGATGGTCCGCTTCCTCCTCCTCCAGAATCTTAAACATAATATTGAGGAACCCGTACACCGCGTTGGTGTGAAGTCCCTCGGAATTTGTCAGCTGCGGCACCCCGTAAAAGGCCCGGTTCAAAATACTGTGTCCGTCGATCAATACCAATTTACTTTTCATAATCCGCTCCTGTTTTTATTCTGCCGTCTTTCCTTTCACGGTGTTTCTATTTTTCAAGATCCACCGTAATCCGTCATCATCTTCATCATCTTTTCATCGTTCCTTTCACGATTTTTTATTTCCAAGATCCACCGCAATCCGTCATCATCTTCATCATCTTTTCATCGTTCCTTTCACGATTTTCTATTTCCAAAAATCCACAGATCTGCCACGGCTCTTTCCCAACACGCTTAATACCCGGCTTTAAAAGATCCCTGTCTGCCACCAGATCCTGGCCTGCAGAATCAGCATCACCACCAAACTCATGACCATCAGCGTATCCGCCGCGTAGTGGAGTATGGTGATCAGCCGCGCCTTGTAGATCTCCTGCTTTGAGGAGATGATATCCGCCTCCATATCGCCTTTGATGTTATAGCGGTCCGTGTCCGTATCCGAGTCCAGCTGCCGGATGCCCACCTCCACCGTATAGTAGATCTCCAGCTCCTCCCTGCAGTTGGCGCAAGCGTCAATGTGCTCCAGAAATTCCTCCATCTGCCCCACCTCCATCTCATGGCGGATATAGGGCATCACCAGGCTCTCCGCCTCCTTACACGTCACTGCCGCACCTCCCCTCCGGCTTTGGGCGCGATCCCCTGATCACAGCCGCCGCCTTTTTGATCCTCTTCCCCTATCATACACTAGAACCAGGATTTTTTCCAGGGGTTCCTCATAAAAAAAGGAAGCTTGTGCTTGCTTCCGTTTTTACTGTTCGTGGGCTTTTTGATATATAATTGAGTGAGCAAAGGCGGAGTTAGTCGTGGAGCCAGGGAGGAAAGGGAGGCTGTGTGCCGTTCGGGTTCAGATATGCCAAACATTCCGATGAGCCCT
>CAJUFP010000204.1 GCA_910585645.1 uncultured Hungatella sp. | reverse complement strand
TATCAGAAAAAGAGGGCGTAGGCCATCAAAAGTTCGCTGTAGTACTAGAGCGTGTCTGAAAATTCATTCCCGCTATCTGCACGCCCCCACTTTGCGGTATATTTGGCCCTCATTCGGTTAACGTAGCCCACTACGCCTCCCTCGTTCGGGCCAAATCTCCCACAAACTGTGTCGTACACCTGACGGAAAGCAATTTTCAAACACGCTCTAGGGTAGCTGCTCAGCCTCCGGGTCAAAATCCAATTCATGATCCTTATAAAAATATTTCCTGTCATGTTCCCCGATCTCCCGCGCCACGCGACATGGACTGCCCAGGGCAACCACATTGGCAGGTATATCTTTGGTAACGACAGAACCGGCGCCAATGACGCTGTTATCCCCAATGGTAACTCCAGGCATAATCTGTACCCCTGACCCGATCCAGACATTTTTCCCCACATGGATAGGCAGGTTATACACATACCTCAGCCTGCGAAGCCTGGGATGAACCGGATGTCCGGCAGTGGCAAACACGGTTCCCGGACCTATCATACAGTAATCCCCGATATAAATATCCGCGTCATCCACAAAAGATACCATGGCATTGCAATAAATATTACTTCCAAAATGAACGTTGCGAAGCCCCCAGTTTGCGTGTACCGGCGTATCAATGGTGCAGTTTTCACCCACCCCTCCCATAATCCGCGAAAGCATCTGCCTCCGTTTTTCGTGCTCTGAGGGCATGGTACGGTTATACCGTGCCAGTTCATCCTGATAACCATATTGTTCATCCAGGATGGCCTTGTCATTGTACACATAGGGC
Organism: uncultured Hungatella sp.; assembly: GCA_910585645.1. Lineage (GTDB taxonomy): Bacteria > Bacillota > Clostridia > Lachnospirales > Lachnospiraceae > UBA3402. The sequence goes on along the minus strand of CAJUFP010000204.1, from coordinate 3,268 downwards.
AGACCTGCCGCTCTCCGTTCTAATGGTGTCATTTCTATCATACCTCCTTTAATCTGAAATCTGTACTCAATCCAGGTTCTCCCCATTGCTGGCAATGACCTTTTTATACCAGTCATAAGAGTCCTTTTTGCTCCGTTTCAGGCTTCCCCTTCCCTCATTGTCCCTGTCCACATAAATAAATCCGTAACGCTTTTTCATCTCTCCGGTGGTAAAGGATACACAGTCAATACATCCCCATGGAGTATACCCCATCAACTCCACGCCGTCCTCCTCTACGGCTTTTTTCATTTCTTTAATGTGGGCTTTCAGATAGTCAATACGGTAAGGGTCATGACAGGAACCATCCGCTTCCTTCACATCCATGGCGCCGAAACCGTTTTCCACGATAAACAAAGGCTTTTCATATCTCTCATAAAAAATATTCAGCGCATAGCGAAGTCCCTCCGGGTCAATGGCCCAGCCCCAGTCAGACTCTTTCACAAAAGGATTGATCACGGAGTGCTCGCTGGAGCCATCTGTAGTCTTTGAAATATCATTGTGAGCCGTGGAGTCCACACAGTTTGTCATGTAATAGGAGAAACCAATATAGTCCACAATGCCCTCTTTCAGGATCCGCTCATCTTCCTCTGTAATATCCAGATCAAAGCCTTTCCTCTCAAACATTTTTTTCGCGTAAGCAGGATAATGGCCGCGGCACTGCACGTCGCAGAAGAACCACCGGTCATGCATCTGCATAACAGACAGAACCATGTCGGCAGGACGGCAGGAGTAGGGATAAATAGGTACCATTGAAATCATATTTCCGATTTTGAAGTCAGGATTGATCTCGTGACCAATCTTTACTGCCATTGCGCTGGCCACCAGTTCATAATGGCCGCATTGGTACATGGCCTTTTGGGGATCATCATAGCTGCCGAAATGCACCCCGCTGTTGGTCCAGCCGTAAATATCGTTTTTATAATTCATCTGGTTATTGATCTCATTAAAAGTCATCCAGTATTTCACTTTATTCCTGTAGCGGTTAAAGCACACTTCGGCAAACTTTACAAAGAAGTCAATGGTCTTTCGATTCATAAACCCGCCGTATTCTTTTGCCAGATGATAAGGCATTTCAAAATGTGATAAGGTAATCACAGGCTCAATACCGTATTTCAGCAGCTCGTCAAAAACATTGTCATAGAACCGAAGCCCCTCTTCATTGGGCTCCTCCTCATCGCCGTTGGGAAAAATCCGTGTCCATGCGATAGAAGTTCTGAAACATTTAAACCCCATATCCGCAAACATGGCAATATCCTCTTTGTAATGGCCGTAAAAATCGATTCCCACATGATTAGGATAATACTTTCCCTTTTCCACACCGTCGGTAATCACCCGGGGAACGCCGTTGGCGCCGGCAGTCATCACATCCGCCACGCTGTACCCCTTGGACGAGTTCAGAACTCCTCCCTCAAATTGATGTGCCGCCAAAGCGCCTCCCCACAAAAAATCTTTCTTTAATGCCATATGGTATCCTCCTCTTTTCCATGATTTTTCTGATACCGTATATATACCACATCACAGGCATTTTTTGTGGAATCAGGCTCATAATAGAAAAAAGGTACGGTTTATTTTCACTGTCCGCAAAAAAGCCGTACTTTTTTTCCGCTATCGCACCGCCTCATCCAATTCCCGTTTTCGTTCCTGGTTGTACTGATAGTCCAGGGCATAGATTCCCGCATAGATCACATCACAGAGAAAACCAAAAGCGAACTGGGAATAGAACGGGGCAATCTTAAACCCGGACTCCATCCTGGGAATAACCAGTCTGTAGGTTGACAACTTTGTGATGGCATGGCTCTCATTGGCTGTAATGGTAAGCACAGGAACCCGTTTGCTCTTCAGCATTTGAAAGGCTTTTTTAAACCGTTCATAACTTAAGCTGTAGCTTAAAAACACGGCGCAGTCCCTGTCAGTCATATTATAGCTGAACGTATATTCCTCCTGGTATTCATAGACCAACGTGGGATAAATATTCAGCTTTAACAGCTTGTTGGCAAATCCCCTGGCCGTGATCATAGAATCACTTACCGCATAGATGTAAACTCTCTGGGCTTTGAGAATCATCCTGCTGATCTCCGTGATTACTTTTCCGTCCAGTATGCCTAAAAGCAGATCTGTGCTTTCCTTGTAAAGAGTCCCCATTTTACAGATCATCTCCTGGATGCTTTCCTGAGCCTGGAAAGGCCGGCTGTAGTCCACGGTTTCTTTCAGGTATTTTCTGGATTCCACTTCCCTGATAAATTCCAGTTTAAACTGGCGATAGCCGTCATATCCCAATTTCCTGCACATCCTTATGACAGTGGCATTGGATGTGCCGCTTTGTTCCACCAGTTCTTTAATCGTCAGATTCTCTGTGGGATGTCCAAGAAGAAAGTGAACCACCTCCCGCTCTCCCCTGGAAAACAGACGGTCATCTTCCATCTTTTGCAACAGATTCATGGGCTTACCTCTCTCATTTTCAACTTCTCTCACCGCAACTGCATATATATTATATTCGGTCCGCAACGCAATATCAATGGTTGTTTGGACTCCCGCCTGTTACAACTCAAAAGACGTTTCATAAAGGTTCATACAGTATTATCTATTTTAAGCTCCAGGAAGGCTAAGGTTTCTGCTGCCTCCATGCCGGCACGACTATGGCAGAACTGCCTAAGAGTGTCTGGAACTTCAATATCCGCATTTGTCCGGAGTGCGGATGTGCTTCCATGAAGCTGATTGGGAGGACGCGTGCGCCTTCCGGATTTTTGATATTTCAGCGGCTTTCTCTGAAAAGGGATAAATTTTGCTTATCTGCTGGGAAATTTCATAGTAAGGCCAAAAGAGAGAACTCCAGCGATTGAGTTCCCTCTTAATCATATAAGTATCTTAATTCCATTTATCCGTCAAGCCAGACCTGTATGCCGCTTTCCTTAATCCGTGGACAGACTCCTTGGCTTCCGTCTTCTTTGCTCCCTCCACATCGCCCTTATGCATTTTCCTCATATTTCTTTTGCCCAGGACTGAATCGTGTTAACCGGAAGTTCCAGGAACCTTGCGATCTTATCTATGGGTTCCCCTTCCTTTAACATGTTGGATACCGTCCTCCTTGCGCGTTTAAGGTCGCCTTCCTCACGACCTTCTTCACGGCCTTCCTCACGACCTTCTTCACGGCCTTCCTCACGAATCATCTGCATGGTCTCCGCCTCATTATATTCTGTGATACACAAATCCTTCACCTCCGCCCTGTGTC
>CAJUFP010000203.1 GCA_910585645.1 uncultured Hungatella sp. | reverse complement strand
CTTTAAGGGCTCATCGGAATGCTTGGCATATCTGAACCCGAACGGCACACAGCCTTCCTCCCCTCCCTGGCTCCACGACTCCCCCGCCCATTTGCTCACTCAACAATATATCAAATTTCAGGTTCTGGACTTGTACTGGAGCCTGAAATTTATTATAATGTCCACATAGGCAATGAGCAGTGCGAAAAAAGATAAACAAAAAGCTGCGTTGCGCTGGCACGTAAGCAGCTTTTTGTTTATCTTTTTTCATAGGGCGAAGCCTGTGAGCGAGATGGAATCGAGCGCCCCTACACAAAAAAGAATAGGAGACCCAAACCTTGGAAGAGAAAGACACAACCCAAACCCCACCCAACCCCCCGGAAGACGAATACGAGAAGATCTGTTACATCTGCCGCCGTCCGGAGAGCAAAGCCGGCTCCATGATACAGATGCCGGGCAATATGAACCTCTGTCACGACTGTATGCAAAAAGCGTTTGACGCCGTGACCAAAAGCGGTATGGATCTGTCTCAGATCCAAAATATGCCGTACATGAACCTGAACCTAAACGATTTTGCCAATATGAAATTGCCCAATACAGAGATCCCACAGAAAAAGCGGATCAAGAAGAAATCCGCCAAAGCCCCTGCTCCATCCTTTAACATAAAAGACATCCCTGCCCCTCACAAGATAAAGAGCAGTCTGGACGAATATGTCATCGGTCAGGAGCAGGCTAAGAAAGTCATGGCGGTGGCTGTCTACAATCACTACAAGCGGGTATTTTACAAAGACTCTCCGGAGGCCCCGGGGGAGGAGGATATCCGCATAGAAAAATCCAACATCCTTATGATCGGCCCGACGGGAAGCGGAAAGACCTATCTGGTCAAGACTTTGGCCCGCCTTCTTGACGTGCCGCTGGCCATTGCGGACGCCACGGCCCTGACCGAGGCAGGGTATATTGGCGACGACATCGAGAGCGTGGTGTCCAAGCTTCTGGCCGCGGCGGACAATGATGTGGAAAAAGCCGAACGGGGGATCATTTTCATTGATGAGATCGACAAGATCGCCAAAAAGAAAAATACCAACACCAGGGATGTCAGCGGAGAGTCTGTGCAGCAGGAGCTGTTAAAGCTTTTAGAAGGAAGCGTGGTGGAGGTGCCTGTGGGGTCCAACCAGAAAAACGCGCTTACACCTATGGCTACGGTCAACACGGACAACATCCTTTTTATCTGCGGAGGAGCGTTTCCGGATCTGGAAGATATTATCAAACAGCGGCTGAATAAGACTTCATCCATCGGATTTAAAGCGGAGCTGAAAGATAAGTATGACGATGATCCGGATATCTTAAGTCATGTGGTCAACAAGGATCTGCGTACCTTTGGCATGATCCCCGAATTTTTGGGGCGTCTTCCTGTGGTGGTCACTTTGCAGAAGCTGACCTCTCCCATGCTGGTGGAGATCCTGAAACGTCCGAAAAATGCCATTGTAAAACAGTATATCAAGCTGTTGGCTTTGGATGAGGTAAAACTGGTGTTTGAAGACGAGGCTCTGGAATGGATCGCCCGGGAGGCACTGGAGAGGGAGACGGGGGCCAGAGCCCTCCGGGCTATTATGGAGGAATTTATGCTGGATATCATGTTTGAAGTTCCAAAAGATCCCGGCATCGGAACCGTGGTCATCACCAGGGGATACCTGGAAAAAAACGGCGGACCGCGGATTGAGATGCGGGGATAAGGGCAGGTTAGGGCATGGACTCTGACCTCTAATCACGAAGCGAAAGAAACGAGTCATACAGATCCAGAGTGCCGTAGCCCCACTCCCGGTTAGGGTATGTGTAGTTTGGATTTCGGTTTGCGCCCCGGATAAGCGTAGCTTTTACAAGGTCGCTGCCAATGGTGGGATAGGCTCCTGTGGGATACTGCTTTGAGTAGATATTAGCCACAGCCCCCGCCACATGGGCGGCAGCTACCGAGGAGCCGGTCATGCGGATCATGGGGTAGACGCCGGGGACAGACGAGATTCCCGGACCGTACACATCCACCCCGGGGGCTGCCAGGTCCGGCTTTGTGCGCCCGTCCCGGGTGTAGCCTCTGCTGGAGTGGATAAAAAGGCTTCCGTCCATATGGTTGTAGGTGCTGACTGTTATGGGGAATTCCGAGTTGCCCGGAGCTACGATGGTGGTGTAAGGGTCTGCCTGGAGGAAATACGTGTCCGGAGATACGAACCCTTCAATAGGAAGCCACATATGGTAGATACCGGAAAACGTGATGGTGGGGTAGACCCGGATCCGCCATATGCCCGGAGTGGGGGCGATAAAACGCAGCAGAGCAAGATAGCTGCTCTGAAAACCTAACGTGGTGGCATAGGAGACGGAGATGGTGGTGGGCTCCAGGGAAAAGCTGATGGTGGTTTCTTTGTTGAGACTTAAGGGGATCCTCTGGACAGCCTCCCCCGCAGGGGAGACAAAGCCCACAGTGTAGATTTCCGGGGAGTTGGCCCACAGCTCGATGGCGAATCCCTTTTCCCCCTCCCCCACCCGCAGTTCCACCTCGTTATAATCCGAATACCCTCCTGCAGGTCCGTTTACCTGTCCAAGGTGGTGGTGGCGGAGCCCGGCCTCATTGCCGGCGGGGCATACGGCGGCAACGCCCATAAAGGCCCGGAGGCTGTTTAAGACCTCTCCCACCGGGGCCGCGCCGCTGTGGCCCCCATGGTTGGTGCCAAGGCCCAGGCAGATGACCAGAGGCATGCGGTGGCGGCGGGCCAAAAGCGCTAAATAGGTAATCCCCATCATGATATCATTGCTCTGATAGGCATCCGCGTTATCCGGTATCATGTAATACTGCCGCAGGTATTGTTTGGCAGGTTTCAGTTTTACCACACCCAGATGGCATAAAGGGGCGGCACCCACAAAGCTCATGGAAGCCTCATATCTGCCGGCGGCGATTCCTGCCAGAAAGGTTCCGTGGCCGTTTGGATCTGTGGCCGGGACCATGTCAAGAGGAGCGTCGCTTTCTAAGGCTCTGTCGATATCCTGGGCAGTATATTCTTTTCCGTAAAGGAACGGAAACAGGAAAGGCCGGTTGCCTGTCAGCTGGAACCCTCCGTTTTCGGCAGTCTGATCCCACATCCCCAGGATCCTGGTTGTTCCGTCAAGGTTGCGGAACAGGGGATTTTGGTAATCGATCCCTGTGTCAATAAGCCCTACGATAACTCCTTCGCCATTGGAACCTAAAGCAGGATGGCGGAACGTGGGGATGATCCCGGAGGCCTCCATGCTGGTGGTGTCCATCAGGCCAAAGAGCGCCGGAATAGACTCATAGGAGTGGTTGGGCACGCTTAACGGTAGCGCCTCGCTTAAGGGGACGTGATACACAACATAGGATTCATTGACATAACTGATACAGTCAGTCCCCAGAGTGTCAGCCAGTTCCTCCAGGGAGGCGGCGTTGTGGCGGTAGATAAAGTCGGCGTAGTCCTGGCCGGCTACATTGGCGGTGCAGTCGCTCATAGCTGAGATCCTGAAAAGGGTTTTCTTTATTATATGCAGAAAATGAATGAGAACCTACTGGACGGAAAAAGATAATCATAGTACAATAAACTAACGGAATAAAGAAAGGAGTTTCATTATGGGGTTTTTACTATTGATTCTTACAATCCTGCTGATCGATCTGGGGATAAAGTCTGTTATTGAGGAAGGCGATCCGGCCGGATTTCCAAGGGAGCTGGAGGGGACGGGGGGCCTTGTGATGCTTCACAAAAAGCATAACGACGGATTGCCCATGGGGGCGTTCAGAGATAAGCCGGAATTCGTTAAAAATGTGCCGATTATGGTGCTGTCCGCCGTGGCGGGTATCTTTTTCTGGCTGTATCCCAAGAAAGGCCACCTGGCGGAAAAGCTGGGGACCAGCCTGGTTTTGGGCGGAGGCTTAAGCAATGTGTACGACCGGGTGAAGAGAGGCTTTGTGGTAGATTATTTCAGCATTCAGTATAAAAAGTTAAAGAAAGTTGTATTTAATGTAGGGGATATCTGTATTTTTGCCGGGGCATTGATCCTGCTGGCCGCGGAGATCATGGATAACCGTTCAGGCAGGTCCGCGCGCTGACCGTACGAAAGCGTAATGGCAGTAACAGTTCAGATAGGTCTGCGCGTTTACCGCGCTGACCGTGCGAAAGCGTAAT
>CAJUFP010000202.1 GCA_910585645.1 uncultured Hungatella sp. | reverse complement strand
CATGTGTTTCTCTTTTATGGAGATAACAGTGATAAAGAGAATTCATCCATAAGGCAACGTCTCAAAGAGGTTCCAAAGGATGAGAGTGTGATTTTGGTGGCAACGGGGCAGAAGATTGGCGAGGGATTCGATTATCCAAGGCTTGACACCTTGATGCTGGCTGCTCCGGTATCGTTTGAGGGAAGACTGGAGCAGTATATCGGCAGACTGAACCGGGATTATGAGGGAAAGAAGGAAGTGATGGTTTACGATTACATCGATTCCCATATCCGGGTTTTTGATAAGATGTATGCCAAAAGGCTTCGTACCTATAAGAGAACCGGATTTGAATTGATTACAAATGATGTTTTGGAAAAGCAGAATGTGAACGCGATTTATGACAGCGGCAGTTATATGGATGTATTTGAACAGGATATTGTGGAATGCGAGAAGCAGATGATCGTGTCGAGTCCGGAGATTACCAGGGACAAGGTAGAACGGTTCCTATATCTTGTGAAAACAAGGCAGGAAGCAGGGTGCAAGGTTACGGTTATAACGACAGAACCGCAGAACATTGCTTATGGCAGTCCGGAGTTTTGCCAGGGGCTTATTGATACGATGCGGGGAAATGGTATTCATGTTATCATAAAGGAAGAGGTGGAGGAGCACTTTGCTGTCCTGGATGATGAACTTGTCTGGCATGGTGGGATGAATCTTCTTGGCAAGGAAGATATATGGGATAATTTGATGAGGGTCCGGTCAGCTCAGATAGCGGCAGAATTATTGGAGATAGCTCTGAAAGATGAGACAGAGGAATGAGAGTGGGAAAGAGGTAGTCATGATGCGGAAGGGATTTTGGAAACAGCGGTCTTATATGAATTGCATCAGCATTATTGCTGATTGGCAGTTCGATATCAGCCCGGATATCTGAGCAGATGCCATTATTCCCTATGTGAGAGCGTTTTGGCCCGGCGTGCCTGGCGTGTCCCTGGTTTTGATTATCTGTTTGACGCCGGAGGGCGGCGCCGGACGGAAATATTGATTGCTGCTGCGGCATTTTTTTGTTATGATAGGTAAGAGAAAGGGACATTGTAAAGAGGTCTGATTGGGAGGCGGATGAATATGTGGTTTTTATTTGCAATACTGTCTGCGGTGTTTGCGGCGTTAACGTCCATACTGGCAAAGGTGGGAATAGAAGGGGTTAATTCCAATCTTGCCACGGCAATACGGACGGTTGTGGTGGTTGTCATGTCATGGGGAATGGTATTTTTGACAAATGCTCAGACCGGCATCGGGGAAATCAACAGAAAGAGCTGGGCGTTTCTGATCCTTTCCGGGCTGGCCACGGGGGCTTCCTGGCTCTGCTATTACCGGGCTCTGCAGATGGGGGAGGCCTCCAAGGTGGTGCCGGTTGATAAGTTAAGTGTGGTGATCACCCTTTTGCTGGCATTTATTTTCCTTCATGAGCCTTTTTCGGTTAAGTCCCTGATTGGATGCGCGCTGATCGGCGCGGGGACTTTGTTTATGGTTTTATAGACAAACCTCATCACTGCGGCAATGAAAGATCATACTACATGATTTCCCAAAGCTGCCTGAGGGTTTTTGCAAATGCCGGATGGTGAGATTACTAATGGGGATAATGATTGAGGCAGAATGGGCGGCGCCTCCGCCTTTATGCTTACAGGGCCTGTGGCCGGGATCACCAATCCGGGGGCGCTTGTGGCTTTGATGGTTATGGGGGATAATGATATCTACAAAACAGGAGAGACAGCCTATGTTGATCAGAGACCGTTTGGAAGAATGCGACTTTTCCAACAGCGAGCGGGCCATTGCGGACTTTATATTGGAAAAGAAACTGAAGATCAGGGATATGACCACCAAGGACATCGCCCGGCAGGCCTTTGCCTCCCCCTCAACCCTGGTGCGGGTTGCCCGCAAGATGGGCTTTGGAGGGTGGAATGAGCTGAAGGAGGCATTTCTAAAGGAAGAAGAATACCTGCAGTCCCATTTTCAGGACATTGACGCCAACCTTCCCTTTCAGAGAGGGGATTCCATCATGGCCATAGCGGGAAAGATCGCGGCTCTCAGAAAAGAGGCCATTGACGACACACAGTCCCTTATGACCCATGATGAGCTGCAGAAAGCCGTTTTGTATATGCAGAAAGCCTCCTCCATAGGCCTCTATGGGGTCAGCAACAACCTGATTCTGGCAAGAGAATTTCAGCACAATATGGCAAGAATCGGGAGAAAGATAGAGCTGTGCCAGCTCCAGGGGGAGATGGTCTGGACGGCTTACATGGCTTTGAATACCTCCTGCGCCGTGGTCATATCCTACTCAGGGGAAACGCCGATTCTGATTCGGGCGGTCCGGGCGCTGAAAAAACACAAAGTTCCCGTAATCCTGATTACCAACATCGGCGAGAGCACCCTGTCCGGGATGGCGGACTGCGTGCTGCGTATCTGCACACGGGAGAAGCAGTATTCCAAGATCGCCACATTTACCACGGACAGCGCCATAGCCTATGTGCTGGATGTGCTGTATTCCTGCCTGTTTGCCCTTGACTACGAGAAAAACCTTAAGCTTAAGATTGACGCGGCAAAGGCGATTGAGCAGGGGAGAGGGCAGACTACAGTGGAGATTATCCGGGAGGTGTAGGGGGGCGGATGTGTCCATGCTGACGGTCAAGGAGAAGGACGGGGACAGAGATAAGGACTCTAAGGCGGATGGGACGGGAGTTTACCGGGTGAACCTGGGTGTTGGTAAGGATACGTTTGTGAAGCTGTTCGGGGGTGCGGCAAAGCGTCCGGGGGATAGTGGAAATGGATTATGATGTTTCTGCGGCTGACTGTTTTTGCCGCATCCGGTCTATGAGTGGATGGGGGTAGATACGTGTGCTGAATCCGTCGGAAAAGGCTATTGGCTTTGAAGCCGTAAGACCTTCATGATTCCCACGGCGTTCGCGCTTTGCTGTCGGTCAGGGTAGCAGCCGCCGGAAAGGAGCGTGCGCCCATGAAAGGAACGACTGCCATACAGGAACGCCTTTGGGATCTGCGCAAGGACAAGGGGCTGAATCTGGAAGAATTGGCACGGCTGACGCAGATTTCAAAATCCTCCCTTGCCAGCTATGAATCCAAAGATACGAAAGAAATCAATCCACTGCCGTCCGGCACGAAATTATAGAACGCTGCCGCCCTGGGGAAGATGACCCGCGCCTTCGGATTTTACAGGCTGCGCTTTAATGCAAACTTCTTCAAAAGCTATGTGGGCCAGAGAAACAAACGGTACTGTTGGTATTTCGTTGAGCGCGCGGCTTGATAAACGGGAATTTCTACATTTTAAGGCAAAAATGAAAAGAGAACTCTTATCTGTGGAGCCAACAGGCCAATTAGAGGATACGCCACTCCCACTCCGCATAGAAGCAATGCCCAACGGTTGTCGTGTTTTTGTATGATTGGAACATAAAATAAATTAGGATTTTCAGGAGCATAATATAAATCTACCTGTTGTCCTGTTTTTACATAGCTGCGCCCATATCCGGTTGAAGATTTGACACGATATTGCTTTTCCCCAGCTTGAAACTCATATTGAGGAAAATAGATTCGTTTGTTTCCTTCTCCTATCTCCAATTTCCTATCCACAGTAACAACAACGGCTTTAGCTAAAACAGTGGCATGTAAACGTTCTTTCAATAGTCGCCAGCGCATACGCATACCTATAGCAAAGAAAATCAGTGGAACCATTGTAAACCCTACATCAGCAATACGTTCGTCCGTTTTTCGGCCAGGCTGAGAAATAATAATTCCTGCAAAGATGAAGCATACCAATGGCCAAAGAATAGCAAAAAAATACCATCGTTTTAGTGCGGTATTCTTTGAATCTGTTCTTGCATTCATGTCAAATTACCTCCAAATAACAATTTCTCGATGGCTTTATTATACCGCAGTCACTTCCCAGAGGGAATAGACTTTACAAAAAATTCATTTAGTTGCAATAGGGCATTATTCCCCTGAATCCCCGGTCTTTCCACATCCAATATTTCCAGACGGTAGCGCCGGTTCCGTCTGGATTGTGTTCCTTTCCTCTTTTGATTACCTCTAATTAGCCATGACCTGGATGATGGCAGGAGTGGACAGCGGAAACAGGAGAATAGGGGAATGGTTCTACTTTCGTAACAGTTCAGATAGGTCTGCGCGTTTACCGCGCTGACCGTGCGAAAGCGTAA
>CAJUFP010000201.1 GCA_910585645.1 uncultured Hungatella sp. | reverse complement strand
GGAGCCTGCCCCGGACATAAGCGCTGTAGGTCTCGTTCATCTGGCGCTGGCTCTCCGCCGCAATGGTGTCAAACACAATGCTGGATTTCCCGGAACCGGAGACCCCGGTGAATACAACGAGCTTTTGTTTTGGTATCTTTAAAGAAATATTTTTCAGATTGTTCTGGCATAAGCCTTGAATAACGATATGATTCTGGTCTGGCATGATGTTCTCCTTTCTGACCTTTGGTCTGGTCTTAGTAGTATAACAGCATGCCGGAAAATCTACTCGACTTTTTTTGCCCTTTTCCCATTGATGGCGCCGCATTAACTTTCCACCAGTCCGGACAGCCATAAAACCATGCCTTCAAGAGCTTCCCTGTTGAGGTAATAGAGCCTGTACTGCCCCTCCTTTTTGTCCGTTACAAGTCCACTGTGCTTTAAGGCCGACAGGTGGTAAGATATGGACGCAAATGTAATAGGGAATCTTTCCTGTAGCTTCCCTGCTTCCATAGGTCCTTCCGCAAGCAGGAGCAGAATCTCTCTGCGTGTCTCATTTGACAGTGCTTTAAACCGGGCGTCCATAACCACATTCCTGAATCATAATCAGAATTTCTCCCCTGCTATACCCAAGGGGCATAAGCCTTTCATACAGCTTCCTGGTTAAATCTGCCTGCTCCTTATACCGCAGTTTCTGTATCAGAAGCAGGTCATCCGTCACAAAAATCCCTGTCGTATGTCTCGGAGAAACCAGATGCTCCTGCCCAAGGACCTGCATGGCGCGTTTCACGGTGGCCTGGTTACACTTCTCCTGCTCCGCCAGCACCCGGAGGGACGGCAGCCGGCTCCCTGGGGGATAATCCCTCCGCAGGATGCCAAATTTGATTTTCCTTGACAGCTCCTTGTATAATGTCATTTCTCCCCTTTCTTATTGCCACGTAAAAACTGCCAGTACACAGAATAGGGAATGACCGCAGCCAGCAGAAGGAACCACCTGTTCACGGCCAGGTCTGCCTCCCCCTGCGCATTAAAGTGAACCGGGACCTTCTCCGGGAGAAAATAACACAGGACTGCTGCCACTGCCAGCAGAATGAGGAACACTGCAACGTCTTTGACTATACTTTTTTTCATGATTCATACCTCCATTTAGATGATTTTGGTCTGACAGGCTTTCCAATACAGCAGCCCCGACACACATAATAAAATACCTGCCCATCCCCACAGTACCATTCCGAAGGGCAGCCCGAAAAACCAGTGCAGGAGGGCCGGAACCGCAACACACAGCATCCCCGTCACGCCGGACAGGATGGCCGCCATGCTCTGCTTAACCACCACCATCTCATTATCCCAGTCAAACCTTGGGAAGCAGCAGTTGATACAGATACCCTGCACTGCCGTAAAGACGGAATATACTGCCGGGACAACAATCAGCGCCGCCAGCCGGATTCCATCCATCCGAAATCTCAGGGTAAATACCGGCAGGGCTGTCAGGTATCCCACCGCATGAAGAGACAGCGTCACAGCAATCTTGCTGTTTAAAAATGTCCGGAAAGGTAACGGGACACTCTGCAGAATCCAGATATTTTTTCCCTCCAGCGATACCGATGACGCTGCCGGGCAGCTTAAGGAGAGCATGGCCGCCACAATGAGCGGCGCATACTGCCCAAAAAAGGAGATGGCATCCTCTATTCCCGCGTATCCCCCCAGCGTCTCTGGCGGGATGATGCAGATCGCAATGCAGACCACAAGAAGGCATACAACACCCAGCCCGGTATTCAGGACATAGAGGTAAGAGCCGAAGTAACGTCCAAGCTCCTTCCGGTACATGGCCGCAAAGCAGGACCGCCTCATTAAGCCGGCTTTCCCTGCCGCCGAAGCATGGTTTTGCAGGAGGACGGCATTGAGCCTGGTATAATGAACCGCCGTTACCCTCACAAATGCCCAAAACGCAAGAACGGACACAAGCCAGAAAACCACATTCCAGAGGACGGACAGCCTGTGCGGATAGCGGAACCAGGCGGACAGGGGGTAGAGCCTGCCAATCTGCCCCACAAGGACCGTACCAAGGCTCCCTTCTTCTACACCGCCATACATGCCGTAAAGCCCGGCCCCCAGTAAAAGCCCCAGGGCGCCAAAAGAAAAAACAAGGGAAAGCAGATTCTTCCTGCGTGAACCGGCGGACAGGAGCGTAATTACAAACCCTGCCGCCGAAGCGACACACATAGGGATCAGCGGCACAAAAAATACAGAGACCAGATAGAATAAGAACGGGACACCATGTTTCCCTGTGCCGGTCAGCCATACCACCCCCGCCGGAACCATGAAAAGCGCACTGAAAGCCAGGTTTATCAGGTACAGGAATCCAAACTTGCTGCTGATCATCTCCCCGGCCTCCAAAGGCAGCGCGCACAGCATCTCAAAATCCCTGCTGCCAAAAAGGATTCCATTTGACCGCAGCAGGGTAAATACCAGGATAATAAAGCTGGATACTGTCACCATGTACGCAGGGATCATATCCTGCTGCCCCATGGATACAAGAGCGGCTGCCGTAAGCACGTTATAGCCGCCCAGGAACAGCAGCAGTGTGAGTATCCCGGCAGCCGTTATGAAAACCGGGCCCCGCTTCCCTCCACGCTGGCCAAATATCTCGTTCAGGGAGAAATAATCGACAACCTGTGCCTTCAGTAAAAGGAATATCCTATTCATGCTCCTGCACCTCCATAAAAACCGACTCCAGGGAATGGTCCCCCTTCACCTTATCTGTATCGCCGGCCACCACCAGCCTCCCTTCTTTTATAATCGCAATCCGGCTGCACAGCTTTTCCGCCACATCCAGGACATGGGTGGAAAAGAAGATGGCACCCCCGGTTTCCACCAGTTCCTGCATAATCTCCTTTAAGTGGAAAGCCCCTTTCGGGTCCAGGCCCACGAAGGGCTCATCCAGAATCAGAAGGGACGGGGCATGGACCAGGGCAGCGATAATGGCCGTCCTCTGCTTCATCCCATGGGAATAGGATGTAATCACCTTTCCCAGACTGGGGGCCATCTCAAAAAGTTCCCCGTACCTCTCCACCCGTTCCCTGCGTTCTTCGGAAGAAACCCTGTAGATATCCGCTATAAAATTGATGAACTGGTAACCGGTCAGATGCTCATAGAGGTCCGGGTTGTCCGGGATGTAGGCCATCTGCCTTTTACATTCCAGGGGATGGGTCCGGATTGACTCCCCATGGATCAGGATCTCCCCCTGTTCAAAACCGTGGATGCCAACCACCGCTTTTATGGTTGAAGTCTTCCCCGCACCGTTAGCCCCGATAAAGCCGCAGATTTCTCCTGCCCTGACGTTTAAGGACAGATCGTCTACCGCCTTTTTCCCTCCTGGGTAAATCTTGGTAAGATGTTGGATTTCTAACATGATAAAGCTCCTTTCTACTGACAACTTGTCAGTCTAAGCGGTAAAATTGGCTGCCTTACCCTATTCTGCAAGGCAGCTGTCTTCCATATCTTCTATTCTGATTTAAAAGCTGACATTTTGTCAGTCATATTGAAAAATATTACCGGGGAATTCAGAAAAACCCTGAACGCCCCAGTTCAGTTCTCCGGGAAAAGCGGCTTTGCTGCTCCCAGCGCCCTCTCCAGCAGTATCTTATAAGCATCCAGATAGCCCTGCAGCTGCTCCCTGCTCTGGCAAGCGAGCCTGGCATCATTTGACACAAAAATATAGCCAGTCATCAGAAAAGAAGCGGTTTCCCCCGGAGACGCCACATGGAAAACACCTTCCCGGTTCCCCTGCTCTATGATATGGGCAAAATATCCTGCGATGCTGCCGCAGAGCTTGTGGTAAAACCGGTCCAGCATGTAGCGGTTCTCGTCCAGATCTGCAGCCTCCTGCAGCACGGAATTTTCTGCGGTCACATCCTGCTCCTTTACAAGGGTAAACTCCATAAACAAACGGAGCTTTTCTTCCGCCCCCTTATCCTCCTCATAGGCCAGATGCTCCAGCCTTTTAAGCAGCGGCTGGGAATACCGTTCGATGACGCAGTACAGGATATCCTCTTTATTTTTAAAGTGGTAATATAAAAGCCCGCGGGATATGTTTACCTCGTCAATGATATCCTGGGTTGTGGTATTCAGGTATCCTTTCCGTGTAAACAGCCGGATGGCGGCATCCATGATCTCGGCTTTACGGACCTCTGGTTCCTTTACATCACGCATGACAATGTTCCTCCATGGAAACCATTCTATCATGTGACTGACAATTTGTCAATTACTATCAAATCCCGCCATCCTCCCATGCCCCACCAGAAACTCGGCGCTCAGTGTTTCCACCACA
>CAJUFP010000200.1 GCA_910585645.1 uncultured Hungatella sp. | reverse complement strand
CTCATCGGAATGTTTGGCATATCTGAACCCGAACGGCACACAGCCTCCCTTCCCTTCCTGGCTCCACGACTAACTCCGCCTTTGCTCACTCAATTATATATCAATTTCATCATTTTTCTGTCACCCTAATCTCCTCCTGCGCATATAATGGCAGTAACCATTTTCTGCGAGGATTTCTATGAACAATAAACTCCTTTTTCGGATGCTGGCTGACCCGCGCCCAGACACCAAGCCACAGTCTCCGAAAAAAACGATCCAGGCCTGCGCCACAGACCAGGGAAGCCACGGACTTCTCCAGGTCAATGTGGTGTCCATTATCAATAATTTTCCCATTGAAAATGCCACGGTGCGCATCACCAACACTTCCACCCCTGACAACACCATAGAACAGGTTACCACCAACAGTTCCGGCCAGACACAGCAGATCACTTTAGACGCCCCTCCTTTAGAATACAGCTTGATCCCGGGCAGCGACCGTCCTTACACGGAATATAACCTGGAAATCTCAGCGCCTGGGTTCAAGTCTCAGACGATCTCCGGAACGGAGATTCTCCCTGACGCCACTGCCATACAGCCTGTGGCCCTGGAGCCGGAGGACGACCCGGAACCTCTGGACCAGACCATCATTATCCCGGACCACACCCTGTATGGCAGCTACCCGCCAAAGATTGCTGAGGCGGAGGTAAAACCGGTAAATGAATCCGGCGAAATCGTATTAAGCCGGGTAGTGGTCCCACAGACCATTATTGTCCACGACGGCCCTCCCACAGACTCCTCTGCCGCCAACTACTATGTACCCTACCGGGATTACATCAAAAATGTGGCTTCCAGCGAAATCTATGCCACCTGGCCCCAGTCCACCATCACAGCCAATGTGCTGGCTATCATGTCCTTTACGCTGAACCGGGTTTATACGGAGTGGTATCGCAATCAGGGCTATGATTTCACCATCACCTCCTCCACAGCCTACGACCACAAATGGATCCACGGCCGGAATATTTATCAGAGCATCTCCCTGGTGGTGGATGAGATTTTTGACAATTACTTATCCCGCCCTGACGTAAAGCAGCCAATCCTGACCCAATACTGCGACGGAAGGCAGGTTACCTGTCCGGGATGGATGACGCAGTGGGGATCCTGTTCCCTTGGCGAGCGCGGCTACAGCCCCATTGAGATCCTCCGCCACTTTTACGGTCCCACCATTTACATCAACACTGCGGAGCAGATTGCCGGAATCCCCGCCTCCTGGCCTGGCGAAAACTTAACCATCGGTTCTTCAGGCCAGAAGGTGCAGCAGCTCCAGGAACAGCTTGACACCATTGCCACAGTGTACAGCGCCATTCCCCATGTAGCCCCTGACGGCTTCTATGGTCCCAACACCGCCGCATCAGTCCGGGAGTTCCAGTCTGTATTCGGCCTGCCTCAAACAGGCGTTGTGGACTTTCCCACCTGGTACAAAATTTCCCATATCTATGTAGGCGTCACCAGGATCGCGGAACTGATGTAACCGATATTTGCCGGTAAACTTATTGATTATGATCTGAAAGGAGTTCTTAATTTGGCTGATACCATGAAAGTAATTCTCGATGCCGGACACGGCGGAGCTGACCCTGGCGCCACCTATTTTGGCAGGCAGGAAAAGATTGACACTTTAAAACTTGCCCTCGCAGTTGGGTCCATCCTTTCCCAGCAGGGGGTGGATGTGGTTTACACCCGCGTCAACGACACATACAACACACCTTTTGAAAAAGCCCAGATGGGCAACCACTCCGGAGCCGACTATTTCGTCTCCATCCACCGGAACGCCATGCCCGTGCCAGGCACAGCCTCCGGCGCGGAAACCCTTGTCTATGAAAATTCCGGCGTACCGGCCCTTTTGGCTCAAAATATCAACTCTGCCCTAAGCGCCGCCGGATTCACGGATCTGGGCATCAACGAGCGCCCGGGCCTGGTAGTGCTGCGCCGCACGGAAATGCCCGCGGTTCTGGTGGAAGCAGGCTTTATAGACAACGAAGCCGACAACCGCCTCTTTGACCAAAACTTTCCGGCCATTGCCCAGGCCATTGCCAACGGCATCCTGACCACGATCCGCCAGGAAGAACAATCCCACCCGGAATATTATCAGGTCCAGACCGGTGTATATCAAAGTCAGCAGGCCGCGCAGCAGCAGGTAAATCAGCTGATTTCCCAGGGATTTCCGGCATTTATGATCTATGATAACGGTGTATTTAAGGTGAGAGTCGGGGCGTTCCTCAATATGGACAACGCTGTGCGGATGGAGCAGGAATTAAAGCGATTCGGATATAATACATTCCTGGTTAGAGAAAAAGCTGCGTAGATCACAGGCAATACCAAAAACGGAGCAGGGCGCCGCCGTTTATTCTAACCCCAAGACAAGAAAAGTAAAAAATATGGGAACAGACCTTTTCACAGGGGGAAAAGGCGGGTATAATGGACACATCTGCCGGATCAAATACACGCGGTACAGAAAGCGTCGCGGCTTCAAACATTACATGCAAACGAAAGGATAAAACCCATGATAAGATCAGTCATCTTCGATATGGACGGCGTACTCATTGACAGCGAGATCTGCTATCTCCAGTACGATCTTGCCTTTGCCCGCGCCAAAAACCCAAAGGTCACCATAGACCAGCTCTACGGCATGGTTGGCGCGTCTAAGGAGCCTGCCTGGCGCATTATGGCCCAGGCCATAGGAAACGGTCAGTCCTGGCAGGAGCTTCGGGACGAATACCGGGCATCCATCAATGTTTTCACCCAGGTAGACTACCGCGCCATCTTCCGCCCGGAAGTGGTCCCGGTCCTAAAGGCCCTGCAGTCTCATAGCTACAACATAGCCCTGGCCTCCTCCACCCAGATGGATATCATTGAGCGGGTCCTCTCCGAAAATCAGATAACCGACTATTTCCAGGTCATTGTCACAGGAAACCAGTTTAAAGAGAGTAAGCCAAACCCTGAGATCTACCACTACACCGCCTCCCGCCTAAATACCCCGGAAGACCAGTGCCTGGTAATCGAGGACTCTACCCTGGGGATCACCGCGGCCCACCGCGCCGGCATGACCGTGGCCGCCCTCATTGACGACCGCTTCGGCTTTGACCGCAGCCTGGCAGACTACGAGATCGCCAGCCTGACCGAGATTCCACGGCTTCTTGGTATTGACTGCTGACCGCCATCTATAAATTAAAGGAGATACCACCATGAAAAACCTGTTCCACTTACTGCACACCACCTTAACCCAGGGGCAGGACGCTGTCCTGGTCACCGTAGTGGCCAGCTCCGGCTCCACCCCCCGGGGCGCGGGAGCCCGGATGCTCATCACCAAAGACGGCCGTATCGCCGGCACCATCGGCGGCGGAGCCGTGGAATACCGAAGCGAACAGCTGGCCGAAACCGTTCTCTCCCAGAAAGGTTCCCGCATGGAATACTTCCGGCTCCGCAAAAACCAGGTTGAAGACCTTGGTATGATCTGCGGCGGCGATGTAAACGTCTATTTCCGGTACATCCCCGCAGGCGACTCCCAAACCCTCGCCCTGACCGACCGCATCCTCTCCCTCTACGACCGGGGTGAACAGGCCTGGCTCATCACCGACATCACCCGGGAGCAGGCCGGAGGTCTGGCTGTATACGGCAAAAAAAGCGGCCTCTTCGGAGAGAAGGTCCCCTCTGACGTCATCTCCGGCCTCGGCGCCAAACCGTCCCAGATCCAAAGCGGCCAAAGCCTGTACTACTGCGAAAAGCTTATTGAAGCCGGCATGGTCTACATCTTCGGCGGCGGCCACGTAGCCCAGGCTTTGGTTCCCGCCCTCTCGACCGTAGACTTTCGCTGCACGGTTTTGGAGGACCGGGAGGACTTCTGCCGAAAGGAGCTCTTCCCCCAGGCAGAAGCAGCCATACTCATAGACAACACCCGCGTCGCAGACTTCATCACCATTCGGGAGGACGACTACATAGTGGTCATGACCCGGGGACACAAAGACGACACCCTGATCCAGGCCCAGGCCCTGAAAACCCCGGCCCACTACATCGGCGTCATCGGCAGCGCCCGCAAAACCGCCGGCGTGTTCGCCGTCCTCCGCAGCCAGGGCTTCACTGACCGGGATTTATCCCGCATCACCACCCCCATAGGTCTTGACATCGGCTCCGAAACCCCCGCCGAAATCGCCGTCAGCATCACCGCCCAGCTAATCCGGGTCCGCGCCGCCCGAAACCACAGCTAATCCATTCTCCCTAAACCGGATAAGTTGGAACTTTAAATTCATCATATTGATATATAATTGAGTGAGCATAGGGGGCGGGGATTGTCGTGGGGCCAGGGAGGGAAGGGAGGCTGTGTGCCGTTCGGGTTCAGATATGC
>CAJUFP010000199.1 GCA_910585645.1 uncultured Hungatella sp. | reverse complement strand
GATGTCGTCTTGTTTTTTTATTTCTTAATATTCCCCAGGTAAAGTTACACTATCTTGGGCGTTGCCTTCTCTGGATGTAATGGCAACGCCCCTGGCCGCAAGTTACATTACGGCCTACATCTCTTAAGGTTCAATAACATCTGCGCTGCCTCCGCCCGGGTTAACGTCGCCGGCAGCTCGTCATTGATCGTTGTACCAAAATACTTTTCGTAAATCTTGATCAGATCGTTGGTTGATGTACTATTCGGATCCACTCCGGCATCTATCACTCCGCTTGTCACTGCCCAGTTCATACCGCTCTCATACCAGGTCGCTCCGCCTTCCGGATCCAGGCCTTCCATCTGTGCTAATGCCGTCACCAAAGTGGCGCATGTCATGTAGGCGGCCGGATCGAACGTCGTCTCCGTCACGCCGTGGAATAAATTCCTGGCCGTCACGTAATCGACCGCTTCCTTATACCAGGCGTCTGCCGATACATCCGCAAATGCTCTGCTAAGATCTACGATTTTCACGGTATCACCGTCGGATACCGGCACCACCATTCCGCCTTCAATCAAAGTGGAATCTTCTATGATCTGGGTTGACCCGTCCGGCTTTACCAGAAC
Organism: uncultured Hungatella sp.; assembly: GCA_910585645.1. Lineage (GTDB taxonomy): Bacteria > Bacillota > Clostridia > Lachnospirales > Lachnospiraceae > UBA3402. The sequence goes on along the minus strand of CAJUFP010000199.1, from coordinate 3,909 downwards.
CGCTACCGTGCCTGCGCCTGAGGCGGTCACCGGAACCAATACTTTTACCGGCTTTGTAATGTCTGCGTCCGGATTTACGATGTCCTGAGGCTTCTTACCCGTTTTAACCGTTATCAGCGCCGCCTTTGTTATGTCACTGGTCACCTGTATGGGAGCTATGTGCAAAGCCGCCGCTTTCTCGCCGCGCTGCGCCGCCTCCGCGGTCTGCTTCGCCAAGTCAACTTCCAGCTTCATGGCTCCCACAGCATCGGTGGTTGTCACAACTACCGTTCCATCCGACCATCTGGCAGTCTCAACCTTTTCCCCTGCCGCGTTTGTCGTGGTGTTCGTCGAAACCGGCTTGTCAGAGCTTCCACTTGCGCTGTTTGGAGATTTCCCTGTGCTGCCTTTGAAAGCGCCGTCTCCCGAAGAGCTGTCTCCGGAACTGCTTCCCGAAGAACCGCCAGAACTGCCACTGGAGCTGCCTCCGAAATTGCCGCCGGATGTGTTCCCGCTGTTTCCAGTATCTCCCGGCTTCTGGTTATCGTCTGGATTACTTGGATCGGTTGACATATCTAAGCCACATATATCGCAGAATCCGTTACCGTCGTTGTCTACATGGTTGCAGGTTACAAACTCTCCTGGATCGCCGTCGATATCTGCAAAGGGATCCTTAAAAGGTACGTTGTAATTCACAGTCACCTTGGTCTCCTCGTCTACATCTAAACCAGAATTATTCAATGCCTTTGGTCCGTTATTATTCATCCATTCATTTTCAGTTCCTCCAAAGTCTATTGTTTTCAACAGAGTACATCCCCGAAATGGCCCAGAACCAACGAACTCAAATTTTATTCCAGTAGGAATATACAGATAAGGTAACGCAAGACAGTTTCCAAACATACCCAAGCTTATTTTATCTGCCTTTAACGGCAAAGTAACATATGACAACTTCCAGCATCGGGCAAACAACTCCTCTCCTAACGATACTTTCTGATCGCCCTTCGCAAATCGCACCCGCACTAAATTTTGACATTGCCTGAATGCGCCATCTCCCACAAAAGTGATGGTGGACGGAAAATCCAGATAAGCAATTCCACAAGTTTCGAATGCGCTAACACCAATACTCTGTACGCCCTCATGAAATGTTGCTGACTTCAGACCTGAGCAATTAAAAAACGCTCGATTCCCAACTTCTTTTACGCTTCCAGGCACCGTTACTTCCGCCAAATTCGAGTTTTCAAATGCCGTTTCTCCGATTTTCACAACAGTCTCTGGAATTTGTACGCTCATTACCGGACTTTGATAAAAAGCATAGCTGCCGATACTTGTCACGCCATCCTCAATCACCGCCTGGTTAATTCTGGCATTATACTGCTCCCAAGACGGACGGACACTCTCCGTATAAACCTGCATTGCGCCATTTCCGGAGATCTTTAGTGTCCCTCCTTTGGTCAGCATCCAGCTTAAACCGCCTTCCATTCCGCTCTGAAAAGGCTCCTCAGCGTCCTGAGCTTCCGAATACCCTGCCGGGTAGCGAGTCACAATAAAATTCGCGTTCATAACTTCCGACTTACTCAGCACCCGCCCCCAATGCACGCTCTTATTGAAATTCCCTTCAGCGACCGTCACTCCGCCGGATCCCACTTTAAGAACAATGACAAAATGGCTGTTATTCACCCTCAGAATATCTCCCACCTTCACGTCCTCATACTTGAAGCCTCCATTGTCAATAGTCCTTGCAGGAATATCTCCAAATGCAGCGTCACTCAACTCAAAGACAAACGCCGCGCAGCCAACGCCAAGACTCGCTCCTTTTACCGGGCCACCCTGAAAGCGATAGTACGGCGAAGATCCCTCGCTCCCATAGGGCTGAAAATTCGTCCAGGGCATCCCTTCATAATACTTGTCTTTCATGCTGATCATCGCATTATAAGCTTGATCGTATGTCGTACGAGCCTCAGACGCCCTTGCAATCCCGAAAAACTCGGCTGATAAATCATCCCCTTCTTCAGCTTCCATCAAAACCAGCTCCCCATCAGACCAAACCCATACCAGGTCCTTTGGTTTTTCCTCCTCAAGGGTTTTATCTTCGGCAATGTCACCAGGTTCCTCCTCAAGGTCGTCAGGAATCTCTTCATTTTCAAGTTCCTCATCCTCAAAGACCTCCTCAAAATCGTCAGGAGTCCCCTCGTCTTCAAGCTCCCCATCCTCAAAGACCTCCTCGAAGTCCTCAGAGATCTCCTCATCCTCAACTTCCGGCTTCTGAGCATTAGAAGGCGTAGAAACTTCGGTTCCCTTCCCTATGCTGTCCTCGTCATAAATCTCTGTGTCATCCACCTCCGTCTCTCTCTGCTCTTCATTACCGAGCGACTTTTCCGACTCTTCGAGCTTCTCCAAAGCCATCTGATCAGGCAATTCAGCCGCAATAACCGGACAAACGTTCGAAAACGTCACCGCAATCACCAGCATCACTGCCAACATCCAGTTTCTTCGCTTCTTTCGTTCCATCTCCATAGAACCTCCTGTTAATGTGATCAGGCAACCCAAAACAGAGTCGTTAACCCTTGCCCTTTCATGGGCAGTTACCTTGTATTTAGGGCAAAAATCCCTGCCTACATTTTTATTGTACCATATCACACTGTTTACCGCAACCAGAGTTTTACCAAAAATTGTCTGTAGCTATGGGGAATATGTCCATGACTGCCGCGTTTTTGTACAGTCAGATCGGTAAACATGCATCCCTAACCATTATTTTACAGCCATGGGGATCATGAACGCTTTCATAAGATCTTTCATCTCCCTGCTCCTTTACTCCCTCACCTTTCTAGGCTAAAATTGATATATCAATACATGGCAAATGCCGGAAAGGAGCCTTTATCCTATGGGTATTTATGTAAATCCCGGAAACACCGCCTTTGAGATGTCCTGTCATTCCAATATATATGTAGATAAAACCATGCTGATTTCCATAACCAATAACCTATATCGGTCAGAACAGCGCTTTCTCTGTGTCAGCAGACCCCGGCGTTTTGGCTGGATTTCATGCGTGGATTATTTAAAGGCTCTGATTATGTGGATTTTGCCTATCTGACCGGAATTCTGCCTATTAAAAAGTACGGAGAACATTCTGCTATTAATATCTTTGACGAATATTCCATGGTAGACCCCAAAAACTTAAATGAGTATTTCGGCTTCACTGACCAGGAGGTTCGCTCCCTTTGCAAAAAACATGGCATGGACTACTCTGCCATACAAACATGGTATAATGGGTATCTTCTTGGAGGATGCCACATCTACAATCCAAAATCGATCGTGGACGCGCTGACCTGGAAAGATGTCAAAAGTTACTGGACAGGCACAGAAACCTATGAAGCATTGAAGATCTATATTGATATGAATTTTGGCGGCTTGAAGGAGTCTGTCACTGCCATGCTTGGGAACAGCGCCTGCAAGATCAACCCTCTGAAATTCCAAAATGACATGACCACATTTACTACCAGAGATGATGTACTTACCCTTTTGGTCCACCTTGGATATCTGACTTATAATGAAGCTACAAGAGAGGTGTCCATTTCCAACCAGGAGATTTCACAGGAATTTTTAACCTAAATTCCCAGTAGCATTATATCTAGGAATGGTGGAAGATGTCAGAAACCTTATAAATATAGGGTCTTTAACCACTTTTCCTCTTTATAAATTCATTTATGATAGATATAATTATATCTATGTGATGATTTATGGGATTTCGTGGTGAACAAATCGGAAAAAATCGCGTGGTCTATATATTTGATTTTTGAAAGAACTCAATGAAGACATCCGGATGCGGTTTTATAAAAAATGGGCTGCGTTACGTTCTGAGAAAGAATACCTTGCGTTTGACATCACATCCATTTCATCATGGTCGGAACTGATTCAATATGTGGAACCCGG
>CAJUFP010000198.1 GCA_910585645.1 uncultured Hungatella sp. | reverse complement strand
CCATTATACTATACGTCAATTATATACACAAGTATTTTAAGGACAGACTACTAGAGATTACATCCAGTTCATATTCCAGCCTTTCATAATCCTGAAAACTTCCATCCGGGTATCTCCATGGAACGCCTTCATAAGCTCTCTTTCGCAGATACTCCTCTGCTGTGGAGCCGTCCGGAGTATGAAATACAGGAGTTTCTGGCATGGCATTACTCCTTGTGGCCACAGAGGGTGTGGCAATCACCGCTCCATCACCAAAAATATCCAAATCTTCGATAACCGGCATGTCCTCATCATCATCCGTCTCCTCATAGCTTATCATCTCCTCAGCTTCCATATGTTTTCGTTCTGAGGTAATCATCCTGTCCGCATTGGATTTGGTTGCCGTTTCCATGGATGTTAGGTCATAAACAGCAGGGTCTTCCTCCTCTTCATGGTCTTTTATCTGGTCATGTAAGGGAAATTTTTCTTTCCCCCGTTTTCTTCCTCTCTGCGATCCCCCTGTTCCCCAACAGCAAAGGCCTGATCCCATTGCCTTTGGGACAGTTCTTTTTCACTGTCTCCTACATCTCCTTGTTCTTCTTTTCCCTCGTGTTCCAGATTCTCTGCCTCTGCCGTGGCCTTATACTCGCTGGAGGTCACCACCCGCCATTCCACCGGGATATCATCGGTGTGGATTCCGTGAAGAATGTATCCCTTTGTCGCCTGAATCTCTTTTGCGCTGTATTCATAGGTCAGACTGATGAAATCTTTATAAAATTGGTCCCTGTCCTCCTCCAAGGCTGCCTTTGCCGCCCCGTCTGTGGAGATACAGTGAAAGAAACTCCGGAGTGCGATCCAGGTCTGTATTGGCAAGCTGGGAATCATCAAACCTTTCCAGGATACCCCACCGCGCCCCTTCCACCGGTTTTCCCGTCTCTGAATCGAATTTATATAGGTTCACGGTATAGGTGGAATCCCAGTTTTCCGTGTGCTTATGCCGGACTACCTCACACTTGGAATCACCAGGGTCCGGCTCCTCATCTCCCACGGTCACGTAGATATTCAGCCCTTGTTCCGTGTAGGAAGCAAACTGTGTCTGGGTTCTTCCGAAAGCTCCGTTGGGATACAGATCTCCGGCCATGTTATAGATATCAAAGGTATATAAATGAGCCTTGGTCGGATCTACCGGCATCAGGCCGCCGATATACTCTTTGGGCCAGTACAAATACCCAATGGAACCATACTCATCCAGCTCCCCGCTTGCGGAGGTAAACCGGAGGGTATGTTCTGCTGTTGATTCTGTCTGAATCCAGTCTCCATGGCCTTTCAGCTTGATACCGGTCATGTAATTGAGGATTCCCGGCTCATTAGGAATCTCAATCTCCACCACATATTCCCCGTCTTCCTCCTCCATGGGCGCCGTGAAGGTGGCAATCTGTTCCTCCCACTTGGGGGTCAGCTGCGCAGTCAGATAGCAGGCGCACCATATGTCATAGAACAGTGCATCCGCCATATTGGCAAGCCCGTATTGGGTCACCTGGGCGCTGGGCTGGGGCGTGGCCTTTAACCAGTTGTCCATCTCCGGCTGCCCGGTAAACGCCGTCATCAACCGGTCATAATATTTGCTTTTAAACAGCTGAAAATCATTGGCAAAGGCTTCCCCGGTAAATCCAGGAGAATCCCTGTCCGTAGCCATCCATGCGATGGCCTGGATTACCGCGTCAGAGGCTGCTTCCGGGTCCTCATAGGAGGACTGGTTGTCATTTTTTACTTTATAGTCTCCCGGATAGCTGCAGGCAATGGCCAGCATAAGAAAATTGAAATTGGGATTGGTCTTACCTATTACCGCTTCCTCAAACAGATTCTGTCCGATCCGGTACTCTCCCGAACAAAAAGCCCTGGTTCCCGGAGTGATGGCAACCGCGTTCTCATGGCTGCCGGAACAGTAGGTATGTCTCCCTTCAAAGTGCTTAAACTCTTCCGGATTCTCATAACCGTTCCGGGCCTGCAGATACATGGCGCCGCCTAACGGCCATGACTTATTGTCATAATATCCGCTTAGGTTAAACGCCAGGCCTGTCTTTTTATAGTTCGCATACCGTGGATGGGCTGCAATCCACTGCTCCGGCGCGTCTCCCCAGGTAGGAGCTACCATGGGATGATCATAGAAATCAGACAGGATAAATCCCTGTACCCGCTGCTGGATAAAAAAAGCGGCCAGCAGAATCACAGCGGTCAGCGCGGCAATTATCCGTCTCCTTTGTCTTGTCATTGCCTTCATTTTTACTGTTCTCCTCTCCATAATAGAATCTTGTTCCAATTATGCTGGGAATCCGTGAAATTTGGGCCAATGAACGGCAAAAAAGCCATAACCCAGATCAACCTGAGCTATGACTTTTCAATCATGCAGTCTGTTAAAATTATCTGAGAAAGATCACAGATGGCGTGCGGGAAAGATTCCAGTTCAGCACTCCGTCTCCCGCGTTAATCCATACCGTAGCCCCATCCGCATAACAAGCATTGGGACCGTATGCTCCATGAATCCATCCCTTTCCTAAAAGATAGTTTTCCGCCTCTTTCCCGCTTGCGATCCCACTGTCATAGTATTGAAACAGTTTTTCATTGTGAAAGTTTAAATCCCGATCCACAGCCATGACCATTTTATAAAAGGAGGCGCTGTCAGGATAGCTGACTAAAAAGCCATTGGCATAATAGACAGAGGTTTCCTGCGCAGTCTTGTCTTCTTTTACTTCTCCATACTTTGCGTTTTCTTCCCGGCTGTTTTTAAACATAGCAAGAGCCGTGTTGCTTAAGCCCCACTCATTATACCCTTCATCCTCTGGATTGCTCTGTTTTGTATCTGGGATTTCTGCTACTTTCGTCTGAACAATGCCATTCACCACCCAGGCTCCGTCACTGTTCAGTTCATAGCCTTCCGGAGTGGTGACACCTGCCAGCATATAGCCGGATGTATCAAAATAGTAGCACTCGGCTGTTCCGTCAAGATTTCCATCCAGCCATCGCCACTCTCCGGATAACCTGGTTCCATCTTCCTGCTGCCACCACCATCCGGCACTGTCTTTCTGCCATCCGGCAGCCAATGCGGTCGTACTCATTGCTAAAGTCATAATCGTTGCTGCCGCCACGATCAATACGTGTTTTGCCCTCATGCTATTTTCTCCTCTCCTGGATATCCGATTTCGAATGGGTTACTGGTTCTTTTCATTTTACTACTTTCCTGCGGCATTGACAAATATAACTTTCTGCGGATAAGGTTTTTTATGCTTTTTAATCCAAAAAACTTTGATACAGAGTCATCTTAATCTAACAAAATATTGTCTATAAATAAAAACACTAACCCCTCTGGCCATTCTAAGGATTAGTGCTTTCATTCAATCAAATATTCACCGGAGAATCTCATGATTACTATAAAAAGTTCATAAGCTGGAGTAACTTATGGCTCTCTTCCTCCTTACCGCCTTCTGTCATCCTCTCACCAAAAATCCGAAAGTTATTCTGATCTTTATAGAACCTGATCAAAGGCTCCTTTTCCTCACATTCCAGATAAACCATGATCCCCCCTAACTGTCTCTGGATTTCACGCAATGTATCAATTACAAAATTCATAAGCATTTTGCCTGTAATCGGGTATTTCACATCTTCACTGTAATTTCTTCCTAACTGAGCAATTAAATATGCCGACACTGTATAGCTGTCCGTATTCTGATCCAAACGGCTTAACCTGCTCAATTTCCGTTTTACGGAATTACTCATCCCTTTCACATTCACTGTCACAGGTTTCATCGTAATTGAAAAATATCCTACTAAGCACATATCTTCCAAAGAGAACACTAAATATGTAACAGATTGATTTTTTTTGGTAAAATCCAGTGCATTCCTTTTCAGGAAGGACTCAACATCTGAATTCTTTGGGCTAGAAAAATCGGAGAGAATCTTTTCTAAGTCATTCTCTCCGATCCCACCCGATTCTTCCGGATTCAAATAATCTCTTATATTGAAACAAACAAATCGCTCTCCTGGCAGATTTCTATCCATGCAGTTGTCTCCTTTTTTCCATTAACTGTATAAATTCAGCCTTATCTTTCACCATACGGACAGACGTTGTTCTGCGTTCAAGGGGATTCTGGGCTGCTTTCTCTACTGCCTCAGCGAATGCCTCTACTTGCTTGGGATCGCGGATCACGATATTGTCAGTTATACTCGATGTGGCCATCTTTTCGCCTCCTCTACAACAAAACTTATTTCCTATCTATAAAGATTTTATCACCTCAAGCACCCTTTTTCAATTAGTTTATACATTTTTCAGATTGCTTATCTCTTAAAACGTTGCTGTCCACGGATTTCCAGCAAACAGCAGCCTTACATTTCCTTTTTTCCGCCATAAATTTGGGGATTTCTTCTTTAAATTATATGCAATCCATTCTTAAAAAGTAATACAAAAATGGAATCTGTTATTCTCACCCAGATGTCGGAGTGGTCGAGTAGACATACCCCTTACGGGGTATGCCCCTCACAGAACCGGACGTGCG
>CAJUFP010000197.1 GCA_910585645.1 uncultured Hungatella sp. | reverse complement strand
TGGTCTCATCTCCATGGCATAAATTCACCCTGCCAGGACCATCCTTCCCTTCCCTCCCTGGCCCCACGACAATCCCCGCCCCCATTGCTCACTAAACTATGTTATCCGAATATCCGCCAAGTTTTTAAGCCTCACAATCACCTGACGGATCCCAATAGCAGAAAGCCGCTTTTAAATAGTTAATCATAGAAAGTACGAAAATGCAAGATTATTTTAGCTAAATTTACCAGCAAAAAATAGAATAAAAAACAAAAAATGCAATATTAACATGTCTAAAAGACAATATTAGTGTAGATATTTGCCTTTTTCGGTGATAAGATAGGTTTATCGAAAGGAGGTAGAGAACATGAGCTATACAAGGCAGGATATCAGCCGGGCCATCGGCCGGTATCTGGACAGTTTCGAGAAAGTCCTTTACGAAGAAGACTCCCGGTTCTTGGAAGGGATGAAGACGAAAAGCCTCGCTAACGATGATATCAGAAAGTACCAGTTTTGGGAATGGACCCAGGGGGTGGGGCTGTTTGGAGTCTGGAAGCTGTACAGGGAGACAAGGGATAAGCGGTACATGGATATCCTTCTCACCTACTATGAGCGGCAGATGAAGATCGGTCTTCCGGCCAAGAACGTGAACACCGTGACCCCGCTGCTTGCCATGTCCTATGTGGCGGAGGAGCTGGGCAGGGAGGATTACATGGAGGTGTGCAGGGAGTGGGCCCAGTGGGTCTGCAGAGATTTTCCCCGCACCAGGGAGGGCGGACTGCAGCACATCACCTCGGACACGGTGAACGAGGAGGAGCTGTGGGACGACACCCTGTTTATGACCGTCCTGTTTCTGGCCAATATGGGCAGGATTCTGGGGAAACAGGAGTATCTGGACGAGGCGGAGTACCAGTTTCTGCTTCACGTCAAGTATCTTTCTGACCGGAAGACCGGGCTCTGGTATCACGGGTGGACCTTTAAGGAGAACCATCATTTCGCGGGGGCGTTCTGGGGGAGAGGCAACTGTTGGATCACATCCGCCATTCCGGAATATCTGGACATGGTGCCTGTCAGCGGCAGCGTGAAGAAATTTCTCACCGAGACGTGGCGGCGGCAGGTGGAAGCTCTCATGGAGCTTCAGGAGGAAAATGGCATGTGGCACACCCTGGTGGATGACCGGGACTCCTATGTGGAGGCAAGCGCCACCTGCGGGTTTGCCTACGGGATCCTGAAAGGGGTATCTTTAGGTCTGGGGGAGGCCTGGTGGGCACAGAAAGCCCTCAAAGCCGTGGAGCCCATCCTGGGCTTTACCGACGAGGACGGCGTGGTCCATCAGGTGTCTTACGGCACCCCCATGGGGCGGGAGAGTAAGGATTTCTACAAAGAGATCGAACTAAAGCCCATGCCCTATGGTCAGGCGCTGGCAATGCTTTTCTTTATGGAGAGCAGAAACTATGTGGCAGAATGAGAGGAGGAAAAAAGAAATGAGGAACATGTTTTACAAGGCGGCAGCCGGAGCCATGGCTGCTACGATGGTAATGTCTCTGGCAGCCTGCGGCGGTTCAGGCAAGGACGGAGGGTCTGGGGCAAATGGAAACGGGGCAGCGGCAGAGGGCCCCATCACAGGGCAGACTCTGCAGGTTATGATCTCCGAGGAGCCGGGGGAGGGGGACGCCCTTGGCAATGCCCTGAAAAAATGGTCTGAGGAGACCGGCAATGAGATCAAACAGATCATCATTTCCCATGACGACATGAGGAGCAAATTCCCGTCCATGGCAAAGAACAAGGACCTGCCGGATCTGGTGGCGACCACCTTCCTTCACCAGCTGTACCCGGAGGAATTTGTGGACATGAGCTCGGTTGTGGACCTGTCCAAGTTTAACCAGTCAGCTCTTAAGATCGTGGGCAAGTCCTACTCCTCGGAGGCCATCACAGGGATTCCGGACCAGTTTACCACCACCTGCATGTTTTACAATAAGGACGCCTTCGCCGCGGCGGGGATCCAGGCGCCTACCGTGGACAAGCCCTGGACCTGGGATGAGCTTTATGACAATGCCAAGGTGATCCAGGAGAAGGGCAATGTGAAGTACGGGTTTGCGGCGGACGTGTCCAGGGCAAGGTACGATATCCTGATGTACGCCAACGGCGGCTCCCTGGTTGAGCAGGACGGGGACAGCTTTAAGGTGACCGTAAACAGCCCGGCAAACATCGAGACCCTGACCCGGTTTGTCCAGGCCAACAATGAGGTGATGCCAAAGGCCATCTGGGCAGGGGGCACCACGGACAATCCGGTGGAGTATTTTAAGAACGGCGACGCGGGGATCCTGCTTTCCGGTTCCTGGAATTACAACACTTTTGCCTCGGACATTTTCAAGTTTGAGTTCGGCGTGATGCCGACGCCCAAGGGGAGCGCGGGACAGTCTGCCATCATCGGCGGCGAGGCCCTGGCTATCCCGGCCAACGGCAAGAACGTGGAGCTGGCGAAGCAGTTTGTCCAGTGGCTGTTTGAGCCGGAGCACTACACGGAATTTCTGCAGATCCGCAAAGAGCCTTCGGTTATGAACGAGATTACCTACACGCCGGATACGGACAAGGCAAAGGAAGAGTTTGCCATTATGCAGAATGAGACCAACTATGTGACAGACACCTTTATGGTAGATGAAAATTCTTCCTGGAGAAACTACAAGGACAATGAGTACAGAGATTCTCTGAAACGGGCAGTGTCTGGTGAGATTACCCCCGAAGAAGCTTTAAACGGCTTTGCGGACGCGCTTTCTGAGTCCTCAGGATGGGCCAAGGGGTATTGACGCTGGTTTGGGCTGCCGCTGTTAGGCCGCGGCAGCTTTTTGTTTACAATTTTGCAGGGCAAATAATGTATTAGGAAGGAATGAATTTATGAAAAAGAGACAACAGGCTTTTTGCCATACCAGGTCTTTCTGGATGTTTGTCATCCCGTCCCTGGCGCTGTTCGGCGTGTTTTTTCTGCTTCCCCTGGGTCTTAGCATCTGGTTTTCATTTACCAACTATGACGGGTGGAAGACTATGGATTTTATCGGGATTAAGAACTACGCGGATATTTTGACCAACGGGGATTTTTACAAGACCGTGTGGAGAACCATTGTGTATACGGTGTGCAACCTGCCGTTTAAGATTGCCATTCCTCTTCTGCTTGCCGCCCTTGTCACGTCCAAGAGCCTTAGGGGAACTACCCTGGTGAGGACTCTGGTGTATATTCCGGTGCTGTTTTCGGCTTTGGTGGCAGGTATTACGATCAACTGGATGTTTGGGCAGGAGTACGGGCTTATTAATTTCCTTTTGCAGAAAATGGGCGTTGACCCGCTGCAGTGGTCGTTAAATCCGGTGCTGGCCACCGTGGTCATCAGCGTGGCCTCCAACTGGATCTCCGCCGGGTATTATATGCTGTTGTATGTAGGCGGCATCAACAACATTTCCAGGGAGCTGTACGAGGCTGCCAGCGTGGACGGGGCCAAAAAGTCCCAGGCGTTTTTCAGGATCACCCTGCCTCTTTTGATGCCAACCACGTTTATCGTGCTGCTTCTTTCTACGGTGAACCTGCTAAAGGAGTATGCTCTGGTACAGGGTATTTCCCTGGGAGGGCCGGGGTCTTCCACCACTTACATTGTGCAGTATATTTTTGACCAGGGCTTTAACCAGTACCGGTACGGCTACGCGTCCGCGGCCGGGGTTATTATCAGTATCTTGTTTATTGTCATCGCGGTGGTTCAGTTCAGAGCGACCAAAGGCGGAGGTGAAGTGTAATGGAAGGAGCAGGAAAAAAGAAATTAGAGGTTACTTTGGTTACGATCTTGGGGATGGCGGTGGCGCTTTTGATGATCTTTCCCATCATATGGCTTTGCTTTAGCTCGTTTAAGCCTTCCAGCGAACTGTTCGCGTACCCGCTCCATCTGTTTCCCCAGAACCCGGACGGAAGCGCCTATAAAGGCGTGGTGGAGGACGGCCTGTTTACGTATGTGAAGAACAGTCTGTTTCTGGCTGTGGTGGGAACTCTGATCACGGTTGGCATCAGCGCCATGTGCGGCTACGCCCTGGCCATTTACCGGAAGGAGATCTCCTATGTGAACAAAGTATTCGCCGTGTTTTTGCTGGGAACTCTGATCCCCGGGGAGATCCTGACCATCGCTCAGTTTACGGTGGTCAGCGAGATGGGGCTTTACAATAATATCTGGGGCTGCATCCTTCCGGTTGTGACCACCACCACGGGAATCTTTATGTACCGCCAGCACTATATGTCGATTCCGCTGGAGCTTGTGGAGTCGGGGCGGCTGGACGGGGCGTCGGAGTTTCATATTTTCCGGACGTTGATGCTGCCTTTGGGGTCCTCGGTGACCATTACCCTGACCATCTTCTCGTTTATGTGGAGATGGAATGATTATATCCTGCCTCTTATGGTGCTGTCGGACCAGGGGAATTTTACGATCCAGATCGCCATCAAGAGCTATATCGGGACCATGGGGGTTGACTGGAATTCGATTCTGGCGGCTTCGATCTTGTCCATTATTCCGATTATTGTGATCTTTATTGTGCTGCAGAAGTATATTACGGGAGGTTTGGCGGCCAGTGGGGTGAAAGGGTAGGAAAAAGTTGGGGGAGGTTGGGATTTTTCAATTGGTGTATTGTTGAGTGAGCAAATGGGGCGTAGGAGTCGTGAGGCCAGGGAGGGAAGGGAGGCTGTGTGCCGGGCGGGTTCAGATATGCCAAGCATTCCGATGAGCCCTTAAAGCGGAAATCAGTCGGG
>CAJUFP010000196.1 GCA_910585645.1 uncultured Hungatella sp. | reverse complement strand
TTCTGGCTGTGGATTTATATATCAGTCGTTTACTTAACTTTTTTGATCTAGGTTTCTGGTGAATTCTCGCCACATATTCCGGATTCAAATTTCTTTTACAAATGGAGGTAATCGTTTTATGGCAAATGGAAAATTAATATCAGCGGGGCAAGTGGATGGTCAGACCTGGGATGTTGCGCCGGGGTCAGAGGATGAAGTGGTGGGGATGTTAAAGCGCTCCCCAGTGCTTTATGGCAGTTATCAAGGGCTAAATGAGGAGTGGAGGAAGCGTTTTGTGGACTTCTGCCAGGGGAAGAAGTCCCTGCCGTTAACCTATGATCCGTTTTTCAAGAAAATCTTTCACCCGGATATCCATCAGGACCGTCTCTCCAAATTTGTGTCCAGCATTCTGGGAGTAAAAATCAAGGTAGTCCGCATCCTTCCGACGGATGACAGTGTGCTGGACGGAGGGAGTCTTCTGATCATGGATCTTTTGGGGGAGTTGGAGGACGGATCGCTTATAAACGTGGAGATCCAGAAGCAGGGGTATGCCTTCCCTGGGGAACGCATTTCCTGTTATTCATCGGATCTGGTCATGCGTCAGTATGTGCGGGTCAAGGGGGAGAGGGGCAGCTCCTTTAAGTATCGGGATATTAAGAGCGTGTATGTCATTGTCATTTTCGAAAAAAGCACCAGGGAATTTCATAAGATCCCGGATGCCTGGGTGCATTATGGCCTGACAGTGTTTGATACAGGGCTGAACATGAAATTATTGCAGGAATATTTTCTGATAGCACTTGACGTTTTTCGGAAAATTCCGTATCCTAAAAGCAGAAGCGAACAGACTGCGTGGCTGTCCCTGCTTACGACGGAAGATCCGGATGACGCAAAGAAGCTGATCGAGGAATATCCGGAATACCCGTGGATTCGGGAGATCTATGAGGAGATAGCTATGCTCCGCCAAAAACCGGAGGAGGTGTTGGGGATGTTTTCGGAGGCATTGAAGATACTGGATCAGAATACCGTAACATATATGATAGAAGAGCTTGAAAAGGAACTGGAAATGAAAGCGGCTGTTATTGAGGAGAAAGACGCCAAGTTGGAAGAGAAAGATGCCAAGTTGGAAGAGAAAGATGCCAGATTGAAGGAGAAGGATACCAAATTGAAAGAAAAGGATACCAGATTGAAAGAAAAGGATGCTGAGATCGCAGAACTCAAAAGGCGTCTGGCAGATTTTGAAAACAGCTGAAGAGGAGGTGTTGGGGATGTTTTCGGAGGCATTGAAGATACTGGATCAGAATACCGTAACATATATGATAGAAGAGCTTGAAAAGGAACTGGAAATGAAAGCGGCTGTTATTGAGGAGAAGGATGCCAAGTTGGAGGAGAAAGATACCAGATTGAAAGAAAAGGATGCCGAGATCGCAGAACTCAAAAGGCGGCTGGCGAATTTCGAAAACAGCTGAATGTTCCATGTTATTGTGTATTCCCTTGCTAGCCTGGCACGGAGGATGCGGGTGATGGCAGCGAACCAGGCCGCCTGTTGCCGCAGGCGATTTTAAATGGCGGTCTGGGTTATGGTTGGCTGGGCGCCGGTGAACTGTAAAGGCTCCGCAAAGCACACAAAGCAGGTCCGTCAAGGTCCGTCAAAAATGCCGTTGCAAAATCGCCGGACTTGGTATATACTAATAAAGAATTTGCCCCCAGGGCATTGTTATAGAAATCAGGAGAAAAGGATGGAATGGACATGGCACTGTTAGAGACATGGCGGAAATTGGCCTATGGCGACGGCCTGAATGATAAAGAGAGAGAGAAACTCTGGTCCGGTTATTTTGCCATTGAGAAGGGGATCTATGAGAAGCTGCTGTCTGACCCCGCCCAGGTGGTGGAGGGAAGCGTGAAGGAGCTGGCCGAGAAGTATGAGACGGAAGTGCTCATTATGACCGGATTTCTGGACGGCATTAACGAGAGCTTAAAGGGCTATCAGAATCCCATCGACACCATGGAGGAGGACACGGTGGTGAAGATCGAGATCGAGCCTGAGAAGCTGTACTACAACATGGTTGAGGCTAAGGCGGACTGGCTGTATAACCTGCCTATGTGGGAGGATATCCTGACCCAGGACAAGCGCAAAGAGCTGTATAAAGCGCAGAAGGCGTCGGGAACCATTGTCAAAGGTCCAAAGGTGGGGAGAAACGATCCGTGTCCCTGCGGCAGCGGCTTAAAGTACAAGAAGTGCTGCGGCAAAAACCAGTAAGCAATCCGTGAGGTTAGCAGATTTGCAGACTGGCAGATTTGCAGGTTGGCAGATTAGCAGATTAGCAGATTAGCAGGTTAGCGGGCTGGCAGAGGGGAGCAGAGACGTCGCTGTGACAGTCTCTGCTTTTTTGCGGTTTTTAAAAGGAGGAGATAAGCGGTGGAGGCGTACACAGCGTTTGCGGAGGTATACGACGCGTTTATGGATAATATTCCTTATGAAGAATGGGCAGACTATGTTCAAAGCCTTTTGACGGAATATGGCGTCCGGAACGGCCTGGTGCTGGAGCTGGGATGCGGCACAGGAAACCTGACAGAGCTTTTGGCCTCCATGGGGTATGACATGATCGGGGTGGACTGCTCCGGGGATATGCTGGGGACTGCCATGGAAAAGCGGGAAGCTTCCGGTCTGGATATCCTGTATCTTCACCAGGATATGCGTAAGTTTGAGCTTTACGGCACAGTCAGGGCTGTGGTGTCGGTCTGTGACTCCATGAACTATATCACGGAGTATGAGGATCTTAAGCAGGTGTTTCGCCTTGTAAATAATTACCTGGACCCTGGCGGGATGTTTGTTTTTGACTTGAACACAGAGTATAAGTACAGGGAGATCTTAGGCTGCCAGACCATAGCCGAGTCCAGGGAGGACTGCGGTTTTATCTGGGAAAATGAGTACGACGAAGAGGCAAAGATCAATGAGTATGATCTGACGCTGTTTGTCCGGCAGGAGGGAACGTTGTTTCGCAGGTATGAGGAGACCCACATTCAGCGGGCCTACTCTGTGGAGGAGATCAGAGAAGCTCTTTGGGAGGCTGGCATGGAGTTTGTGGCTGTGTACAACGCGTTTACAAGGGACTATCCGGGGGCGGACAGCCAGCGGATCTACGTCATCGCCAGGGAGCATGGAAAAGAGGAGAACCAATGACAGCAGGAAAGGATGGGATCATGATGGCAGATCATATGATCAGGGCCACAGCGGCCCAGGGACAGATACGGGCCTTTGGGGCCACAACCAGAGATCTGGTGGAGACAGCCAGAGCCAGCCACAACACCAGCCCTGTGGCCACGGCGGCTCTGGGGCGGCTTTTGACCGCGGGAGTGATGATGGGCTCCATGATGAAAAATGACCTGGACCTTCTGACCCTGAAGATCCAGGGGGACGGCCCCATAGGGGGAATTACAGTGACCGCGGACGCCAGGGGCAATGTGAAGGGCTATGTCAACAATCCCATGGTGGCGCTGCCCTGCAATGACAAGGGCAAGCTGGATGTGGCCGGGGCCCTGGGCATCGGGGTGTTAAGCGTGATCCGGGACGTGGGATTAAAGGAGCCCTATGTGGGGCAGACGATCCTGGTCAGCGGGGAGATCGCGGAGGATCTGACCTACTACTATGCCACATCGGAGCAGACCCCCTCCAGCGTTGCCCTGGGAGTGCTGATGAATCGGGATAATACGGTAAGGCAGGCAGGAGGGTTTATGATCCAGCTGATGCCGGGGGCGTCGGAGGAGGTTATTGGAACCCTGGAGGAGAGGATCGGAGGGATCTCCTCAGTAACTTCTCTTCTGGACCAGGGCATGGGGCCGGCACAGATCCTGGAGAACCTGCTTTCAGGGATGGATCTGGAGATCACGGACAGGATGGACGCCCGGTTTTTCTGCGGGTGTACCAGACAGCGGGTGGAAAAGGCCCTGGTGAGTATCGGAAAGAAGGAGCTTAGGGAGATGATCCAGGAGGGCAGGCCCATTGAGATGAACTGCCATTTCTGCAACAAGAAATATGAGTTTTCCGTGGAGGAGTTAGGGCTGCTTCTTGAAAAGGCGGCAAGGTAGGAAAAAGGTTACTATTCACGGTGTGGCTGTGAATAGTAACCTGGGCCGCCCCAGATTCCGGCCATTACGTGCATCCTCCTGGTTGTTCAGCGTGGTGAACAACCAGGCCGTGAACAGTAACGGAAAAAGGGCAGCGGATTTTGGGGAACAGAGGAGAAAACCGGAAGGCCTGATGTTGGCGAAATGCAAAGATGAGGAAGGACGGCAGCAAAAAAAGAAAAGCAAAAAACGCATCCACGATGCGTTTTCTGCTTTAATCACTTAGGACGTATACTGCTTTCCTCTCTTACATAAATAAATTATATATAGAATGAAAAAGGTACACTGAAAACTAGATGATTATAATTTTGTCACATTTGTTGCCTGTGGTCCTTTAGCGCCTTCAATCACGTCGAACTCAACGGCTGCGCCCTCGTCCAGAGACTTGTAGCCATCCATGTTCAGGCCGGAGTAATGTACGAATACATCGTTCCCCTCCTCATCACAGATGAAGCCGTATCCTTTCTGATTGTTGAACCACTTAACTGTACCCTTGCTCATGATGCTATTACCTCCAAGATAGATATAAAAATAGTTAACGCCGCAAAACTTATTGCAACTTTACTAAGAATAGCACAAGAAACAGGGCATGTCAAATGCTTTTTACTGAAAAACACCATAAATACACGGCCCGGGGTAACAGTTCAGATGACCCTTGAACTGTTACGCATCCGGCCAATTAGAATCGCC
>CAJUFP010000195.1 GCA_910585645.1 uncultured Hungatella sp. | reverse complement strand
ATTAGAATCGCCTTTGGCGATGGGCCGGATGCCTGCTACCATTACGCTTTCGCACAGTCAGCGCGGTAAACGCGCAGACCTATCTGAACTGTTACGCACAAACACATCGAACACTTTCGCCCCCACGCCATTTCCCACCGCCATCACAAGCAGGTACAAAAACGCCTTTCCACCGTATGCCCCCGCCAGGTGGAAATAGAACATATTCGCTATGGAGTGCTCAAACCCGGACAAGATAAAGATCATCACCGGAAACATGATAAACACAACATTCTTATTCTTATTGTAATTATCAATGGCCAGGTACATCATGACACCGCAGAGCACTGACAGCAAAAACACGCTGCCAATCCCCTTGTCAAGCTTTGCCGAAACCAACCCGGCGCTTGAGATCGTTAAGCCCGCCCCGCCGGATATCACCGCGGCCAGAAAGGTTCCCACATAGTTCCCCGCCACAGTAACAGCCATATCCGGCAATCCCTTCAGGCTTTTCACAAACCCGATCTTGCCTGTATACAGGTAAAACCCCTGAGTCACAATGGTCAGAAGCCCAAACGAGAACAAAAGGGAGCCCACAACCCGGTTCTCCACCGACAAATATACAATGCCTCCGATCCCTATCATAAATCCCGCGTAAACCGCCTTTATAAAAATCCCCATCTTACATCACCTCGTAAGGCATTGTACCACAACCTGTTTCCGGTTTTCAACAACATCTTTCCTCTCAGGGCAAAAATTCATTGGTATAACACTTTTTTGCGGGAATGGCCTCTTCGATCACTCCGTATTCCTCCATAAACCCGGTATAACCGTCCCAAACCTCATCCTTCATAACGCCCCACCGGTCGCTGTCCTCCATATACTTGGACGCTAAATACTCCTGGGACATGGTCAGCATCTCCAGAGAATAATCCGGGGCATATTTCTGTAAGATCTCCGCGCTGCTCTTTGGATCTTCTATCGCGTATTGATACCCCTTCTCCGTAGCCGCCAGAAACTTCCGCACCATGTCCGGCCGCTCCTCCAAAGTCCGGTCCGACGCAATGATCACCGGCGTGTAGTAATCCAGCCGCTCATCCAGCTCCCTTACCGGCGTGTACTGGATGGGGAAATCATTCAGCCGGCATTTCACATTGTCCCAGGCCTCGAAAAACCACATCACATCCGCCTTGTCCCGGAGAGCCTCAAACCCGGAGCCGTCGGAAACCACCATAGTCAGCTTAGAAAAATCCCCTCCTGCCTGGGTCATGACTGCCTTTAACACCGCTTCCTCCCCCGGTCCGCCCCACCCGGCATAGGTCTTCCCCTCAAAATCCTTAGGCGACTTTATATTCTTATCCTTATACGTGGCAAATCCCGACGTGTTGTGCTGGATAATCGCGGCAATGGCCTTAATCGGCAGCGGATCGTGGGAGGTTAAAGCCACCGTCACATCCTCCTGATAGCTAATGCCGAAATCCCCCTTTCCCACAGCGATCAAGGTAGCCGTAGCCCCCTGCGTGGGCTCAATGATCCTGACATTCAGCCCCGCCTCCTCATAGTACCCCTGATCCAGCGCCACATACATCCCCGTGTGATTGGTGTTAGCCACATAGTCCAAAATCACCGTCACATCCTGCAGCTGTGTTTTGTCCGCCCCGCTGCCCGTCTCCGCCCCACTGTCTTTTGTCGCCTCGCTGTCTGCCCCCAAGCCGCTGTCTGTCTCCAAGCCGCCGTCTTTTCCCGCCTCGCTGCCTGCCTCCAACCCGCCGTCTTTTCCCGCCCCGCTGTCTGCCTCCAACCCGCCGTCTTTTCCCGCCTCCGATTTAAGCCCCGGATCCGCGCCGCCGTCGGCTCTCTGTCCGGCACATCCAAGCATAGCGACAGAAAGCGCCGCTGCCATCCATACTGCTGTTTTTTTCCTCTTCATGGTCTTTTTCCTCCTAGCAATGTTCATACATGTTCATGAAACATGAACGGATACGACTCAAAAGATATGATCCGCAAAATGCCCGGAAGTAAAACCATGGTCTGCTCCTTTTTCATCACCGCAGGTCCCAAAATTCTTTCAAAATAAAAAAGACCGCGCAGATAACGGCAGTCCATAAAGGTACAAAGCATCTCCCTACGTTGGCATTATCCAAATCAGGTTCATGGGTCGAAATTCTTCATTTCCTCTCAGCCTGGCACACAAGCTCCCCAGTATTCGATTATTCTCACATCCATGAGTCCCTTTGATTGTACCATTCGGCTGGGGGGAATGCAAGTATTTTTTCACATTCTTTCAAAAAGAGGAGCCGTCCCCAGCCTCCCCGGCCGGCTCCGACTCCTCACTTATCCTTTATCCTCTACCTATAATCTGTCAATCCCCGTTATCCCCCTGAGCAGCCCTGGCTTCCACTTCCTTCTTCTGAACATCCCCTGGAGCCTGCTCATACCGGCTGAACTCGTACTCATAGACACCGATGCCTCCGGTCATGGACCGCAGATCCGTGTTGTACCCAAACAGCTCTGACATAGGAACATCCGCCTCGATGATCTGTTTCCCGTGATGGTCTGAATTCATACCCAGCACCCGGCCTCTTCTCCGGTTGAGATCGCCCATAACATCGCCGGTAAATTTATCCGGAACCGTAACCTTCATGGAAGCGATGGGCTCCAACAGAACCGGGCTGGCCTCCATAAACGCCTTCTTAAAAGCCATAGAAGCCGCCATCTTAAAGGCCATCTCCGAAGAATCCACCGGATGGTAAGATCCGTCTAAGAGCACCGCCTTGATGCCCACAACCGGGTAAGCTGCCAAAGGCCCTTTGAGAACGCTTTCCTGGATTCCCTTCTCAACTGCCGGGAAATAGTTCCTGGGCACAGCCCCGCCAAACACCTGCTCCTCAAACACATAGGGAGTCTCCAAGTCCCCTGACGGCTCAAAGGACATCTTCACATCACCGTACTGGCCATGGCCTCCGGTCTGCTTCTTGTACTTGCCCTGAGCCTCCACTTTCTTGCGGATGGTCTCGCGGAAGGCAAACTTTGGCTTGCTAAGCTCAATATCCACCTTATATCTGGTGGAAAGCTTGCTGACAACCACATCAAGCTGCTGGTCGCCGATGCCGTAGAGCAGAGTCTGACGGTTCTCCTTGTCCCCCACTACCTTTAAGGTCTGATCCTCTTCCATCAGCTTGGCAAGAGCCGTAGCCACCTTGTCGTCATCACCCTTGGTCTTGGTCTTGTACCGCATATACGTGTAGGGAGTGGAAATCTGGGGCTTATGGTACACAATAGGAGCCGTCCGCACAGCCAGAGTGTCCCCTGTCTGGGTCACGCTAAGCTTAGCCACCGCGCCGATATCCCCGGCGTGAAGCTCCTTAAGCTCCATCTGCTCCTTGCCTCTCAAGGTGTACACCTTGCCGATCTTCTCCTCGGTATCTTTATTTACATTATAAGAAGCGGAATCCGGTTTTAAGGTGCCTGTACAGACCTTCACCAGGGAATACTTGCCGATAAACGGGTCCACGATGGTTTTGAACACTCTCATGGACAGGGACACGCCGTCATCGTACTTGGCCACAAACCGCTCGCCTGTGGACACGTCCACGCCGATGCACTCAAAATGGTCCGGAGACGGGAAATAGCGGTCAATGCCCTGAAGGAGCATCCTGGCTCCCTGGCAGTTGATGCCCGAACCCAGCATAACCGGCACGATACTTCCATCTATCACATGTTCCCGAAGGGCTGCGGAAATCTCCTCATATGTAAACTCCTCGCCGGAGAAATACCGCTCCATGTACTCCTCGCTGGTCTCCGCAACCGCCTCCACCAGGGCTCCCCGGCAGATGTCAAGGTTCTTCTTAGAGTACTCGGGAATCTCGCATTCTACGTAATCGCTGTTGGTGGTAAACCTTCTCCCCTTCATCTTTACCACGTTCACAAATCCAACAAACTTCTCATTCTCGCGGATCGGCAGATGGAACGGCGCGATCTTTCTGCCGAATCTCGTCTCCAGTTTCAGGATCAACTCCCTAAAGCTGGCATGGTCGTCATCCATATTGGTCACAAAAATGATGCGGGGAAGATTGAACTTTTCGCAAAGCTCCCACGCTTTCTCCGTTCCTACTTCAATACCGGCCTTGCAGTTCACCACGATCACCGCGGCGTCGGCAACGCTGATGGCCTCCTCTGCCTCCCCCACAAAATCGAAGTACCCGGGAGTGTCCAGAAGATTAACCTTGATGGGGCCGTCCTCGCCCTGAAATTCCAGCGGCACCAGGGAGGTGGAAATGGAAAACTGTCTCTTAATCTCTTCCTTATCGTAATCACTGATGGTAGAGCCGTCCACTACATTGCCCATCCTCTTGGTAACTCCGGTCACCAGCGCCATAGATTCCACCAGGGTCGTCTTACCCGCGCCGCCATGGCCTAGTAACACGACGTTACGGATTTGCTTCGTTCCATACACGTTCATAAACATTCCTCCTGTACATTAATTTTTGCCATAAGTATATTTTACTAAAAATTTCTGAAAATTACAAGTTATTTGTGCATTTTAAATAGGCAAATTCATGGAAACTATTTGGAACAGATCCTGTTTATTATATTTGGGGTGTTAGTCAAAAGTATGTTGTTAGAATCTGCAAATGCCGTAAACATGATCTTTTAAGATGGTCAAAATATGACAATCAACAGAACGGAATCTTGATATTGTTTTCAAGTACAGGGAGACAGATCCTTTCAGATTCGCGACAACATCGCCCTAACATCACTCAACAATATACTGAGGCCATAAAAAGCAGCTATTTTTTCACTGCAAAGTTGCGGCAGCGTCCCCTACCGGAAATACCTTAAGTGAGCAAACCCTGACCGGCGAATTCTGCTTTTGCCAGTCAGAGAAGGAGAGATGTCCTGTCCGGGTGAATTTATGCCATGGAGATGAGACCAGGGAAACAGGAGGGCT
>CAJUFP010000194.1 GCA_910585645.1 uncultured Hungatella sp. | reverse complement strand
AAATGAGAATATTTTATGGGCGGATTACTATGGCGGGGAAATAAAAAAAGGGAGTATAGTTGGAACGGTTGCTTTGAATGGAGAAATAGATTTTTATTATCAGCATATTAATTTGAGCGACCAGATAAGAATTGGGAAATGTCACAGTGTACCACAGATTTTAAGTGATGGCAGAATAGAACTATCAGAACAATGGCAGTGGCTGAATGGCGATAAATCAAAAGGTTCGTCAATCGTAATAGAAAAAACCACCGATGAAAAATGAATATTATCATAGAGCCAGAATGGAGGAATTGAGGCAATATATCCTTACTGCGGCAATCAGTGTTTTGATTCTCATTGCCTGTGCCGCAGTTATCTACAGCTTTTCCCGTAACAGGAAATGAACCGTACTGACCTTATTTTCTTTAGGCTTTACAGGGGTTTTGCTTATGTGCGCCTCTGTCTTTTTGCTGTCTGTAAATCCAGTGGCCATGGCATATTAGAAACTGGGAGACTGTGAAATCAAAGCTTAAGGGAAACTGGGAGAACATGTGTTTTTTGTAATTCTTGAGGTGATTAACCGCAATACGGAATACCCAGGTGGAGAAGGTACTCTCTCCCTTAAAGGATGACAGATGCGTCATGACCTTTAAAAGAATGTCCTAAGAGATATCCTTCGCATCCGGAAAGGTCCCCAGTATACGGAGGGACAGGTAGAGTACCAGATCCTGTACACTGAGCATCACCGTTTCCAGGGACGGCTTGTCTCCCGCATTGGCTTTTTGAATCAGCTCCAGTAATTCTTCGTTGATGAATGGATTCATAGATCCTCTTTTCTGAAGTGCAAATGAGATTTGTAACGGAATGTTTACAGAAAATCTTTTCATTCCTGTGCATAAGTTTTGCGGCACTCCTGTGGAAAATTTTCTCCGTATGTTTAATTAGACGGTATTGTTCCCTCTGTGTGACAGAAAAATTTATTTTTTAATACAATTATCTTTGATGGTATATCCGAAAGTGTCCTGGTTTCAATATTAAAAAGGTATAAAAGAGACCATACGAAACTTGTCGAAGCCTTATGCCGTTATAATTTGTTTCCTTTATACAAAAAGACACCAGACCACGCCGAATTTATCAATGAGCTCAAACTGGCATGGACTATAATCACATGGGCCCACAGGGGTAGCGTTTGATGCTCCTTCTTTCAGTACTTCATAAGCTTTTTGGATCTGGTTTTCATGGCCTTCTCCAAGGTGGAAACAGAACATCATCGTATTTCCTATAGCAACATCCTCAGAGATTTCCGAAACAGCCAGTATTTGTCCATAGGCGTTCAGTTCGGAATGCATATAGCCGCCGCTGCCGTCAGGGTAAGCGCATAGGAGTTCGGCATCAAAAGCCTTTTGGTAAAGCGCCACTGCTTCCATGCTGTTTTTTACAAATACCTGCATCATTGATCTTAACATATTATATTTTCCTCCATCACTAAGATTTCTGATCCTGCCCTCTTTTCCCGATTTTACTTCCATTGACCGATTTCGGCAAGACTTGAAGAGGTCTTAAAACGGAAGATAATTATTTAAGGAATCAATTTTTACAATTTTCTAATTGGGAAAAACATGTATCCCTTTCCAGTTTGTGGACAGGTAAAGTCATGAACGGCTCCTGCCAATGAAATACCATTCTCTTCCAGATATTTGATAACTTCTGAGAAGGTATCCTCATTTTCACGTTCTACATAGATATATTCATAGCCGGGAATTACCCACTTTGTCCAACCGTCAGGGGCTTCTGAATCATCCTTACATTCCACGCCTGCAAGGTAAAGTCCTTGATTGAATCCCTCCCAAGGCTGGAAGGAACGGGAAAAGTCAGACATCGCACCCCATATTCCACTAATGTTTCCATTCTCATCTTTCTTTGCCAAATGTGCGACTTCCCCAAAGTGGGAATTCGCATCGTTCCATAGTTTTTGAATAAAGTCTGTTCCGTCCGTTGTTGCCCCTTCTTTTCCTATTACGATGAAGGGCTCTTTTTTGCATCTTTCGATTTTCATTGATTTGTCAATCCTTCCGCTTTATGTCTTTTTCAATGTAAAAGATCAGAATACTGCTCCTTTGTAATCCCTTATTTTTTCCAACTCTTCTTCGGGTTCCCCAATTTCGTTGAAAACATCAGCAAATGTGGCGGGCGGCATAATAAAAATAAGATTGTCATAGGTTTCCTCATCTTCATTACTTGAAAAAATCACATTGCCGCTGTTGTAAAAATGCAATATATCTTTTCATATTTGCAGATGCCTCCACATAACGCTTTGATTTTATCCTCTTCTGTCAATTTTACCTCCATTGACCGATTTCGAGAAGGCCTGAAAATAAGAAACTTCTTAAAAGTTAGAAAATATCCGCTGGCATCCACTGTCCATACCCAGGCGTTACAGTTTATTCGCATTTGTATTATCCAAAAGTATCATAGTAGATGTTTTGCGTATTATTTGCTAAAACAGACAACTTTTCATTTGTAGTCCACAAATAAGGGGGCGGAAGAAAAGATCCGTTTGTTTATGGAGTTTACCCTTGTAAAGGAGCAGGATATAACCGCAGAAAATTCCGTATTGCAGGAGGCTGCGGATCTGGACGAGAACCGCTATATGCTGGATCGGTTTTCCACAAGCTCTGCGTCAGTGTCGCGGAATATTTTGCCCATTTCATAGAGCAGGGGAACCGGGAAGGTGTTTTCCATGTGGCGTCTTCAGGGGAAACAGCTTCTTTTCTAGCGTCAGGGCCGGGGAAATCTGCGGCTTTATCGGTGCGAACGGAGCGGGGAAGACTTTAACTATAAAAGAGGTGGTTGGCATCCACGGTTTTGAATAGGAGGAGATCTTGATCCATGGAGAGTCGATCCGAACCCATCCCCTGGAGTGCAAAAGGCAGATGGCCTACATCCCGGACAATCCGAATCTTTATGAGCATCTGACCGGTTACCAGTACATCAATTTTATTGCGGATATCTACAGGGTTCCTTCCGAAGAACGCAGGAAACGGGTGGAACGATACGGGGAGCTTTTTGAGATGACCCCCAGCCTGGGAAAGGTGATCACATCCTATTCCCATGGGATGAAGCAGCGGAGAAATTCTGATTATGATTCAGGAATGTGGTTATGGACGCCCGGTTTAAGGCACTGTCAAATGAGACACGCAGAGAGATTCTGTTCCTGTTTGCGGAAGGACCTATGGAAGCGGGAAAACTACAGGAGAACTTTCCCATTACATTTGCAACCATATCTTATTACCTGTCGGTCTTAAAGCACAGTGGACTTGTAACGGACAAAAAGGAGGAGCCGGGCGGGAAACGGGTATCAAAGCAGGTGGAGGGTATTCACAATATGATGAGCCGGCTGCTCCCTCTGTCACGGGAAACGCCTGAACGGGGTGGCTCTGCCCTGCAAGATTGCCGGGTATGACATCAGCGAGATGTGCAGGATGGAGCTGACAGAACTGAAACGGGTTCTGGGGACAGAAATCTGGAAACAGCAAAAAAAGTCGAGACAAAAAGCGGGGATCATTATAAAATAGGAACTCCAAGGCAGCAGTTCAGAGAAGAAAGAGGTGGTTTATTTTGAAAGAACAGACAGCGGCGGTTCAGAGGATGCAGGATTATATCGAAGCCCATCTGGAAGCGGATATCACACTGGCACAGCTGTCAGCCGTCTCCCTGTTTTCTCCCTGGCATTCCTACCGGCTGTTTAAGGAGCTTTTGGGTGTGACGCCGGCAGAATACATTCGCAGGCTCCGGCTTTCCCGTTCTGCTATGCAGCTGAAGGAGGAACAGTGCCTTGTGACGAAGTGAGCTGTGAGGTCTGGGGAATATTAAAAAGCATGGATTCCCTCTGCGGGGAGCCGGTCTGCCTGTGGCTGCCGGAAGCCTATAAAAAGCCCGGCACTTCCACCTATGTACAGGGTGTGGAGGCAGAGGCGGATTATCAGGGGGAAATCCCGGAGGGGTTTTGATGTCATTTCCCTGCCTGCCGCCGAGTATCTGTCGGTTCAGGGGGAGCCTTTCCGGGAGGAGGATTATTCCCAGGCGATTCTTGCCGTACAATATGCCATCGACCATTATGACCCGTCTGTGATCGGATACGAGTGGGACGAGGAAAGCCCCCGCATCCAGCTGGAACCCAGAGGGGAGAGGGGATACATCGAGCTTCGGGCAATTAAAAAGCAGCAGTAGCCGTGCATACCGTTACCGGAAAAAGGAGGATAAGATGAGCGAAACGAGAAAGAAAACAGAAGAAGCTGTTAAAACAACGGGCCTTACCAAAAGCTATCAGGGAAGAACTGTGTTGAAGGGCTTGAATCTGTCTGTCAAGTCCGGAACGGTCTTTGGTCTGTTGGGGGCAAACGGCGCCGGAAAGAGTACCACCATCGAATGCATCCTGGGAACGAAACAGGCCGATGGAGGAACCGCCCTGGTATTGGGGCAGGATGCAAAAAAGGAGCGGCGCACCGTGTTTCAGAAAGTGGGTGTCCAGTTTCAGGAAGGGGATTACCAGCCGGAAATCAGGGTATCCGAGCTTTGCAGGGAAACCGCCTGCCTGTATGAGAGGCCGGCAGACTGGCGGAAGCTGTGTGAACGTTTCGGAATCGGGGATAAGACAGGTCATGCCGTGAAAAGTCTTTCCGGCGGGGAGCGCCAGCGGCTGTTTATTGTCCTGGCGTTGATACCGAACCCAAAGCTTGTGTTCCTGGACGAGCTGACCACCGGGCTGGACGCAAGGGCACGCCGGACGGTGTGGAAGATCCTTGAGGATTTAAAGGGCGAAGGGCTGACCATTTTTCTCACCTCCCATTTCATGGATGAGGTGGAAGCCCTCTGCGATGAGATTTGTATTCTGAGAAAAGGGGAGGCCGTGTTCTACGGCACTGTGGAGCAGGCGAAGGCGCAGAGCGGCTGTGAGCGTCTGGAGGATGCCTATTTGAAATTTGCGGACGAGGAGG
>CAJUFP010000193.1 GCA_910585645.1 uncultured Hungatella sp. | reverse complement strand
CGTCTGTAGGTTCCGTCTGCCATCTGTGTTCTTACATTCATGATAATTTCCTCCTCAAAATTTTCTTTCATGTGTACCTGATTCATCGCATGTCTCAACTGACCGCCGTTCACCGTGCTCATCTGCAATATTCCTCCTTCCAGATCGTCCGAAACTGCTCCCTTCCCCGTTGCAGCCTTTTTTTGACCGCATGCTCCGTAATCCCCAGGATACCGGCAATCTCTTTTACCTGATACCCTTCTACATAATGGAGAACCATCACGGCCCTCTGCTTTGGGGGCATGTGGAGAAGCTCCCGGATGGCTTCCCGGTCTTCCTGCTGGGATACCAGCGTACCGGCAAGTTCTTCGATTGGCACCCTGGGGTGCCGGAACCGGAATCTCTGTATATCCCGGCAGTGGTTGGTGGCCACTTTAATCAGCCATGCCTTCTCATGTTCCGTGTCTGCAAATTCCGGTTTTTTCTCCAGGTATTTGCAGAAGGTATCCTGAACGGCATCCTGGGTGTCCTCCTCACTGCCAAGTATCACAATGCAGATCCGGTACAGCATCCTGCTGTATTGTTTTACTGCCGCTTCCAGGTCCATATCTTTCCATCTCCTTTCCTGCTCTGCATCCATCTGTCACAATACCCCCGGACCTGGAAGAATTCCTGTTACCGTCCGCCCGATGCTTCTTGCCCGGCATAAGACAGGCAAGAAGATGTCCCTGCGGACTACATCCGTGTCCGAAAATCTTTCCGGGTATTCTTCGGTTGGATGCTGTTATACTTATGACACGCTCTGGAGATGCGAAAGGTGACCTTTTCAGAATATTTTTTCAGACACGCCGTTTTTTTGTGAAAGAAATGGAAGCTTCCTGAATGTTTATAAAAGAAAACTGCCCTCTCCTGATAAGGAATCATCCTTCCAAAAGAGGACAGAAATCATTTACGCCACTTTTACAATACAAATCTGGGTTGCTTTCAGACCGCTGCCTGAAGAGCTCCCCCATACCTGGATGTGCTGTCCGGCTGCCAGGTCTGCCGCTGTCGCTGCTGACATTTCAGCCCTGGCCCCTCCATCATAAATTGTCTGGATGGCAAACAGCGTGTTTTCATCATATGTAACGGTAACCTTGTTAAACTCCGAATCATCCCCGCTACCAGGCGATACCATGATATCCCCGCCGTTATCCGCTTTTTCCGTAACAGATTCAACCACGGTCAACTGCCCGTCTTTCAGGTCTTTGGCATCCCCCTCCAGATTCGGCGTGCTGTCAACCCACTGCGCCGATGTGCCGGATGTATTTTGCGCCTCCGGCTGTGCTTCTGGCTGTTCTTTCTGTGTACTGTCTGTTCCCGAATTACTGTTTTCTCCAGATTCCGGCACCGCTTCTGCCCCTGGACTTTCCTGCTTGTCTCCACCTTCTGTGCCCTCTGTTTCTGCGGACGGTTCCGGAGCAGCATCCTCTTCTTTTGTATCATCCTCCGGAATCGGTTCTCCCTGGACCACCTGCGGTTCCGCTGCATCCTGCGCATCCTCCGTCTTTCCACAGGCGCACACGGCAAGGCTCAAAATACACAATACCCCTGCCAATAAGACCATTTTCCCTGTTTTCTTTTTCATGTTGTTCTCCTCTCTGATAAAATATAAATCCACAGTTTATCCTGTATTTCTGCGAATTTTTTATCCATTCTATCAGAGTAGTCTCTAAAAAACCTCTAAATCATCTTAAGAAAAAATGAACTTGTTTATTGTTTTTTCATAGACCGATTTTGAGAAGGGTTTTGTTTTCGGGTCTTCCCGAAATCGGTCAATGGCGGTAAAATAACCAGAAAGGAGAAATCCAAAAACTAGGACTAAGGGAGGAATGTATCCAGTTTACGCCCATTGATAAATTTGGTGTGTACTGGTGTCTTTTTGTATGATTGGTGTTTATTTAAGCGGAACCGGAAACACGGAACATTGTGTACGAAAGCTCGTCCGTTTACTGGATGAATCCGCACAGGTGGTTCCTATGGAGAAGAAAGAAGCGGTACATTTATTATCACAGCATGACTTTATTGTTTTTGCATATCCTGTTCAGTTTTCAAACGTTCCCGTCATGGTAAAAGATTTTATCAAAAGCCATCCGGATCTTTGGAAGGGTAAAAAAATACTTTGCGTTGCCACTATGGGATTGTTCAGCGGAGACGGCGCAGGCTGCTCGGCACGGCTGCTCAAAAAGTATGGCGCCAAAATCGTTGGCGGTTTCCATATCCGTATGCCTGATTCTGTCTGTGATGTAAAGCTGCTGAAAAAATCCTTTCAGGAGAACCGGGAAATCATCCGGAAAGCAGACAGAAAGATTGAGAAATGTGCAGCGGAAATCAGGAAAGGCAGGTATCCCAAAAACGGCCTGCATCTTTATAACCAAATTGCCGGATTACTCTGCCAGCGTTTGTGGTACTACGGCAGAACCAAAAGTTACTCGGACAAATTGAAAATCAGTAATGCCTGTACAGGCTGCGGGCTTTGTACCCGGCTCTGCCCGGCAGACAACCTTACCCTGAAAAATGGAAAAGCGGCTGCCGGAAAACACTGTACCATGTGTTACCGGTGCATCAGTTCCTGTCCGGCAAGGGCAATTACATTACTGGGGCACACAGTTATTGAGCAGTGCCGCTATGATAAATATATCCAAAACGAGAAAAAGAGAAAGCCTTTAAAATGAAATGAAACATAAAGGGAAGGGAGCAACAACCAATGAAAATCGAAAAATGCAAAAAAGAATCCTTTGTTGTAATCGGAAAAGAAGGGGCGACAATGGACGGGGCCGGCTTTATTCAGAAGCTATGGGATGAAGCGAATTCCCATTTTGGAGAAGTAGCGCATCTGGCAAAGAAAGATGAAGATGGAAACATCAGCGGAATATGGGGCGCGATGTCTGACTTTTCCCGTTCCTTCCGACCCTGGGAGGGCTTTCAGGAAGGACTTTACCTTGCAGGGGTGGAGTGTAATGAGGATGCCCAGGCCCCCGATGGCTGGACAAAATGGGTGATACCCGGCTATGAGTATATTTACGTGGAACGTGAAAATGATAATACCTTTTCAGAAGTAATCCAATATCTGAAGGACAATGGTATTGCTCTGGCGGGCGCCGTCCATGATTTTACCTGTCCAAAGACCGGGAAGGGATATATGTTTTTTCCCATAAGAAAGCTGTAAAATAGAGATTTGAGGAGGAAACCAAAATGAAATCTATCTGTGGAATTGATTGTACGAACTGTGAATTAAGCAGCACCTGTAATGGGTGTGCAGCAACAGAAGGGCAGCCTTTTGGGGCAGAATGCCTTGTTGCACAGTGCTGTAAAAAAAGCAAAACAGCGTTAAGCGAATTGAAAGAAAAGCTGATTGCGGCCTTCAATGCGCTGCAGATTCCAGATATGGAAGAAGTCACAGAGCTGAATGCGCTGAAAGGTTCCTTTGCCAACATTGAATATACCCTTCCAAACGGCCAGACCATAAAGTTTTGGGATGACAACAGGATTTATCTGGGGAATCAGCTGCATAAAAAGGACAGCGACAGATGTTATGGGATTATCGCTGATGAAAAATATCTCATGGTGTCTGAGTACAGCGGCTATGGAGCTGATGCGGAAATAGTCGTATTGAAAAGCTGGAATTAACAGCAAAATCAAGCAAGGGGGCAAAGATGGCAAACGAAGATAAAAAAGATTTTAACGCAATGCTTCATGACAGCAAGGATATGCCAAAATTCCAAATAATTACAGATGTAAAGAGCATCGAAAAATACGGCGGAGACAGAATGTATTTCGCTCCACCTATTGATTATGACAAAGTAATGCGGCTTGTGCCTTTTGGAAAATTACTTACAATAGGAACAATAAGAGAGTACTTCGCAAAGAAAAATGGAGCGGATTTCACAGAACCAATTACTGCAGGGATATTTGTGTCAATCGTGGCATGGGCGAGTTATCAAAGAACAGATAACCAAACACCTTATTGGAGAACTCTTAAAGCGAATGGCGAACTAAATCCCAAATATCCGGGTGGAATGGAAGCTCAAAAAGAAATGCTTGAAAAAGAGGGTCATACCATAGTTCAAAAGGGTAGGACAAATATAAAGTATTATGTCAAAGATTACGAACAGGCATTATTTACATTGTAACAAATTTCCGATTTGTTACCCAACAGGAAAAGGGTTAGACTTTGGATGCACATGTTGGAACAAAATAGAGAAAAGCGGAATTATTGAAAAAGTATAATATAAATGATTTCTGCAATTTACAATAGACAAAGCATTAGAAAATTCATAGATAAGCCAATATCCCAAGAAGATATTATAAACAATGGAATGAAAGCGTCTTCTTCAAAAAACAGGCCGCCATGGAACTACACTGTTGTTAACTCTTGGGAGAAAGGGCTGTCTTGGTAATGGAGGCGCGCCGACAGAAGTTGGAGGAAACATGTATATAGACAAACAGTTAAAATTGAATATAAACGGTGTACCGCAGTTTGTTTCGATACGTGCAGAAAAGGAAAAGGCTCCTTTGCTGATCTATCTGCATGGTGGCCCCGGAGACGCTGCGTTTCCCCTAGTGATGATGTACAATAAGATGTTAGAACAGCAGTTCACAGTTGTTATATGGGAGCAGCGTGGTGCGGGAAAGTCCTATTATAAATTTGACAGACCCGTTACGATTGACATTTTTCTCAATGACCTCTACACACTTGTGGATTACTTGCTGCCCCGGTTTCATCAAAGTTCGGTGTATTTGGTCGGTCATTCATGGGGGAGCATTCTGGGACTGCGCTTTGTCCAGGCATACCCGGAATTAGTGCATACTTATATTGGCTGTGGGCAAGTCGTCAATATGAAAAAATCCAGCAAATCAGCCTATGAATATGCTCTGGCACATGCTGATAAAAAGAACTTGGAAAAACTTAGGAGGATTGATTGCTCCTATCAAGCCAACAGTTGGCTGAATGACCTGCTTTTTGTGACCAGGCAGGTTGTTAAATACAAGGGTTCCCTCTATGGAAGAACAAATTATAATAATTTAGCCATTCCCTTTTTGCTCTCTCGATATTACACACTCGCCGATT
>CAJUFP010000192.1 GCA_910585645.1 uncultured Hungatella sp. | reverse complement strand
CACGTCCGGTTCTGTGAGGGGCATACCCCGTAAGGGGTATGTCTACTCGACCTAATGGCAGTCATAAAAGAGCGGTAACGGTCCGGATAATTGACAAACCAGCCGTTATCAGGTACAATATGACCTAAAAAATAAATATATAAGGAGTGATCTTTTTGGATTCGAGTGACGTCATACAGTTGCTTGTGTTAGTTATGTTATTGGCATTATCCGCGTTTTTTTCATCATCGGAAACAGCTCTTACCACGGTAAATAAAATAAGGGTACGGACTCTGGCGGAATCCGGAGTGGAGCGGGCGGTGGTTTTGTCAAAGGTGATCGAACAGCAGAGCAAGATGCTCAGCGCGATCCTGATCGGCAATAATATTGTCAACCTGTCGGCATCATCCCTGCTCACTACCCTGACCATAAAGGTTCTTGGCAATAAAGCGATCGGGATAGCTACCGGCGTTCTGACTCTGCTGATCCTGGTGTTTGGGGAGATTACCCCCAAGACATTGTCCACCATCTCGGCAGAGACTATGGCATTGAGGAGCGCCGGGATCATATATGGACTGATGTGGATCCTTACTCCGGTCATCGCGGTGGTCAACAAGCTTTCCCTGGGCGTGCTGATGCTCATGAAGGTGGACCCCAACAAAAGACAGGAGATGATCACAGAGGATGAGCTGCGCACCATTGTGGAGGTAAGCCATGAGGAGGGCGTGATTGAGACCGAAGAGAAAAAGATGATCAACAATGTGTTTGATTTTGGAGATTCCCTGGCAAAGGATATTATGGTACCCAGGATCGACATGACCTTTGTTGACGTGGAAGCCACTTACGAGGAACTGCTTGACATTTTCAGAAAAGAAAAATACACCCGTATCCCGGTTTATGAGAATAATACGGATAATGTGATTGGCGTTATCAATGTAAAAGATCTTCTTTTGATTGATGACCACAAAGAGTTTCATATCCGCGAACATATGCGAAAACCCCTGTTTACCTATGAGTACAAGAAGACTGCGGAGCTTATGGTGGAGATGCGGGGGACGTTTAAAAATATTGTTATCGTCCTGGATGAATACGGCGCCACGGCAGGGCTTATTACGCTGGAAGACATGCTGGAGGAGATCGTGGGAGAACTTCGGGATGAATTTGACGAGGATGAGGAGGAGAGCCTGGTTGAGACAGAGCCGGGGATCTACTGTGTGGCGGGAGGCATGAAGCTGAATGATATCAATGACCGCCTGGGACTGGAGCTGGAGTCAGAGGATTATGATTCTCTGGGAGGCCTTATCATCGGCCTTTTGGATCATCTTCCCGACGAGGGCGAGGAAGTGTGCGACAAGGGGATCCGCTTTGTGGTGGAGACTGTAGATAAGAATCGGATTGATAAGATACGCATGATTTTGCCTGCCCGTGAATCGGAGGAGGACAAGGAACCTGCCGCCGCGGTCTAGAGTTTTCATTCTGACTAAACCGCGGCCATGACCTTAACTGGATACGCCTCCGATGATCCCGCTCCCTGTGCAGAACGCCAGGGTGGTGAGGAGCTGAGTGGTGTCGGCTGTAAGCCCCTTGTTGATGACAAAGGATACGGCCAGCAGTACCAGAAAGTAGGAGAGGCCTGCAGAGAGGCCGCAGAAAAATCTCTGCTTTCTGAGACCTTTGCCCATGAGAAATCCGGCGAGAGCGCAGGAGAGAAGGTAGATGGCATTGACTGCCATTTTTACCTGCGATTCCTTTAGCCGGAATTTGTAAAGGACAAAAGAAGTAATGACCAGCAAAATACCGGACAACAAATAGGAAAATAACAGGGAGCGAAGCAATACCCTGGGAGTGGATGATGTCTCCATGGGAACTCCTTAATTTTTTCTTGGTTACACTATATTCGGGAACTGACTTAAATATGTACAAGAGTTCCAACGGGAGAAGTAAGAGATGGAGAAGCAGGAGCAGGAGCAAGCGAAAGGAATCAGGATCCGCACGCTGAACTATATTATGATCGCGTCAGCGGCCGTGTTGTATGTGATATTGATCTACGCCACATTTCAGGTTTCCGTCAGATATGAGCGGCTGATTGCGGCCACGGAAGATTATATCAGCAGTGAGAAAGACGGAGTGCTGTTAAGAGAAGGATCCGATTATCTGACAGAACAGGCCAGGCTCTATGTGGTGACACAGGAGCCAAAGTATATGGAGGCGTATTTTACAGAGAAGAATGTGACAAAGCGAAGGGAGCGCGCGCTGGAAGGCCTGCAGAGATACGAGAACAGCAACGCGGCCTATGATTTTCTTCAGAAAGCCCTGGACGATTCTAACTGTCTGACAGAGACGGAAGTATACGCGATGAGCCTTGTTGCCCGCTGTCAGGACGAGACGTATATGCCTCTTCCCCAGGAGATTTTGGATGTGGTATTTCTGGAAGAAGATGAAAAGCTTGACCTTGGGGGGAGGGTCGAGAAGGCGCAGAACCTTGTGTTTTCTTCTGACTACCGGGATACGAAAGATATGATTGATTGCCATACCAATAATTTCCTCAACGCGATCGTGACCTGGACCAGAGGAAGGCAGACAGAGAGCGCTAAGGCGTTAAAAACCATTATCCAGAGGCAGAGATTGTGCTTTAGTATCTTTTTTGTTATAAGCGCCATTACATTTATCTTGATAATTACGTTGATTGTAAAGCCTCTGCTGGGTTTTGTAACATGCATAAAAGAGGAGAAAAGACTGGAGATTGGGGGAGCCCGGGAGTTTCGATATCTGGCAGCGACCTACAATGAGATGTTTGAGTCCAACATGGCCAATGCCAGGCGGCTGCGGCGTAAGGCGGAGATGGATCCTCTTACTGGGGTGCTTAACCGGGGGGCTTTTGAAAATATGAGGACAAAATTAGAAGAAGCGTCAGAACCTTTGGCTTTGATGATCATTGATGTGGACAGATTTAAAGAGGTTAATGATACATATGGCCATGAGGCGGGGGATAAAGTCCTTAAGAAGGTGGCTGACGTGATCAAAAATACGTTCCGCTCACAGGACTGCGTGGCCAGGATCGGCGGGGATGAGTTTGTGGTGATCTTGGTGGGCGACATGGAGAAGATAAAGCCTGTGATCAGGATGAAGGCGGATTCTATGAACGAAAAGCTGGCTTTGCCGGAAGACGGGCTGCCAAGGATATCTCTGAGCATTGGCGTGGCGCTTTCTCCCCACGGGTTTAGCCAGGAGCTTTACGGTATGGCAGATGACGCCCTGTACCGGGTAAAAGCCCATGGACGGTGCGGATACTGCTTTTATGACGACGGTATTTGTAATGAGAATGATTGAAGTTCTTGCAGGATCGCGGGAGTTGTGCTATAGTTTATAAAAGCGCCTAGAGGAAATAAAGGACGCATTTTAGAGATGGAGGAAAGCAAACCATGAAAAAAGTAAAGACTTTAAGCAATAATACGCTGAAGAGCACCATGAAGAACGGCGGCTGCGGCGAGTGCCAGACTTCCTGCCAGTCCGCGTGCAAGACTTCCTGTACAGTGGGAAATCAGAGCTGCGAGAACAGCAACCGGTAAGATCTTTACTCCCAGGAAGCAGACATTCAGGCATACCTTATGGGACAGCGTCCGCCCTATCCCCACAAAGGATATGGTTTAAGGTATGCCCTTTGGGTATGCCCCTACGGTCCCAGGGATTGTAGGGGTACTTTCTGTATTGGACGGAATTTGATCATGAAGGAGAATAACAGTGATTCATCAGTATAAAAATAATGGGTATGATATCATTATGGACATTAACAGCGGCGCGGTCCATGTGGCGGAGGATGTGGTATATGACGCTGTGGCCTGCCTGGCGGAGCAGATGCCGGATATGGAAAGGCCGGGGCCTATTCCGGAGCAGTTAAAGGAGGAAGTGAGGACCAGGCTTTTTGATACCTACAAATCCCAGGATATTGAGGATGCGCTGTCAGACATACAGGAGCTAATCGATAAAGAGGAACTGTTTACCAAGGACGTGTATAAGGATTACGTCATTGATTTCAAAAACAGGAAAACCGTGGTAAAGGCTTTGTGCCTGCACATTGCCCATGACTGCAACCTGGCCTGCCGGTATTGTTTTGCGGAAGAGGGGGAGTACCACGGACGCCGGGCTCTCATGAGCTTTGAGGTGGGGAAAAAGGCCCTGGATTTCCTCATAGCTAATTCAGGAGGGAGAAGAAATCTGGAGGTGGACTTTTTCGGCGGGGAGCCTCTGATGAACTGGGAAGTGGTGAAACAGTTGGTGGAGTACGGCCGCGCCCAGGAAAAGCTCCATGATAAACATTTTCGCTTTACCCTGACCACCAACGGCGTTCTTTTGAATGATGAGGTTATGGAGTTCTGCAACCGGGAGATGGGCAATGTAGTCTTGAGCCTGGACGGGCGGAAGGAAGTCAATGACAGGATGCGGCCTTTCAGAAAAGGGGCCGGAAGCTATGACCTGATCGTTCCCAAGTTTCAGAAGTTTGCCGACAGCAGGAATCAGACCAACTATTATGTGAGGGGCACTTTTACCAGGAACAATCTGGACTTTTCCCGGGATGTGCTGCACTTTGCGGATCTGGGCTTTAAGCAGATGTCCATAGAGCCTGTGGTGGCCTCACCGGATGAGCCGTACGCCATCAGGGAGGAGGATCTTCCTCAGATTCTGGAGGAATATGACAAACTGGCTGTGGAGTATGTGAAGCGTCAGAAGGAAGGGAGAGGTTTTAATTTCTTCCACTTTATGATCGATCTAAATCAGGGTCCCTGCGTTGCCAAGCGGCTGTCCGGCTGCGGTTCCGGGACAGAGTATCTGGCGGTTACTCCGTGGGGCGACTTGTACCCCTGCCATCAGTTTGTGGGGCAGGAGGAGTTTCTTCTGGGCAATGTGGACGAGGGGATCACAAACACCAGAGTCAGGGATGAGTTTAAGCTGTGCAATGTCTATGCCAAAGAGAAATGCAGGGACTGCTTCGCGAGATTTTACTGCAGCGGCGGCTGCGCGGCCAACTCCTACAATTTCCACGGTTCTATCACCGATGCCTATGACATTGGGTGCGAGATGGAGAAAAAGCGGGTTGAGTGTTCTATCATGATAAAGGCAGCTCTGGCTTAAGCAGCCGAATCATAAAACAATAAATAGGTAATTGTTAAATGATTTTTCCTTTGATGTGGATAACCTTCTACGATAGAA
>CAJUFP010000191.1 GCA_910585645.1 uncultured Hungatella sp. | reverse complement strand
AACTCCCCCTGATTTATGTAATTACTATAGCAGATCTTTAGGGGAAACACAAGCGTCATGTGCGGATATTTTTTCAGCATATGGCGCGGTTTCCCTCTTTTACCTGACCCTGTCCGTATCCTGCTTCTCCAGTTTTCCAGATAAAACGGCCCTTCTGAAATACCTACAAACAGCAGGCAACCTTCCTGGTCAAATCAAAAAAATACGAAATATCCCTTGTGGTCAGAGAAAAATCATATTATACTGGTAGACATAAGAGCACTCCGGAACAGAGGTGAATCATGAGAGTAATAGCAGGAAGCGCAAGAAGGATCCAACTAAAGACCACAGAGGGCCTTGACACCCGGCCTACCACGGACCGGGTCAAGGAGACTTTGTTTAATATCATTCAGGACCGTTTGGTCAGGAGCCGTTTTTTGGACTGCTTTGCTGGCAGCGGGGCCATTGGCATCGAGGCTTTGAGCAGGGGGGCGTCCCAGGCCGTTTTTATTGAGCAGAACCAGAAGGCGGCGGAGTGCATACGGGAGAATCTGGCAAAGACCCGACTGGAAGATCGGGGGCTGGTGATGCGGTGTGATGTGCTGGCAGGCATCAGGAGCCTGGAAGGAAAAGGATATTGTTTTGACACCATCTTTATGGACCCGCCGTATGACCGGCTGTGGGAGAAACAGGTATTGGCCTGTTTGGCAGATTCCCGGCTGGTCTTAGGGGAGACTCTGATCATTGTGGAGGCGTCCGTGGAGACGGATTTTTCATATACGGAAGAGCTGGGGTTTGAGATCGTCAGGATAAAGGAATATAAGACTAATAAACATGTGTTTTTGCGGGCCAGGGGAAGGGACGCCTAAAGCGCGTGGCTGTTTGCGCTCTGGCTTTGAGCAGGATGGAGGAAGATATGGCAGTAGCGATCTATCCGGGCAGTTTTGACCCGGTTACCCTGGGGCACCAGGATATTATTGAGAGATGTTCCAAGATCATGGACAAGGTTATTGTGGGCGTGTTGAGGAATAATTCCAAGAGCCCGTTGTTTTCCGTGGAGGAACGTGTTACTATGTTATCAGGCGTGATCGGACATCTGCCAAATGTGGAGATACAGTCGTTTGACGGGCTTTTGGTGGATTTTGTCCGGCAGTGCCGGGGCGATGTGATCGTCCGGGGGCTGCGGGCGATTACGGATTTTGAGTATGAGCTGCAGCTGTCCCAGACCAACCGGGTGATCGCGCCTGAGGTTGACACGATGTTTTTGACCACCAATCTGAAGTATTCTTATTTAAGTTCCAGCATTGTAAAAGAGATCGCCATGTATCATGGAGATATCAGCGCGTTTCTCCATCCGGATATTGCCCGCAGGGTGAGAGAGAAGATGGATGGCATAGATTGACGTTAGGATCGCCGGGGAGAGGGAAAGGCCTGCGGTCTTCCTTCTTTTTGTCCCGGCACAGACAGCCTTTGAGGCAGGTAATGAGAAAGGGGTACATATTATGAGCAGGATTGAACAGTTGATCAGTGAGATTGAAGAATATATCGACACATGCAAGTATCAGGCATTGTCTAACAATACAAAGATTATTGTAAATAAGGAGGAGCTGGAGGAGCTTTTGGTGGAGCTTCGGCTCAGGGTCCCTGACGAGATCAAGCAGTACCAGAAGATCATCAGCAATCAGGAAGCTATTTTAAATGAGGCCAGGTATCAGGCGGACAACATGATCCAGGAGGCCACGGCGCAGACCAATGATCTGGTCAATGAGCACGAGATCATGCAGAGGGCCTACGCGGCGGCCAATCAGGTGGTGGAGGACGCCCAGGCCCAGGCCCAGGCTATCCTGGACGCGGCGGTCAATGACGCCAACAGCATCCGCCAGGGCGCTATCCAGTACACGGACGACATACTGCGGGATCTGCAGAATATTATGCTTAGCACCATGGAGGGAGCACAGGGGCGGTTTGATGCGTTTATGAGCACGCTCCAGTCCACCTGCGACGTGGTGACCAACAACCGCAGCCAGCTGGTCCAGGACGTGCCAGCCCAGGAGGCGGCCCCCGGGGAGGAGATCGCGCCGGTGGTGTGAGGCTCAAAGGCAGTTTGGCGTGGGGCTGATGGGAGGTTATGCGGGCGATGTCAGCGGCGTGAAGGCATAAGGCGATTTCCCATGGGGAATGCCCATTGCGGGGATTGGCCTGGTGATGTGAGGGGAAAGGAGCGTATGGCTTTCCTGGTTTAGCTGGGAGTCGGATCAGCCGGGGAGGCGGTCAAAGGGCGCGGCTTGAAACAGGATGCCCTGGTTATTGAAGAAAATGCGCCAGCAGTGTAAAGACTGCCATGGACATAAGGCCGTGGAGCAGTTTCCACAGGATATAGTGGGTCAGGGACAGCTGGCTGCGCGCCAGGACGCTTTTGGTCTGAAACAGGCCGCAGACGCCTCCAAAGACTAGGATAAAGCACAGAGGCAGCCCCTGGGAAAGCCCAAAAAAGGCGCGGGTCACAGCCTGTATGCCTGTGGTGATCTCCACCGCGCCAAGGAGCAGGGCCTGGATCCTGGGGGAGAGGAAGGTAAGCTGGCCGATAAACCGGGCCAGAATGGAAAACAGCATGATGTAGCCTCCGATCTTTACCATAACTTCAAAGGAATCCATCATGGATTCATCGAAGGAATGGCAGGGCTGTGTTTTTTGTACCATAAACCGGGCCGAGACACGGACACGGTACAGGGACCGGGACAGAAAGGCCACAGCGATTACAGGCACATAGATGGATGTCAGCAGCAGGGCCGGGGGGATGGAGGGATCCATAAGGGAGGCCGTGTACCCTAGGAGGAACATAGGGCTTGGGTGATTGCTGATGGACAGAAGGTACTGGCCTTCGCTGGATGAGAGTTTTCCCTGACTGACAAATTCGCTGCAGGTTTTGGCTCCCATGGGGTAGCCGCAGAGCAGGCCGGACAGAAACACATAGCAGCCGTTTTCGGACAGGCAGAACCATTTCCCGAGGATCGGGCGCAGGGGCGCGGTTATGAGCCGGATGCCGCCTAAGGATACGATCACATTGGAACAGATCATAAAAGGGAGCAGGGTGGGGAGCACAGTCTGATACCACAAAAGCAGTCCGTTTCTGGCTCCCTCCAGAGACAAAGACGGGTGGGTCAGCAGAAGTAGTAAAACCATGATAGCCGTAGCAGGCGGGATGGATTTTTTCATGATCACCAGAATATGATGTTTTGTACACTATATGAGAGAGGGAGAAGAGGATATGCAGATGGTTTTGCTGATCCTTCTGGCAGCCTTTCAGGTGATCATGACCGGGTATCTGGTGGAGAACCCGGATTTTTACCAGCTGGACGCCTATACATGGGAGAGCGACGGGTTTCGGGCCATGAGGCTGGGGGAGTATGCGGCTCTCAAAGGGGAGCTTGATATAGGTGCCCTGACTTCCATGATGATTGAGGAGGAGTATGATCTGACGGATCTTGGGGAGGAGACCGCTTTTGAGGAGAATCCCGCCATTGAGAGGAGAAGGCCTGCGGAGTACCGAAAACTCCGCCACGCCTATGAGACGGTGCTGGGGGATCTGCGGTATTTTCCTATACCCAAAAGCAGCAGGCCCCAGACGCCGGATGTGATCTATGAGGACACCTGGATGGATAAAAGGTCCTATGGCGGTGAGCGGGGCCATGAGGGCTGCGATATCATGGGCATGGAGCGGGGAAGGGGATTTTATCCTGTGGTCAGCATGACGGACGGCGTGGTGGAGAAGGTTGGCTGGCTGGAGCAGGGCGGCTGGCGCGTCGGAGTCCGCGCGCCTTCAGGCCTGTACCTTTACTATGCCCATCTGTATGATTATGCCAGGCAGTGGCAGGAGGGGGACGCGGTGCGGGCAGGGGAACTGCTGGGATTTATGGGGGATTCCGGGTACTCGGCGGTGGAGGGGACTGTGGGAAATTTTGATGTGCATCTCCATCTGGGGATGTACCTGAAAACGGATCACTATGAGGAGTTGAGCGTGGATCCCTACTGGGCGCTGCGGTATCTGGAGGGGAGGAGACTGGTGTATGAGTATTAACGGGATATGGACATAAAACGGGTTGAGATACCTGGAAAAAGCGTGTATAATGGAAGCGGAGAGTTGCGGGAAACGGAGGAATATGTGTAACCAAAGTGAAACGATGTCCATGTACAGCACACCATATGATGATGTGTGGAAAACGATCATGGATAAGATGCCGCATTTGCTGATTCCGCTGATCAACGAAGTGTTTCAGGAGGATCATTCGGGAAGGGAGACGGTGACGGCCTTGCAGAATGAACATATGGACAGTGCTGCGGAGAAAGTGATCTCTGATTCTTACTTAAGGATAAGAGACAAGCATTACCATGTGGAGTGTCAGAGCAGCCCGGACGGGACTATGGCGATCCGCATGATCGAATATGATTTTCTGATCGGGTTGAAACATGCCAAAAAGAAAGGGAATGAGTATACGATAAACTATCCGCAGTCCTGCGTGCTTTATCTGCGGCATAAGGAAAGTACGCCAAAGTTTCTTACAGTGCATGTGAATTTCCCGGATGGAGCCAGAGCGCAGTACCGGATCCCAGTTATAAGGATGCAGGAGTATGATCTGGATGAGATTTTTATGAAAGGTCTGTTGTGTCTGCTTCCATATTATATTATGAGGTATGAGGATTCACTGCATGAAATCAATGAGGATGATGAAAAGTTAGGAAATCTGCTGACAGAGTATCAGGAGATTTACAGCCGTCTGTGGACGCTGAAGCGGGAACGGCAGATAAGTCTCTATGATGTGATGGAACTGAGAACACTGATCGAACTTCTGGTAAATTACCTTGCGAGAACGGAGCAGAAGATCAGGGAAGGAGTGATTGGAATGGGCGGAAGAGTTTTAACGTTTCCACATGACACGGTATATGAGGAAGGAATCGCCGTGGGGGAAGCCTGTGGAAAGGCTTGGGAAAAGCGGGAGACTGCGTTTGAGATGTTTGGGGATGGTTTTTCCTGTGAAAAAGTGGCGAAGTACATTCATGAGACTGTTGATACTGCGAGAATGCTGGAGAAGGAGTGGAGAGCAGGTGGTAAATAGGGCTTTATTTGGGGCGCAAGCGAGAATGCGAAATATGAAACAGAGGACGGGCATGCCGTCAGTCTGTGGTGAAAGTCCACAAGGGGCGTAGTTGCCGACG
>CAJUFP010000190.1 GCA_910585645.1 uncultured Hungatella sp. | reverse complement strand
AATGCTTGGCATATCTGAACCCGAACGGCACACAGCCTTCCTCCCCTCCCTGGCTTCACGACTCCCCTCGCCCCTTTGCTCACTCAATTATATGGAGAATGGAATACCTTAAAAAGCAATGTCATCAACACAATCTTTCTATAAACAAAGAAAAAAGCCCACCTACCATATACAATACAAACAGGTGGACTTTTTCATGTTCCCAATGTCTCTAAATGCAACAGTAATGAATGTTTATCTGTCCGTACTTTCGGGAGAAGCTGTCTTTCTCTATATCCCAACAATTTCTTTTGCTATTTCGTAAACTGTTTTGTTGTTAGTTTGCACCTTTACACTGCTGACAGACTGATAGAAAGGAATCCTTGCTATACTTCTCTCAAGTACATCGGTGCCACGGCTCCCACTGTCAACATCCTTCATAATCCTTTTGGTCAAAGTCTCTTCATTCGCCATCAGAGAAACTACTTTCACAACACAATCCGTAATCTTTACTTTATTTAGAATCGTATCTATGATACTTTGTTCATGCATTACCCAGCAAAAAATAATATTCTCATAAGCTGAACACTGAATAAAACGATTTAGCAGATAGCAAATATTATCAATAACCATTTCCTTGGTTTCTTCCGTTACAAGAAACGGATCCGCATCCCAACACCAGTCACCGTCAAGGAATACCGCATTGGGTAATTCCCGTTTCAGACATTGGCTTACGGACGTTTTCCCAACGCCCATTGTACCGCCTATCATATATAATTTTTTCATCGTCTCGTCACCTGA
Organism: uncultured Hungatella sp.; assembly: GCA_910585645.1. Lineage (GTDB taxonomy): Bacteria > Bacillota > Clostridia > Lachnospirales > Lachnospiraceae > UBA3402. Next base: position 4,419 of record CAJUFP010000190.1, on the reverse strand, counting down.
AAATACCGACTTTCCAGTTCTACAAACTAAAAGTAATTTTATTTATGTTCCATAAATCCAATAATTGAAAAAATCAATCTTCCAATCTACCCCGGCTATGTAAAAGTGACAGGCTGCTTCCTATATCACTCATTTCGAATCGCCGCCAGAGGACTTAACTTCATAGCCCGCAGTGACGGGAAGAATCCGGCTGCCATGCCCACGAAGATGGCAAACACCACGGCGGACGCTGCCAGCCACAGGGGGATTCTGGAGATGTCCCCCTCCACTCCCATCATGGCCTGGCCCAGGCCTAAAAAGTTGTTCATGGCATAGGATACGGCAAAGCTGATGGAAAGGCCGATGACGCCGCCCATAAAGCCGATAAACCCTGACTCTATGAGAAACATGTTCCTGATATTGCCCATATCGCACCCCAGCACCTTGATAACCCCGATCTCCTTGGTCCTCTCGTAGATGGACATCATCATGGTGTTGGCAATGCCGATGGCCGCCACAAACAGGGAGATGGCTCCGATTCCTCCCAGCACCAGTTGGATAATATCATAGGTCTGCTGGGACTGTTCAATCCACTCCATCTGACTGTTGGCCTGATACCCCATGTCGCTTATGACCTTCTGCACTTCTGTCACATTGGCCATGTCGTCCACAAACACCACCGCGTTGTCGTAGATAAAATAAGGGTAAGGCTTTCCCTTTTTGTTGGTGGGCTGGTTTGGGATAGGCTTTTTCTTGAAAATCTGCTTTAGCTGGGCTTTTAAGCCCTCGATCTCCGTGTACACGGAGTAAGCGTAGCTGTTGTACTCGTCAACGCCGCCCTCCACCACGCCGGCAGTCTCGATCATGTACTTTTTCGGCGGTTTGGGCGCGTTTTCCCCTCCGCCCTGGGACTGATAGTAGCTGTCCATGTCAAAAATCACAAACATGGGCTTGTTCATAAAGTCCACATCCGGCAGTTTTTGAGTATCCCAATAGCCCTCCCCTGTCTTGCTGTTGCGAAACCACTGAATGACGCAGTTTCCGTAAATAAGCTTCATAGGGCCGCCCTCTTCCGGAACCTGCCCCTGTCCCAGGGGGATTTTCTCTAAATACTCCTGGCTGACCCCTGTGATGTCAACCGTGGTCTCGTAAAGCCCCTGCTTAAACAGGGCATAGCAGCTAAGCATCGGGGACACGCCGTCTACATGGTCCAGATGCTTAAACTGCTCCAGCACCTCGTCGGTCAGGTACATAGGCTCCGAGTCGCTGGAGGCGGCGTCCATATACCGGGAGTTGGAGTAGATGGAAATGGTGGTCATATCCCCGTAGGAGGAATACATCTCCAGCATCAACTGGTTCAACCCAATCCCTAAGGAAACCATGATAACCACCGACGCCACGCCGATGATAACCCCCAAAACCGTCAGAGCCGTCCGCAGCTTCCGCCTCCTTAAATTGTTGACGCTCATGGAGAGCAAATCAAGAAATCTCATTGTCTATCTCATCCTCTTCCTGCCGGGCCTTTCTCTTCTTCCTGATCGTCACGACCCCAAAAATACCCAGCGCAGCCGCCACCGCAGCCACGGCGATGATCGGTATCTTATACTTCGCCAACAGGGACGTATCTTCCATGGGAACATCCGTAAAATCCCCCACCTCGATATCCATGCCCATATCCTCTCCCATATCTTCTGTCACAAAGAGAGAAAGCTCTTTCTCCTCCGCCTCCTGGACCTCCCCGTTCTCGTCCTCGTAGGTAATAAGAACCTTCACCTTGCCCTCGTCCATGGTGGGAGCGGCGCCTGTGACCATCACGTCCACATTGCCGGTCTCACCGGGCTTTATGTTGCCAACATAGGTGTCCGTGGTCTGGATGGAATCCGCCTCAAACTTCACCATCACATTGTACAAAATCACCTTTCCCGTGTTGTTGATGGGAAACATGATGTTGGTCTCCGAGCCTACGGTGATATTGTCCGGCATCACCTCCATGGTGCCGGTGTTCAGCCTTGCGATCTGTTTGATGGGAATGTCAATGGTCACAGACTCCGAGGCGTTCTTAAACTCCGGGCTGTCGTAGGTCTCCTTGATGGTCAGGGAGTAGGACCGCTGGTCAATGCCCGCCCTGGACAGAAGGTCAATGGACAGCTCCGTCACCTCCCCCGCTGCCAGGGAATTGACCACCACCGACGAGGAACCGGAAGCCGTGGTAAATATGGCGCTGTTGTCCACCTTCTCCGACTCCAGGGAGAATAAAATGTTGCTGGCCGCTATGCTGGAGGAAGCGTTCTTCATCCGCAGAATCAACCGAAAAGGCTCTCCGGCTATGATGGTCTTTGGCACGGTCTCAAAGCTGTCCACCACAATCCTGGCCTTGGTCCTGTCATTTTCATTGAATTCCCCGCTGGAATCCTCGTCCTTCTCCTTATTTTTGATTCGGACCCAAAAAGTCTCCTCCTCCTTTAAAAGCTCCCCGGTGGCTGTCTCCCGGTAATTGATCTCAAATTTGATGGGGTAATATCCCGAGTACACGTCGGAGCGGATGGCCATGCTGTAGGGAAGCTGCACCACTTCGTCAGGCCCCACCCGCTCAAAATTCCGGTCGTAGTTTCCCTCATTGATGTCAAATGGAAACTCGGCGCTGTCTTTGCTAAGCACCATGGCCACATTCACGTCCACAGCCTCCGAGTACCCGCTGTTTCGCATATTGATGGTGAAATCCACCACGTTGGGGTACACGCCGTAGGGCGTTCCCTGGTTCTCTCCCAGCACAAACCCCACGTCCCGATCCTTCTCTTTATCCTCGTCAGCAGCCCCGGTGGACTTGGACACCCAGATGTTCACAGGCTCTATGGCCACTACCCGGTTGTCCTTGCTGCTGACCTCCACATTGACGTGATAATATCCTTCCGGCAGATCTGCCCTCACCTTGGCGGACAAAGACACGCTCTTTTTTGCCCCTGACCGGATGGTTCCCACATATTTCACGTCGAACAGCCCGGAGGTAACTTCAAAGGGAAACACGTACTCTCCCTCCACCGCGTCGGGCCTGGCAATGTAGGACAGATCTTCGGAAAATCCCACCTCCACATCCTCCCAGGTCTCGCCGTCATTGTTCTCCAGGTTAAAGGTCACATTCATCCGTTTCCCCGTCTTGCCCCTGGGCACATTGGGGGTAATGACCACATGGTTGTCGCCATTGTTCACCAGGTCCGCCATAACGGTCACAGGCGCTGCCCCCGCCATGACAATGGCTGTAACAGATGTGGCCACAGCCAGAAAAAACGCCCTTCCTCTCGCGATCATACTCCTTTTCATCCCTTTATCTCCTCTTCCTCTATATCCTCTTCGTCGTGGTGACACTCCTCGATCTTGAAAATCTTGCCGTCCACAATATGAAACAGCCTGTCCGCATAGGACGCCAGATGATTGTCATGGGTGACCATAACCAGGGTCTGGTTCTGCTCCCTGACGATTTGCCGCATCAGCTTTAAGATCTCCATGGTGGTCTTGGAATCCAGGTTGCCTGTAGGCTCGTCGGCAAAAATGATCCTGGGATTCACCGCCAGCGCCCTGGCAATGCCCACCCTCTGCTGCTGTCCTCCGGACATGGCGTTGGCCATGTGGTTCATCTGCTTCTCCAGCCCCACCAGCTTCAGATACTTTCTTGCAATCTCGTTGCGCTTCTTCCTTGGCATCCCTCTGAATGAAAGGGGCAGGGCCACATTCTCCACGGCGTTCAGCGTCTTCAACAGATTATAAGACTGAAAGATAAATCCCACCCGCTTGCGGCGAAAAGCCACCAGCTCATTCTCCTTCATCTTCTCAATATGTACCTTGTCAATGACGATCTCCCCCTTGGAGGGCTTCTCCAGCCCGGCAAGCATGTTAAGAAGCGTGGACTTCCCCGACCCGGAAGGCCCCACAATGGCGCAGAACTCCCCCCGGTACATGGTAAAATCCACACCCCCCAGGGCGTACACCTTCGTATCTCCCACCTTATAGATCTTGTACAGGTTCTTCACCTCAATAATAGGCACCCGCTCCTTAAGCCCGCCAAAGTTCTTTCCCCTTAACTCCTCATCCCGGGTCCCATCTGTCTTACTTTCCTCTCCCACCGCTTCCTACTCCTCTCCCGCGCCGCCCCAGGCAGCGCCCTCTTGCGAAACCAATGCCCATTCACCCTCCATCTCAAAATCCCTCCACATCACCGCAATTCCCACTCCACAAAACTTTTCCGTATTTCTACACTGTGCCTATATCTTACAACCCCGCAGCCGGTTTTGTCACAGCTTTTATTCTTAATGTTCTTTAAACTTTTCTTACAGCCTGGCCGGCATAAGTTATTATGGCTTCATTGTTGAGTGAGCATGGGGGCGAGGGGTGTCGTGAGGCCAGGGAGGGAAGGGAGGCTGTGTGCCGTTCGGGTTCAGATATGCC
>CAJUFP010000189.1 GCA_910585645.1 uncultured Hungatella sp. | reverse complement strand
ACAGGCCTTGGTAGCTCAGTTGGTAGAGCAGAGGACTGAAAATCCTCGTGTCACTGGTTCGATTCCGGTCCAAGGCATGATGTAGTGAACCTAAAGAGGAAAGCTGCATATAGTAAATTATATAGTGTCTGCGGGTGTAGTTCAATGGTAGAACACCAGCCTTCCAAGCTGGATACGTGGGTTCGATTCCCATCACCCGCTTTTTATTTATCCCCTAAGATGTCGAAATTTCTTGTGAATATCGCTATTTTAGGGGTAATTTTTCTTATTTTGTAGAAATGTTAAAGAATCAAATACAACCAAGAGGTGGCAGCTGCCACCTCTTTTATTTTTCCAAAACCGACAAACAACATGCTTTCCTATTTTTACTGCTCCATTTCCTCCATCCCCAGCTTCAGCGCCCCCAAAATCCCCTGGTCATCTCCAAGAGAGGGAAGCACAATATAGTTGTCCAGATCCTCCAGTTCCTTCGTCACAAGATACCCGCCTATCATATCCTTCACATACTCCCGGATCCGCCCCATAAGGTGGGTCTGATGCATCACGCCGCCGCCCAGGATGATCTTCTGAGGAGACAAAACCATAATATAGTTAACCAGAGCATGGGCCAGGTAGTAAGCCTCCAGATCCCACACCTCAGGCCGGTCTGCCAGGTCTTTGGCAGGCGCGCCCCACCGGGCCTCGATGGCAGGACCGGAGGCCAGACCTTCCAGGCATGTTTTGTGGTAAGGACATTTTCCCTTGTATGTATCGTCAGAGCGGACAGGCATAAGGATGTGGCCGCCCTCCGGGTGCAGCATACCGTGGAGAAGCTTTCCGTCTGCCATGATTCCCACGCCCACTCCTGTGCCTACGGTAATATAGATGGCAGAATCCAGCCCTTTTGCGCAGCCCCAGGTGGCTTCCCCCAGCATAGAGCCGTTGACATCCGTGTCAAATCCCACAGGAATGTTAAGCGCCCTGCGGAAATACCCGCAGATATCAAAATATTTCCATGGCAGTTTCGGCGTGGTGGTGATGTATCCATAGGTTTCTGAATCCCGGTTTAAGTCAATGGGACCAAAACATCCGATTCCAAGGGCCGCGATGCCCTGACCGGAGAAAAACTCTGCCAGCTTTGGCATCGTAATGTCCGGCGTCTCTGTGGGAATGGAGACCCGCTTAAGGATTTCCCCCTGCTCATTGCCAATGGCGCACACCATTTTTGTGCCGCCTGCTTCCAATGCCCCAAATACCATAACGATTTCCCTCCTGTCTGCCGCCAGCCCACTGACGGCAGTGATAAAATGATCTTTAACAGTTAGTTACACATGGGTGATAATCAGTTCCATTTCTCCCTGACAGTTCAGCGGGCCGAAACCAGACGGGACCAGAAGGTGATCCCCTGCCTTAACGGGCCAGGCGTCCAGCATACCGCTGCCGGCTGTAACATCAATAAGCATAAAGGGGTAATCCTGGCTGATGGAAACATGGGTTCTCACGTTCCATTTGGCCACGGAAAAGAACGGTCCGTTTACCAGGATACGGGTCGCGTAATCCCCATGGTCCTCAACCTCTCCCACTGTATCCATGGACTGGTGGGGACAGGTGATCACGTCCATACTCTCCTTTAAGTGGAGCTGCCGCGGCTTTCCGTTCTCAAGACGGTCATAGTCATACAGGCGGTAAGTGGTGTCGCTGTTCTGCTGCACTTCCAGAAGCAGAGTCCCCTTCCGGATGGCGTGTATGGTTCCCGCGGGGATGTAGAAAAAGTCGCCTTTGCGAATCGGGAATTTTCTAAGAAGGTCATCCCATCGCCCCTGGCTGATCATCTGGTTCAGTTCCTCTCTGGATTTTGCGTGATGGCCGATGATAATGTCAGCGTCCTCATCGCAGTCCAGGATGTACCAGCACTCCGTTTTCCCCTGAGTGCCGTTTTCGTGGGCAAAGGCGTACGAATCATCCGGATGGACCTGGATGCTTAGATGGTCATTGGCGTCAATGATCTTTACCAGCAGAGGGAACTCCTTCCCCTCCATGCCTCCGAACAATTCCCGGTGATCCTCCCATAAGCCGGCCAGGCTCTGACCGTCATACGTTCCCCCAAGAACCGTGCTTTCCCCGTGGCTGTTGGCGCTGATGACCCAGGCTTCCCCTGTGTCATCCCCCGGGATGGGATAATCGTAGACATCCCGCATCCTGTGGCCGCCCCACAAGACCTGTCTAAAATATGGTTTGAAAAATATCAGTTCACTCATCAGAGCTCCTCCATGCATCATAGGTATCATAATATAAAGATACCACAAACAAGGTCAAAATAAAAGTTATTCGTTATCCTCCGACGCGGTTTTGCTCAGAACCCTGTCATTGATCTTAACAAAAGGAAGGTACAAAAGCACGCCGATAATGATGATGACGATCTGCACAAGAACCGCCCGGAAATCGCCGCCAGTGGCAAGATATCCGCTTAACAGCGGGGGAGTGGTCCAGGGAATATAGACCACGCACTCATTCATAAAGTTGAGAGCAGTAGCAGCATAGCCGATGATGATGCCAATGGCCGGCAACAGTACAAAAGGAATGATCATGGTAATATTGTAAACAATCGAGTAGCCGAAAATAACCGGTTCATTGATGTTAAAGCATCCCGGAGCCGCGGACATCTTACATATGGTCCGGGTCGCTTTGTTGCGTCCAAAGAGCAGGGTGGCGATGATCAGGGCAATGGTGGAGCCGGACCCGCCCATCATGCCGAAAGCAGGCACAAACGCCACATTGATAATATTGGGGATAGGCTCTCCTGCCGCGTAGGCAGCCATGGCCTGGGTCATGTTGACGATCAGCAGCGGCTCTAGGAGAGAGCCGTAGATAACCGTCTGGTGAATACCGAACAGCCACAAAAAGTTGCCCAGAGAGTACAGGATGACGCAGCCAAGGAGTCCTGTGGTAACGCCCCTGAGAGGTTCCTGGATCATGACGGTGATGATGGTGATCAGGTCCGTGTGGAACGCGTTATTTAAAATTGCGGAAATCACGGCAAAAAAGGACATAACCAAAAGAAAGGGAATCAGCACGGAAAAGGAGTTGCCAACCGCGGGAGGTATGCTGTCCCCCATGTTGATCTGCAGCTTTTTGATACCTGCCACAAAGATAAATAATTCTGTGGCAGCCAGACCGATAAGGATTCCCGCAAACATAGCCTGGGTGCCTGTGTTGCTGAAAGCCAGGACGCCTGAGACCGATACGCCGTCGCTTGCTCCGTCGGGGATCACAGTGACAGAGCCGGGCATCATGATGATCAGGGTTGCCAGAGATACCAGCGCGGCGGCAATGGGATTTTCATAGCCCCGGTTTCTGGACAGGCAGTATCCGATGACGGCGGCCACCAGAAGAGAGCTGATGTTTAAGGTGGCATTGACTAAAAGGTTGCCCCAATACTGGGCGCTGACCAGAGCCGGACCGCTTAAGATCCACTGAAACACCGTATTGTTAAACAGAACCGCCAGGCCGGCCAGGATATAAAGAGGCATGATGGTGGCAAATGCATCCCTTAAAGAGCTTAAATGCACCTGACTGCCCAGTTTTGCCGCAAACTCTGTAAACTTGTCAATAAATTTGGAATTCTGCAACGATGCTCCCATGTTAATCCTCCTTGTCTCTCTGCTCAATAAGACTCTTAAGCCAGTGGGCAGATTTCTTTAATCTTCTCTCATAGTTGTTCATCAGATCCACTTCCACAAACCCGTACCGGTTTTTAAAAGCATTGCTCCAGGACCAGTTGTCAATAACTGCCCAGTAGTGGTAGCCGACGCAGTTGGCGCCGTCTTCAATGGCTTTCATCACCCATTCCAGGTGGTCGCGGACAAACTCGATGCGGTAGTCGTCCTGGATCTCCCCCGCCTCATTGCGGAAGCGGTCCTCGTGCTCCACCCCCATGCCGTTTTCCGAGATGAAAAACTTCATGTCCGGGTATTCCTGCTTCATCTTCATGCCGAAATCATAGATTCCCTTGGGATAAATCTCCCAGCCCCGGTAAATGTTCATCTTTCTCTCAGGCCAGATGTAGGGGTCCGCAAACCTTGGATAGCCGGACGGGTCGGTTTTTTCCCCGGGGGCCTGGACTCTGGTGGGCTGGTAGTAGTTAAAGCCCAGCCAGTCTACCCGTCCGCAGGATAAGATCTCCCTGTCTCCGGGCCGCATTTCCGGGAGAGCGTCATATTGTTCCAGCGTGCTGAAAACATCCTGGGGAAGGGTTCCCGAAGTACAGAGGTCAAGCCACCAGCGGTTGTGGATCCCGTCGGTCATGCGCAGGGCTTCCAGATCTTCCGGGGTGGGATTCTCCCTGGTGTAAGGAGGCGCAAAGGCATTGATAAGGCCAATCTGGGCGTCATCCAGAAGATATCCCTCCTCCTTGGCTTTGCGGAATTCCCGGACAGCCAGACTGTGAGCCAGGGCAATATGGTACTGCACCTGAAGGCCCCGCCTTTCATCTTTGATAAAAGGATACCAGTTTCCGTCCCGATACTCCTGGTCCGGCTCTACAATAGGTTCATTAAACGTAAACCAGAAGCGGATCTCCTTGCCAAACTCCCGAAACGCGGTTCTGGCGTAGACAGCGTAGGCTTCCACCACTTCCCGGTTCTCCCACCCCCCTCTGGCAAACAGGTAGGAAGGCATGTCAAAGTGGTACAGGTTCATAAACAGTTCAATATCGTTCTCCTTAGCGCAGGCGCAGACTTTATGGTAAAAGGCGGCGCCTTCCGGGTTCAGCCTCTGGTTCTGGTCCATAAGCCGGGTCCACTGGATGGAGGTGCGGAAGGAGTCAAGACCAAGGCTCTTTAACAGCTTAATATCCTCCTCATATTTCTCGTAAAAGTTATTGCCCACATAGCTGCCTACCTTGTTGTAAAAGTCGGAGATGGAAAGGTCGGACCAGGCGTCCCAGAAACTCTCCAGACGATGATCCTTCTTGTAAGCCCCCTCCGTCTGAGGACCGGACATGGCCGCACCCATAAAAAATCCCTTTGGAATTGATAGCTGCATACGCTTCTCCTTTCTAGGTAAGTCATATATTATGACTTTTAAATAAGTTGTTATATCATATTTTTATAATATCATAATTTTTGAAAAAATGCAAGAGGTTTTTCCTTTTTTTATAAGTTTTGGTGTATTGTTTAGTGAGCAAGGGGGCGGGGATTGTCGTGGAGCCAGACAGAGAAGGAGAGATGTCCCGGCAGGGTGAATTTATGCCATGGAGATGA
>CAJUFP010000188.1 GCA_910585645.1 uncultured Hungatella sp. | reverse complement strand
ATATCTGAACCCGAACGGCACACAGCCTCCCTTCCCTCCCTGGCATCACGACTACTCTCGCCCCCATTGCTCACTCAACAATACACCAATTTAATGATTTTTCTATTTGACGTAAGAAATCGTTCTTAAGACTCTAAGAGGAAAAACGAGGAATGTTTCACGTGAAACATTTTTTATCACTTTTTCCATAAAAGCCATATGAAAAAAATTAAAAGTGTGATATACTTACCTCTGTGTCAGAAAGGAAGTATTATGGGAAGAATAATTGCGATAGCAAATCAGAAGGGTGGAGTTGGAAAGACAACTACTGCCATTAATTTGTCCTCTTGTCTGGCAGAGGCTGGGCAGAAGGTTTTGCTGGTTGACTGCGATCCACAGGGAAATGCGACCAGTGGTGTGGGGTTAGAAAAAGGGTACATAGATAAAACAGTCTATGAATTGATGATCGGAGAGTGCAGAATAGAAGAGTGTATTATAAGGGAAGCCCTGGATTACCTGGATGTGCTTCCTTCAGATGTAAATCTTGCAGGGGCAGAAATTGAACTTTTGGATTTTGAGAGCAAAGAGTCAATTTTAAAAAACCATTTATCATCAGTAGAGAAATACTATGACTATCTGATCATTGATTGTCCTCCTTCTCTCAATTTGCTTACGATTAATGCCCTAACTGCAGCCGATACGGTATTGATTCCCATCCAATGTGAATACTATGCATTGGAGGGTTTGAATCAAGTTTTGAAAACAGTCAATCTTGTAAAGAAAAAACTAAATCCCGGATTAGAAACAGAGGGAGTTGTGTTTACCATGTATGACGGCAGAACCAATCTTTCTCTGGAGGTTGTTGAGAGTGTGAAGAGTAATCTGAATCAAAATATTTATAAGACAATCATACCAAGGAATGTTCGCTTGGCGGAAGCGCCAAGTCATGGAATGCCCATTAATTTATATGATTCCAGGTCTACAGGGGCGGAGAGTTATCGTTTGCTGGCAGCAGAAGTGATGAGCAGAGGAGAGGATATTTGATGGCAAAAAGGACAGGTTTGGGGCGAGGGTTAGGCGCAATTTTTGGGGAAGATGTTGTAGAGAATTCAGAGGGAGAAAACAGAAGTGTTTCACGTGAAACATCCCCAGGTTATACTGTTGAAGAGAAAAAAGAAGAGCCGGGAAAAGAGTATATGATGAAGCTGTCCATCATTGAGCCAAATCAAGGACAGCCGAGAAAAGACTTTAACGAAGAATCTATTGGGGAGTTGGCAGACTCTATTAAGAAATATGGGGTGCTGCAGCCCCTTTTGGTGCAAAAGAGCGGAGATCATTATGAGATCGTAGCAGGTGAGAGGCGATGGCGGGCAGCCAAGGAGGCAGGACTCAAGGAAGTTCCTGTAGTGATCAAGGAGTACACAAAACAGCAGGCAATGGAGATTGCTCTGATTGAAAATGTGCAGAGAGAGGATCTGAATCCCATAGAGGAGGCCCAGGCTTACCAGCAGCTGATGCAGGAGTTTGAATTAACTCAGGAGGAGATTGCTGAGAGGGTATCAAGAAGCCGTACTGCTATTACCAACTGTATGAGATTATTGAAATTGGACAAACGTGTTCAGGACATGCTGATACAGGGGCAGTTGTCCAGCGGACATGCCAGAGCGCTGTTGGCCCTGGAAAATCAGGATGCACAGTATCAGATCGGATTAAAGATCATCGACCAGAGGCTGAGCGTTCGGGAAGTGGAAAAGCTGGTAAAGCTTTTGGGAAAACCCAAAAAGCCGGAAAAGCCAAAGGAGGAAGAGAAGGATTTAAGTTTTATCTTTAAAGATCTGGAAGATCGGATGAAACAGGTTATGGGGACTAAGGTAATTATAAACAAGAAGGACAAAAATAAGGGGCGGATTGAGATTGAATATTATTCAGAGGCTGAATTGGAGAGAATCGTTGAGCTGATTGAGTCTATTAAGTGATGTTATAAATTTGATGTAAAGTGAGGAAATATCATGGTAACGGAGAGTATGCTAAATAGCTGGCCAATTGACCCGGCTATTGTCATCTTAAGTTTAGGAATTATCACAATTCTTCTCTTAATCATGGTTGTTATATGTGTAGTGCAAACAAACCGGCTGTACCGCAAATATGATTTATTTATGAGAGGGAAAGACGCGGAGTCTCTGGAGGATATTATTGTAGACCAGATTGCGGACATTACGGAGCTAAAGATTCAGGACAAGTCAAACAAGGATATTTTGAAGTCATTGACCAGGGGGGTGAGAAGTTCCTATCAGAAGTTTGGCATGGTGAAATACAATGCTTTCACAGGGATGGGAGGTAATCTAAGTTTTGCTTTTGCGCTTTTGGATACGAACAATACCGGATTTATATTAAATTCAGTTCACAGCAGGGAGGGGTGTTACCTCTATATTAAGACCATTGAGAAGGGGGAGACGGATACGCCTCTTGGAAAGGAAGAAAAGGAAGCTCTAGAGCAGGCATTGGGGTATTGATGCCTGCCTTTTTATTTTTTTATTGACGTATAAAGTGTGAGTTGGTATAATGTCAAAGTAACGCAATAAAGTGTAAAAAAGAGAATGAGATGAAAAAGGAGGAAATTTTGATATGTCTTATGTTGATGAGATTTATGCCAAGGTAGTGGAGCAGAATCCTGGAGAGAGCGAATTTCACCAGGCTGTTAAGGAGGTGTTGGATTCTCTGAAATTGGTAATTGATGCCAATGAGGAGAAGTACAGAAAGGCAGCTTTGTTGGAGCGTCTGGTTGAGCCGGAGAGGATCATTTCGTTCCGTGTTCCGTGGGTTGACGACAATGGACAGGTTCAGGTAAACAAGGGATATCGGGTGCAGTTTAACAGCGCCATCGGACCGTACAAGGGCGGTTTAAGACTTCATCCGTCTGTAAATCAGGGTATTTTAAAGTTCCTTGGTTTTGAACAGGTGTTTAAAAATTCTCTTACCGGACTTCCCATCGGCGGCGGTAAGGGCGGATCTAATTTTGATCCAAAGGGCAAATCCGATCGGGAGGTTATGGCATTTTGTCAGAGCTTTATGACAGAGCTTAGCAAGTACATCGGGGCTGATCAGGATGTTCCCGCAGGCGATATCGGTGTGGGCGGAAGAGAGATCGGATTTATGTATGGACAGTACAAGAGACTGACCGGACTGTATGAGGGGGTTCTCACAGGCAAGGGGCTTACCTACGGCGGTTCTCTGGCTCGTACCCAGGCCACAGGGTATGGCTTGATCTATATTCTTGACGAGATGTTAAAGCACAACGGCAAGGAGCTGTCCGGAAAGAAGGTTGTTATTTCCGGTTCCGGAAATGTGGCAATCTATGCTACGGAGAAGGCTCAGCAGCTGGGTGCTATCGTTGTAGCTTTGAGTGATTCCAATGGCTATGTATATGACAAGGACGGCATTAAGCTGGATATTGTCAAGGATATTAAGGAGGTTCGCCGGGGAAGGATCAAAGAGTACGCGGATGTGGTTGAGGGAGCTGTCTACACGGAAGGAAAGGGCATCTGGACAATTCCATGTGATATCGCTCTTCCGTGCGCGACTCAGAATGAGCTGAATCTGGAGGATGCCAAGGCTTTGAAGGCTAACGGATGTTTTGCCGTGGCTGAGGGAGCGAATATGCCTTCTACCAGGGAAGCGACAGATTTCTTCCTGGAGAACAAGATGCTGTTTATGCCAGGCAAGGCGGCCAATGCAGGCGGCGTGGCGACATCTGCCCTGGAGATGAGCCAGAACAGCCAGAGACTTGCCTGGACATTTGAGGAAGTGGACGCAAAACTCAAGGATATTATGGTGAACATCTATGCCAAAGTAGCCGCGGCTGCAGAGAAGTACGGTGTGCCTGGCAATTATGTGGCAGGCGCTAATATCGCCGGCTTTGAGAAGGTGGTAGATGCCATGATGGCACAGGGGGTTGTGTAAGAGCGGATTATAGTTTGGGATAAGACTTAGGAAGCAATTAAGAGACCATGTGAGATAGAGGTTTGTTTATGGATGGAAAGGGTTTCGGAATAGGATTTATGTTCCGAAGCCTTTTCCATGTTTTGGAAGGGACGGAAACAGGAAATGATATTTTTGTGATTAAATCGTTTCCAAATGGGCAGGTAAGGTTGCAATATGGGATATTATCGGTTATAATAAGAAAGCTTTACGTTTAGGGCGGGATAGTAGAGGGGTAAAAGGTAGGAGAGAAGGTGAGTTTATGCATAGATTTCTGCGTACCGTTGGATTTAGTGAATATCAGAGGAAACATAACATTGATCTATTGATGAAGGATCTGGCTGACCACTGCCAGCCTGGCCAGATACGAAAGATCCAGTTAGATGAGGAGACGAATCTGTGTGAAGTGAGAGCAGAGATAGCTCCGGGAATGGGAGTTAATATTTATGGCGAGATGGATGAGACAGGAGATGTGAAGCCGGAATATTATGTTCCGTATATGATGGGAAGGTCTGTTTCTTCCAGCGCGGATTGTTCGATCCAGAGGCATACGGACAGGGAAACTTATGCAGGCCTTCTTGATGAGTACCGGGTGGGGATCTCTTTGATCTATTACCTGGAAAATGTTATGGAGTACCGGGAAAGACAGATGGCGAAAAGTTCTACAGATGTGGATTATGTAAACCTGGCTGGGCTTTCTGTAAAGGGAAAGATTCTTCTTCCGATTAAAAAGACGGCAAAGGAGAGGGAGATGGCCAAGGTGGCCGCAAAGGAGAGGAATAATCTTCTGGAAGCTGCAAAGAATGGCAATGAGGAGGCTATGGAGTCTTTGACGATTGAGGATATTGATCTGTATTCCCAGATCTCCAGAAGGGTTTTGAAAGAGGATATCTATTCTATCATAGAGTCTTCCTTTATGCCATGTGGGATTGAGTGCGATCAGTATTCTATTATTGGTACTATCGAAGAGCTGGAGATCGTAAAGAACTGTGTCACTGGGGAAGAAGTGTGCAAGATGAAACTGGAATGTAATGATATGTTTTTTGATGTTGCTATTAATAAGCAGGATCTGATCGGAGAGCCTCTGGTGGGGAGGAGATTTAAGGGACAGATCTGGATGATGGGGACTGCAAAATTCAAGGCTTGACGAATTGAAAAAATCTGGTATAATAGGATTGTTACGAGGTAACAGGTCGTACACATTTTTTACACGTTTCCGTAGCTCAGCTGGATAGAGCGACCGCCTCCTAAGAGAACCTACAACGGAAACTTTTTGGAGGACAT
>CAJUFP010000187.1 GCA_910585645.1 uncultured Hungatella sp. | reverse complement strand
GTTGAAAGTCATAGCGATAGCAAACCAGAAGGGCGGCGTGGCCAAGACCACGACAACGCATAACCTGGGCGTTGCCCTGGCCGCAAAGGGGAAGCGGGTGCTTCTGATCGACCTGGACAGCCAGGCCAGCTTGACCATCAGCGTGGGCCTGGAGCCGCTGGAGGTGCAGAGGACGATTGTAGACGTTCTGAAGAAAGACGGGGTGCCGGTCAGCGAGTGCATCGAGCGGATCAGCGAGCGGCTGCATATCGTCACATCCATTATCGACCTGGCGCCGATGGAGATGGAGCTGCTATCCAGGGCCAGCCGGGAGAAGATTCTGGACAGGGCCTTGAAGCCGGTTCGGGGGGAGTATGACTTTATCCTGGTGGATTGCCCTCCGCAGCTTTCCATCTTGACGATCAACGCCCTGTCATGTGCTGATGGGGTGATTATCCCTGTCAAGACGGACTACCTGGCATACCGTGGCCTGACTCAGCTCCAGGACAGTATCCAGGAGATACAGGAGCTTATCAACCCGGAGCTGAGGGTGCTGGGTGTCATAGCGACCCTTTACGAAAAGAGAGTAGGGGATGATAACGAGATATTGGCCGCTCTAAAAAAGGAGTATAACCTCCTGGGTGTGATTAAGCGGCTGGCCGTGGCCAAGAAGGGCATCTATGATGGTCTGGCCGTGGTGGAGCAGACACCCGGCAGCGAGATATCCATAGAGTACAATACTATCGCTGATATGATGATAGCGGACAAATACGAAAGAGAGGGAACAGATCATGAGTAAACTGGAGGAACGGGAGAGTCGCAGGAGATCGTCAGTAGTCGGTAGCATGGTCGATAGTGTGCCGGCAGTGGCCAGCGGAAAGAAGGGCCGGCCCAAGGAGGACAGGGAGACAAAGAAACGGGTAAGCCTGTCGGTGTTGCCAAGTCTCTATGAGGATATACAGAAGATTGCCTATGTGCAGCGGCGGAGCCTTAGTGATTTGATCGGGGAGCAGCTGGAGCAGTACCGGAAGGAGCACGAAAGCGAACTGAAAGAGTATGATGCAATCAAAATTTACAAAAAAAATGGGCCGTGCCACCTTTAGTGGCACGGATGTAAACCGCTTGCGGTTTACATTATTTAGCTTCTACATATAAAATTTGAGGTGAAACCAAATGGAGCTGAGTGAGAAGCTGACAACCTTGCGAAAAAGCAAAGGGCTGTCCCAATTAGAATTGGCCGAAGCAATAAATGTATCACGTCAAGCGATATCAAGGTGGGAGGTTGGAACGGCGACGCCATCAGCGGAAAATTTAAAGTGCCTGAGTGAGTATTATGAGATATCTATTGACGAATTACTAGATATTGCTGTTGATGGTCGGAAAGAAAAAAAGGAAGAAAAGCCAGTTCCTGAATCGAAAGCAGGGGTTCCTCAAAAACTTTTGATACTTGCATGTACGCTGATTGTGATTGTTGCTATTGCAACATGGGCCATTTTTTACATGTTTCAAAGAACAGAAAAAGAGAAGGTTGGGTTGCAGGAGCTTGAAAGCAAGGAGTATATGTCTGGAGACGTAATAGACATGGATATAAAGTCTACAAATTCTTAGCTTCAGAAGAAAGAGGAGTGAAAAATGAAAAAAACTGTGGGGATAATAGGGGCATTAGCTATTCTTTTAGGTTGCTTTGTCAATCTGGCATTTGCTACTGATGTAAACATGATTCCTTATGAAGGCACAGCTAAAATGGAAAAAGTGGAGATTACATCTGAGACCAGTGTCAGATTAGCGGAAGATGAAATGCCTTTTTTCAGTAGGGAAAGTGAGAGTGTAAGGCTCACAGATCTGGAGAGCAAGGTACTGAAGGATACACAACTTATTGTCAATGACGTTTTAAAAGGTGCAAGGGCTACAGGCTCCATTACGTGGGATATTCCAGCAGGAGCTACTGGAAAAGGAAAAACGTCCTTTTCCTTAGAGGCAGGTGAAGGTGTAACTATTAACTGTTCGTATTCGCCCAGATCGGCCAGTGTGGATTTTGGGTTAATTGCACCCAATGGTCGGTATTACTATATGGCCGGTAAAAATGGAAGCGTTAATCGGGAAATTGTAGTGGATGAACGTGGAGAGTATTACTTGGCAATTTGTAATAACTCAGATAACCTTGTAAGCGTCTATGGTTTTGTTAACTATTAGTTTTGTAATCTGAGGTTAGGATGAATTCGTAACCTTTGATTAAATAAAGAAAGGAAGGGAATATTTATGAGAAAAAGAATGATGGCAATGATCCTGGCAGTCGTAATGGCTATGGCCTGTGTTCCGGTTGCGTTTGCCCAAGGAAACGTGGTAAATGCAGGCGATGGCGAGAGTGTAGGGATTAGTAGTGGAGGAAAGGAACGGGCCTCCTGGGGATATGTAAAGATTGTGTGGGCAAACGAGTGTTCCGAGGCGTATGCGTTTATGTCCACCCATGCTGGAACTGCATATTACCTCAAGGCGAAAGTCTATGCTACATACAGCAATGGGGCAGCCAGAGGTCCGAGTGATACTGCGGACGGGAATAATACCAGTCGTGTGGACACAGATACTATTTATGAAAATGAGAGATACCGCCAATTTTTTGCTGAAGGTGTTGTGCAGGACACAAAGACCTCTGGAATTCAGACAGCAGCTACGGAATCCCCCTTGTGGGAAGGCTAAGATTTAATTTTTAAGAACTCACACCACCACCTTGTATATGGTGGTGGTGTGAGTATTATTATTTTCAAAAGAGGATGTATAGCTGGTGAAAAAGAATGTTTTGATTAGTGCAATAGTCGGTATATTTATCGTGATTTTCGGCGCATATTTTTTGAACAGAAGAGATTTTAGTATAGATAGCATGGAAAAGATTGAGGTTACGGAATTTGAGAACAAACTACCGGATTATAAAAGTTCGTATTACATTGATGCTTATAATAATAATTCAACGGAGCAACTGAAGGAAAATTTTACAATTTTAGTTAAGGGAAAAGACGAACCAATTTATGTTGACTTTGCGCAGGTGGGGAGTACATCGGAAGTATTAATGAAAATATATTTTGATTTTAAGCCAATACAATTTAAAACTGAAGGAACAAATTTTTTAGAAGAACATATTTTTGAAGCACAGGATGGTATGAAAATAAAATTTCCAGTGTATTTTGGAGAGGGGGTAGATTTGAATGACGAAAAGACACACAAACTGTTTATTACCTTTACGAGCATACCCAATGAACATATTTTGAATTATAATCGTACAACAGACTTCTATGGAGTGAATGCAGTATATGATATTACTAAATCTGCTGGAGAAGATTATAGCGATAACTTAATACAGCTTTTCAACAATCGGATTGTACCGAAAAATAATTTTGAGGAATCGTTTGGCACTTTTATATTAAATACAGATTATGAAAATGAAGAATATGAATTAAATAAGGGAATAAAGATATCGGATTTAAATATATCTGCGCAACGAGAGAGTTCTTTACCATTAATGTATAATATTGACAAGCTTGGATGTGACAATGTATTACTGTTATTGACTGTTGGTTATAAAGTTAATAATGAGAAAATAGTGATGCTTGATGGGGAAAACGGAACGGCCAATGGTAGTATAGAGGTAACGGTTCCAGAAGAAAGTGGTCTTTATGAAGTAATAGCGTATGCAATTTATAATCCTTTCGATCATGTAACGGGAGAAAATCATCTGGCGGATTGCAGTTATCGATTTACTTTAAGTGTTAATTGATGTAATGATATTATAGCGGTTTACCCGTTTATATAATGAACGGGTAAACCGCTATGACCTTAATTATAGGAATATCTTGACTGTCCCGGAAACTTATGCTATACTAAACGTGGGAGGTTAGACACTGCTGAAATAGCGGCACCAGGCTGGCCGCTGCCGGCCGGCAACCAGGTAGACGTCATCTTCCCATACTGCTCGTCTGGGCGAGGATAAACAGCTAATTAGGCCCAGAGCGTCCCGGCTCCTGGCTGGGGGTTTAGCATTTGCTAAACAGAAGCCGTACAGGTTTGATACCCCTGTGTGGTGTGCGGGCTTGCCGTAGTAACCTTTGTGAACTGGAGAGTACACCATTGACCCCGATGTGAGTAATCCTTTTGAAAGCTCGGGTAAGTACAACGTATCATGTCCCTACCCACTATCTGAACGTGGCCGGTTGCACTGTAAAGATGACTGGAGAGCTGCTCCCTCGGATCAAGGAGCCGACAGAACCCGAACTGCCGTAGATGTTTAATAAATAGGGCTGCACACATAAGCAAGATAAAAAGTGTAGGGAGCGATCCCAAACCCGTCACACATAAGACGTTAAAAAGTGTACTTTGCCGATTGTCGAGGCCCACGGGCTGACAGGAGGCGGCTTGGCTTTAACAGCTATACTGTATGTATCATATATAAAATAAGTGTATTATATCATTTATATAAATGATATAATACAAATAATCTATTTATATTATTCTGTTTATATAGGTTTTAATGGCCTGGAGGAAGGAGGCTGCCTGGTGGGGAGACGAAATAAATCTTACTCGAAAGACTTGCACCAGCAAGCCTATGACCGGCTCACGGGGATGCTGTCATTTGGAGAGAGCAAGAGGGCGGCGGTTGCCGCCGGCACGGATAGGGATAAGATTTTCTCCGTCAGCACCTACAAGGCATATTGGAAGCACACCAAGTATTTTATCAAGTACATCAAGGAACACCATCCAGAGTGTACCACTCTGAAAAGCGCAAGGAAGTACGCCAACGAGTGGCTTCAGACAAGGGTTGACCAGGGCCTATCTGCCTGGACTGTCCAGCTGGAGGCCAAGGCCCTGGGCAAGCTGTACGGGATTGCTCCGGACGATGATAATTATTTTAAGCCCCCAAAGAGAAACCGCCAGGATATCAAGAGGAGCCGCGGCGACCGTGTGCGGGATCGCCACTTCTCCAAAACCAATAATGACGAGCTGATTAAGTTTTGCCGGGGGACAGGGCTGCGGCGAAGTGAGCTGGAGGCATTGAGGGGGAAAGACCTGGTGACCAGGGCACAGATCGAGGCCGGGATCGCCAGGCTTGAAGCTATCCCAGAGGACAAGCGGACGGCCCAGGAGACGAAGCGGCTGGACATGCTGAAGGATACCAGGATGTTTTCAGGGGAGTATTTCACTTTTGTTCGCCAGGGCAAAGGTGGCCGGCAGCGAGTAAGCCCTATCATCGGGAAGAACGTGGAGCAGATCGTAGCCAGGATGCAGGAGACGCCAGCAGAGGAAAAGGTCTGGCAGCACGTTCATAAGAGTGCGGATATCCATTCCTACCGGGCCGAGTACGCCACAGCCATTTACAAGGCCCATGCCAGGGCAATCCAGGATATCCCCTATGACAGAGTAAACAAGGGCACCGGGCGTCGGTATCAGAGCCAGGTCTACACCTGCCGCAAGGACGAGGCCGGAAAGAAGCTGGACAAAGCTGCCATGCTGGTGTGCAGCAAGGCCCTGGGACATAACCGGATCAG
>CAJUFP010000186.1 GCA_910585645.1 uncultured Hungatella sp. | reverse complement strand
CGCACCGTATGAAAGGCGTGGGGCGCAGGCAGGAGCTGACTTTTGTATTGGCGGGCTTGTGCGGGATATGCTTATATTACCTGCTGGAGAATATCGCGCTTACATATACGATGGCATCAAACGTGGGAGTCATCATTTCGGTTGCACCGTTTTTCACGGCGATCCTGTCACGCCTGTTCCTGAAATCAGAAGGGAAGCTAAGAGCGAACTTTTTCATAGGCTTTGTGGTGGCGATGGCGGGTGTTGCACTGATCAGCTTTAACGGCTCACGGATGGAACTGAACCCGGTGGGGGATTTGCTGGCAGTCCTTGCGGCATTTGTGTGGGCGTGCTATTCTATACTGACAAGGAGGATCAGCAGTTTCGGCTGCCCGGTCATACTTACCACGCGGCGGACATTCTTTTACGGCATCCTGTTCATGGTTCCGGCATTGTTCCTTTTCGATTTTGAAGCCGGGCTGGAACGGTTTGCGGATACGACGTATTTACTCAATATCCTGTATCTTGGGCTGGGGGCATCCGCACTCTGCTTCGTCACATGGAACCTCGCGGTAAAGGTGCTTGGCGCGGTCAGGACCAGCGTCTATATATACATGGTTCCCGTCATAACGGTGGTGACTTCCGTGCTGGTGCTGAAGGAGCCGGTGACATGGGTTTCCGTTATGGGGACGGTCCTGGCGGTTGCGGGGCTTTTCCTTTCTGAATATAACGGGAAGGGGAGTGGGAACAGTGAATGAGCCTGCGATAAGGACGGAGGAGCAGATCATCAGCCTGTTCCCCGACAGGGAAACTTTAATTTGCCGGGGATGGGTGCTGAAAAGAATGGAAGGGCAGCTTTTGGTTTATCCGCTGTATTACAATTTTTCGGATGGGTAAGGATACTGGCAGATATTCCGGGGAGGGAAGGACTGCCGGAGCAGTATGGGTGGCTGGGCTTTCGCAGGGCCTATCTCTACCGCTGTTATCAGAAAAATCAGGAGGAGAAATCCTACAAGCAGATGCCGGAAGTTGTTGGTGCGGATGTGTATGACAGGACGGGCAACGGGCATTTGGAGATTATAGAATTTCCGATGCCGATCTTAAAGGGAAATGTGGAGGTAATCAAGTCTCTCCGTGAAAAGCTGTATGAGCCGGAGTTTTCGGATTTGACGGTGGTGGATTTCTCAGACCTTACGCAGGGGTGCAGTGGAGTCATGTCTGAGAATGGCTGGCACGTTCAAGGAGATGGAGTAAATGGGCAATAGATAATATAAGTGAAAAAAGGCGATAGAAAAAAATAAATCTATCCGTATCTTTATGAAATCTTCAAAATTATCTGCTATTCTTTCTGCAACAACAAATAGAAAGGATATACAGAGTATGGACATCATTTTGAAAACAACGGAACTAACCAAAAGTTTTAAAGGGCAGATTGCGGTAAACCGTATATCTCTAAGTATAGAAAGAAATTCGGTTTATGGTCTGTTGGGGCCGAACGGAGCTGGAAAATCAACAATTTTGAAAATGATTGCAGGAATCTTTAAGCCAACGTCCGGCAGGATAGAGGTTGACGGACATGATTGGAGCCGCAATGATTTGAAAGAAATTGGCGCTTTGATTGAAAATCCGCCGCTGTATGATAATTTGTCAGCATATGAAAATCTGAAAGTACGCTCGCTGGCGCTGGGATTATCAGATGAGCAGATTTCAAAAGTCCTTACCACGGTACAATTAACCAACACGGGAAAAAAGAAAGCAGGGCAGTTTTCTTTAGGCATGAAACAAAGATTAGGAATAGCACTTGCATTATTGGCTCATCCTAAACTTTTAATTTTGGATGAGCCGACAAACGGATTAGACCCTATCGGTATTCAGGATCTGCGTGAATTGATCCGCTCTTTCTCAGCAAAAGGCATTACTACTATATTATCCAGCCATATTTTGTCTGAGGTTGAGCTGATTGCAGACCATATCGGTATTATCTCAAATGGAAAGCTGAGCTATGAAGGTGAAGTCCATAAAGATGCGGATTTGGAACGCATTTTTATGGAAGTTGTCGGAAGCACCAGAGGGGAGGGCTGATTTATGCTTGGTATCATTCAATCCGAATTATTGAAAATGCGCCATACTTTTTCTATAAAACTGATATTTTGGGCTCCGTTAGTCACATTGTTGCTGGGGTATCTGTTAAGCGGCAGTCATGTCCAGCTTTCAACATATAACTGGTGGTATTTCCTGATTCTGCCGCTTGTAGTTTCACTATGTTCAGCAAGCATAATTGCCCGGGAGAAAAAAGGCGGGATGCAGAACATCGTTTTCCTGCCTATACGATTCGATAAAATCTGGCTTGGAAAAACGGCAGCATTGGTTATTCTGCTCTTTGTGACGAACCTTTTCCTGTGGACTGCAACGACTGTTGCCGGCATGGCGGCAAGTGTTACGGTTTCTCCTCTGGATGGGCTGATTGGCTGTATGCTCCTTTTCCTGACTTATTTGTGGCAGATTCCCGTTATTATGCAGTTAACATGTTTCATGGGGCATATGAAAGTTGTTTTTGTATCTTTAGCTGCGAACGTGATTTTATCTGCTGTCTGTGCCGAGAAGGAATGGTTCTTATTTGTTCCTTATGCGATCCCTGCCCGTGTTGTATGCCCATTCTTCAAAATGCACGTGAATGGGATTCCCCTTGAAGATGGCTCTCCGCTCTTATCCGTCGGGTATGTTCTTCCGGCAGTGATTGTCAGTCTGATGTTTGCATTAGCTGTTTCTTGGGGCAGTTCAAAATTGTTCTCGAGGGGAGGCTGGGCACATGAGTGAATATTACCGGTATCTGAAAAGTGACATTTATAAGCTGAGGCATTCATGGTTTATGGGGATTCATCTGCTCTTTCCGGTTTTTGGGGCAGCTCTTATGCTGCTCTATTCCCATTTGTCGTCCGGCAGCGAACTGAATAAGCTGGCAGCTTTTGCGCAGATTATTGCAATTGCATATCCGTTTGTAATCTCGGTTGTCTGTCAGATTGTTGCAGAGCAGGAATTACAGGCAGGGCATTCCCAAAATATACTCTCGCTCCCCAGCCGCGATAAAGCTATCTTTTCAAAACTCGCCATCCTGCTTTTGGCGGGACTGTTTTCCACTGCGCTCAGCGCTGTGTTATTTGGGGTTCCGTTTTCCTATATGACAGGAATCAAACTTCCGGTAAGATTTTTTGTCATAATTTCGCTTGTACTTTGGGGAAGCAATGTTATGCTGTACGGACTGCATCTGATCCTAGCGTTCCGTTTTGGGAGAAACTTATGTATAAGCATCGGTGTGGTTGGAAGTTTGCTGTCAGCGCTTCTGCAGACAGGTCTGGGTACGGGATTGTGGTATATGATTCCTTATGGATTGGGAGTGCGGTTTGCGGAAAGCGCTTTGGCATATCTGTTCCATCTGCAGCCTGTGGGGACATTCGAAAATCGGATAGGGATTTTTTTCTGTACCGTTGTCACTTTTGGTACAATAGGCCTGACAGCATTTTGGTTTTCACGATATAGCGGAACATCTTCTGATTGAAATGAGGATTTTGTATATTCTTAAAGGAGCGCAACAATGGGACATATTTTAGTAGTAGACGATGAGCCTGCAATGCTTCAGCTTATCCGGCGTGTGCTGGAAAAAGACCGGCATTTGATCAGCCTGATATCGGATGCACAAACAGCCCTTCATATGAACTTTTCTAAATATGATCTGATTTTGCTGGACATTATGATGCCGGGACTGGATGGATTTGAATTTTGCAGTCAGATACGTTCCTATGTAGACTGTCCCATTATATTTCTGACGGCCAAAATACAAGAGGCTGATATTGTGCGCGGATTAGGGCTTGGCGCTGATGATTACATTACAAAACCATTTGGAACGGATGAACTTCGGGCGAGAGTAAATGCCCACTTACGGCGCGATACCAGGGAAAAGAAAAACGCCTTTTCTATCTCCGGCATCGTGTTTCAGATCAGCGCAAAAGAAGCGGAGTTTCAGGGCGAAAAACTTCCACTGACCAAAAGCGAGTATGAAATCTGCGAATATCTGGCGCTTCATCACGGGCAAACATTTACGAGGGAACAAATCTATGAAGCTGTTTTTGGCTTTGATGGGGAAAGTGACAGTTCTGTAATTTCCACCCATATCAAAAATATCCGTAGCAAACTGACAGCTTTCCAATTAGCGCCGATAGAGACCGTATGGGGGGTGGGCTATAAATGGGTGTAAAAAAACTGCGTTCCGTATTCATGCGGTATGCATTGTGCCTTGCGCTTGCGGTTTTTATGGTGATTGCGGTTAATGTGGGGGCTTACCTTTTTTGCGTGAGCATAGGGGTCATATATCCGCTGACCAGCATAAGTACCGCAATAGAAATGGAAAAAGATAATCTGCGGTCTGTCCGGCAGGTTGAAGAATCTGATATACCGTATCCATGCGAATATGTCATATTCACAAAAGACGGGCAGTACGCAGGCGGCTCCATTGGCTTGGAGTATAGCACCGCCATATGGAATACCTGCATGGAAGGGGGCAGAACCAGAGACGGTGCGTATCTTTATTCTGTTATTGAGAGAGAAGAAGAAATCCTGATTTTGAGATACCGCATGACGGCCCAATTTGGAAATGCGACCCTGAGAAGTATGTTTCCGTCTGCCGACTGGCTTTTGATCGTCACTATCCTGTTGGAAATTCTGCTCTCTCTGATTGTGATATCTTTTATATTTGGGAAATATCTTGGGAAAAAGATTGATAAACTGCTGACTGTCGTCCACAAAATAGAGCAGCAGGATTTGGAATTTGAAATTCAAAAAAGCAGGCTGTTTGAAGTGGATCAGGCGCTGGATGCGCTTGACCATATGAGGCATGCGCTGCGGCAGTCCCTTGAGAGACAGTGGTATGACGATAAAATGAGACAGGAGCAGCTTTCTGCTCTGGCACACGATCTGAAAACACCGCTTACGATTATCCGCGGCAATACGGAGCTGCTTTTTGACACTTCTCTTTCTGCAGAACAGCGAGAGTGTGCGGAATACATTGAGAACAGCTCCTTACAGATGCAGGAGTATGTGGAGGCATTGATTGCAGCCGCAAAATCTTGGGACAGCTATAAACCTTGTATGAAAAGGGTCAGTATGGATTCTTTGCTGCTGGAACTTAAGAATCAAATTGACGGTTTATGTGCGGTGAACAGCATTAGTCTGCATTGGGATTGTGGGCATTATCCTGCATATATTACGGCAGATCACGATTTGCTTATAAGGATGCTGATCAATGTGTTATCCAATGCAGTAGAACACACTCCGCAGGGTGGAGAGGTCATTTTTGAAATAGAGGAACATAGCAACGAACTTTCTTTTCTGATTACAGATACAGGAAAAGGATTTTCTGACGAAGCCTTAAAACACGCAACAGAACAATTTTTTATGGAGGATGACAGCCGGACTTCAAAATCTCATTATGGTATTGGTCTGTATGTGGCGGCATCCATAGCCAAAAAACACAATGGGAAAATCATTTTAGAAAATTCTGCTGTTGTGGGCGGCGCAAAAGTTACAATACAAATTCCGTGCTGATATGCAATTATGGTTAATGTTTTTTGAACTAGCCTTCCCTATGCGTGAAAAGACAGGAGAACACAACAAGAGCAACGATAAAATAAAGTTGATGATGATATATATTCATGAGC
>CAJUFP010000185.1 GCA_910585645.1 uncultured Hungatella sp. | reverse complement strand
CTATGGGGGATTCCCGCAAAATCCACAGGTATTTTCCCTCCAGGCTGATGGAAGGCGCAGTGATGGGGCAGGTGCAGAGGCAGAAACCAATCACGGCTGTCGCCATAGGAAGCAGCGGTAAAGGATACCCTGCCATTTCCACATAAGCCAATAGTTTATCTCTCATAACCAGGGAGGCTGCCCCTGCAGCCAGCAACATAATCAGACCGATACCGGCATTCCAGAGGTACATAGGGGTACCAAAAAAGCGCTGCATTTCCTTTTTCAGCAAAGCCTTCTTCTGTCCGGAGGCAGTCTGTGCCGAGAGTTTGTAATTGCTCTGTACGGACCGCGCGGCAAAAGCAGTCACGGCCTGACGGTATCCCCGGCCAAGGCCCATTACCACCAGGGCAAAAGGGAACACGCAGCACAGGACAAAGGCCAGCAGCAGTCTCCAGTCTCCCATAATGCCTTCCCCCATCCACAGCATGAGCGCCGCCCAGGTAAGGGAGTTTTTCACTCCGGCGGCATTCTCAGCAAGGCTGTTAATCATACCGCTTAGATGAAACGAGAAATAGAACACTGCTGCCATGAATATTCCCATCACAATATTCTGCCCCAACGCTCTGCGGGACACCCGGACAGACAGAAAGGCCACCAGCGCCCCCAACAATACGGACAGCGCCGTATCCAGCAGCGGAAGGGCCAGCACCGCGATCCCCAGCCGCATCCAGAACAGCAGGCTAAGCCCCACACCGTTTTGTGTCAGAAACGTACAGATTACCCCGGCGGGAACCAGTACGAAAACGGCGAACAGCAGGTTTTCCAGATAAATGGCAGTTACCCGACTGGCCATCAGCATGGTTGTGGGCACCGGCATACTCAGCAGCAGGTCATTGTCCTTTCCGCCAAATACCACGCCCTTCACCGCAAAGGTGGTAAACAAAAGCCCGCCCACCAGTGCCCCTATGCCCATGAATACAAATACCAGCACTTCCATATTGGATGGCGCCAGCGCCTTCATCAGCATATAACTGTAAAGCCCGGACAGATACAGACCCAGAAAGGCAATGAGAAAGACCGCGCCCAGCCCGGTAGCCGCTTTTCTCTTACTGCGTCCCCTGGAATTGGTTGAGGAAAGAAGCATGGACCGGAGGCTGACGTTCAACAGGACAAAAAATTTATTCATCGCTCTCCCTCCAGTTCTAAAAATACGCTTTCCAGGGAGGAATCCCCCACCAGCTCTGCCGTAGGGCCACTTTGTATCAGTTTCCCGTTTTTGATAATGGCAATCTGATCGCACAGCTTTTCCGCCACCTCCAGTACATGAGTGGAAAAAAATACCGCTGACCCGCCTTGGCATAATTTTGAAAGATAACCTTTCATTATATGTGCGGCCGAAGGGTCCAGACCTACAAATGGTTCATCCAGAATCAGCAGCCTGGGCCGCCGGATAAAAGCAGAAATCAAAGCCAGCTTCTGCCGCATCCCATGAGAGTAGCTGCCAATGGGGGAACCCAGATTGTCCGTGAGTTCAAAAGCATCGGAATATTTGCCAATGTCTGCGGTACGCTGATCTGCAGGAATGTCATACAGATCGGCAATGAAATTGAGGTAATCAATCCCTTT
This sequence comes from uncultured Hungatella sp., assembly GCA_910585645.1. Lineage (GTDB taxonomy): Bacteria > Bacillota > Clostridia > Lachnospirales > Lachnospiraceae > UBA3402. Next base: position 4,108 of record CAJUFP010000185.1, on the reverse strand, counting down.
CATAAACTCATAGATGTCCGGGTTGTCCGGCAGAAAAGCGGTGACACGTTTCGCCTGCACAGGAGCCTTCTTAATATCGTGGCCGTCAATGGTGATGGTGCCTTCCGTAAAGTCCATCACCCCGGCCACAGCCCGAAGTGTGGTGGTTTTGCCTGCTCCGTTATGGCCAATAAATCCATAGATCTCACCTGGCCCAACATGTAAGGTCAGGTCATCCACCGCCTTCTTCCCGCCGGGATACGTTTTCGAATAATGTTCAATATGAAGCATCGGTAAACTCCTTTCGTAATTTCTTTATCCATTTTCCATCTCTACATAATCTATGTGATACTTCTTAGTCTTTCCACAACAGACTGTTTATTCATGGCACTGGTAAGAATATGCGCCATGCATGCACATAACAGCACAGAAAAAACCAACAGCATAATCAGAGCCTGCAAAAACTCACCCACCGAAAACCCGGTAAACAGAGAATTCATACCGAGAAAATAAGTAAGAACAGCTCCGCCCACTGCTGCCAGGCCGGAAGCCAGAAAAACATAACGGGCATATTTTCCAAAAATGTCTCTTTCCATCTGTCTTTTCGTCATTCCGATGGACTGCATGGCCGCATATTCCAGTTTACGGGCAGACACATCCGTAGACACCGTATTCACTACATTGGAAATGCCTATCAGCCCTACAATGCCGGCCAGAAATATCCCAAGAATCGTCATGATTCTCTTTTTCCCTGTATAGTTTTTTTCATCTTCGTATTTCGATTGAAAATACATCTGTAAATTGCCTTCATCTCGAATTACTTCCCGAACCGCTTCATATCTTTCCTTTTCTTCTCTTAAAGCCAATGCACCGGTTTCCACTTCCTTTGCTTTGTTGTCAAAGCATATTTTTGTTACCAAATCTTCGTATCCGGAATAAATGCTTTTAAAATCTTCATCATTTAGTACAATATTCCCATGCTGGATATTGGAAGTACCATACGGGTCTGTGCATGCAATCACAGCCATGACAATAAACTCCTTTTTTATATACTGGTCTGCCCTGTCATCCCAAAAGGTTATTTTGACATGGTCCCCTGCATGTACCAGTTCTTCTTCCTCTTTATCGAAAGTCACGTTAACCCATTCCGGGCAGCGCTGGTAAACCATATAACCGCCTTCCGCAAATTTCTCCCCATCCATCTTCCCTTCTAATATGTGAAAATATTTTTCCTCTGCAGGAAGATATTCCGCTTCCATGCCCATGACTCCCACTCTGTAATTTCCCTTCCCGCTTTCCGTTATCCGGTTATAGCTTCCTTCCTCCAGTTTCTCATTATAAGCCCCAAGGTCCCTGGCAATTTCTCCGTCTTTTACTATCTCACCCATGGAAGCAAGATATACATTGACTTCCCCGTCCTCTTCTCTATAGTCCGGCTTTACCCGTGCCTCATAATAAACCCTGAAATTTTCCACAAAAGGCAGCTCTTCCAGCCTTTCCACCATTTCCCTGCTGACAGGCACATAAGCTTCGTCCATCGCCCATATACTCCCCTTGTGCGTCACTCTGAAATCTGTCTCATTATATCTGTCTTTCATAGCCTCTATATCGTATCCCATGGCCAGGGTATATACAGCCAGGAAAAGAATGCCGCTTAAAGAAAAAGAAATCACAGAAAATATCCCCTTCTTTCTCTTTCCTCCATATCTAGCCGCTTCCACAGGAGAAATGCGGCAGGCGATTTTAAACGGCTTCATCGTACTGATATATACTGTCAGCCAGGAAAAAAACAAATTCAAGATGAAAGTTTTTGCAAATCCAGCCGGCTGGTAATATCCCGAAATGCCATCCATAAAATAGCGAATGATTACTTTCCCTGAAATGTCGCCTATCAAAAATCCGATGACGCTTCCCACAACAATTCCTGTCATAGCAATCCTGTTCATTTGGATAAACAGCATACGGCGCAGCTGCTTTGAGGTCATTCCAATTGTTTTTACCTTTCCATAAAAGCGGATTTCATTCATAATGGAAATATCGAATACATTGTAAATAAAAAAATATCCGCAGAACATAATCATAAGAGCCATAAGAAAAACCGGGATTATAACAACTATACTTAGATCGCTCATCTTATATCCTCTACTTTTTGCCCCCGATAATTCGATGACCTCATCCATTTTTTCCTCTTTATCATGCCCGAACCTGAAAAATTCCAGGTTATTCAGCTTCACATAAATAATATCCCTGTCAGGGGAAAGCCCTGGATTATAAGTATGGATAAAGCTTTCATGGGTATAAACCTCTGTATACATATTTTTTATGTTTTCAAGAGGGTTTCTGTAATATCCGCAGATGGTCATTTGTATTTCTTTTTCCACATCCTCACCGTTTTCCCTGACCACTATCACAATCGGATAAACGATTCCTACCTTTTCCCCAAGTTCCAATTGCTCCGACATCGTATCGGGAACTAATATTTCATCCGGCCTTTCCGGATATTTCCCCACAATCAGGTCCACCTTATTCTTGTCATAATGTACGCTGTCCGCCGCAAACAACCTCGTTTCCACACCTGCAAATTCCTTATTGTGCAGATATGTACTGCTGCACCTTCTCACAAAAGCAGCCCACTCCACCTGTGGGAGCGCTCTGACTTTTTCCAGTATTTCATAATCTCCATAAACACAATTCCCATCCGCCCCGGGACCGGGAGAAGCCGCTGTCGCAAGGGAAACCGTGCGTACCAGGCTAAGTCCCACATTAAAAACAACAGCAAACAAAACAGCAGTGAGTATGACCGCCAGAACAGCTACCCTGTTTCTGACTGTATGCACCTTATAATCTTCCAGTGCCAGTTCCTTTTCGATACCTGCATTCGGATTCCCGAATATCATGCACTTCATCAGGCATTACCTCCTGTAATTTTTCCATCCTCCAGATGAAGCACCCTGTCCGCCAGCTGCGCAATCGCTTCATTATGAGTAATCATGATAATCGTCTGATGAAACTCCTTTCCCGTCATCTTCAGTAATCCCATAACTTCCGTACTCGTTTTTAAATCCAGGTTCCCGGTCGGTTCATCCGCAAGAAGTACCGCAGGCTTTGCTACAATCGCTCTGGCAATCGCCACTCTCTGCTGCTGTCCGCCGGAAAGCTGGTTCGGATAGCAATCCATTTTTTCTTCTATTCCAAGTGCTTTACATATATGCCTGATATATTCCTCATCCACCTTATTTCCGTCCAACCGTATAGGGAGCGTAATATTTTTATATACATTCAATACGGATATCAAATTATAATTCTGGAAAACAAATCCGATATTTCTGCGCCGGAATATAGTCAGTTCTTCCTCCCCCATATGCATGATGGACTGACCTCCTATCACCACTTCTCCATCATCCGCATAATCCAGCCCTCCGATCAGATTCAATAACGTAGTTTTTCCGCTTCCGGATGTTCCCATCACAACAGTAAAACTGCCTTTCTCTATCGAAAAGCTGATGTCATTCACCGCCTTTACGGTGTTTTCCCCGTTTCCATAATACTTTTTCAAATGAATTGCCTTTAATATCTCCATGCCGCCCAACTCCTTATTGCTTCTATTCCAATGCTTTTTTCAACTCCCATAAAACGAACCGGGATCAGGTAAAAAATAAGAGCTTCCGGTATAGATTAGAAGCTCTTTCATGCGCACCTATCCAGCTGGTCTCCTTATTATCACCCCATTGACCAATTTTGAGAAGACCCATTCCTCTTTATCGATCCGCTATGCTCAATGTTTCAACAGCGACACTGCCTCCCCGGACAATTTCAATTCGGTTTGCATAGCATTTCTCCAGCAACGCGATCAGATCATTATTACGGTTTTCCGTATGCACACTTTCAATCAGCACAGTCTTTGGGGAATAATCAATTATCGATACCTGAAATACCTGCGAAATCTTGAATATCCTGTCAATATCCTGAGCCGAGCAGTTATTGATTCTTACAAACATCAGCTCTTTCATATGGATGGCAATGTCCGTGTAATCCACTACCTTAATTACCTCAACACACCGGCCCAGCTGCTTCTTTACCTGTTCAAATGTCCTGTCGTCACTGGTTAAGCTGATTGTCATACGGGAAA
>CAJUFP010000184.1 GCA_910585645.1 uncultured Hungatella sp. | reverse complement strand
GGGAGACGGCATGGCAGCCCTTGTGGAAGGAAAGAAAGGCAGCATGGTGCCGGAAAATCAGGAGGCAAGAAATGCGTCATTCCAAAAGGATATCGTGCAGATTGACAAGACCCTGAGTGACCTTCCGGCATATTCGGGGATGTATGGCGCAGACAAGGCGGTTGCGTCCGCACTGGAGAACTGCAGCAAAGAGGAGCAGGGATTTGTGTATGACATCATCCGGCAGAATTTCCTTGTCGGGAACAGCGGCTCCATGACGGAGGAGGAACGGCAGGCGAACATCTCACTTGGCATGAAGAAAGCAGAATATGCGGCACAGAACTTTATCTCGGAGGACAGCAGGGATGCGTTTCTGGAAGCAATGGAATCCATTGCGAAGCTGGCAGGCGCAGGCACAGCCGACAGCAGTGGGAACATGGATTACGGCGTTGCAAAAGCCAGGTACCTTGGGCATGGCAGCGGCCTTGTACAGACCACAAGTGCGCTTGACATGATGCGGACGATGGATAAAGACGCATATGCCGAGTACCAGAAGATGGGCCAAAACGATGACGGCGGACTCAGTTCACTGAAATACCTTACGAACTGGTATGCAGGCGCAGTAAAGAAAGACCCTTCGATGGTTGATACTTACGAAAAACAGTCGGAGGAATATGTGGAGAAAAACGTGAAAGACCGGGAACTGGATACAACCTTTGCGGATATAAAGACGGAAAGCATGGCGGCTTTCCTTGAAAGCCTGAAATTGTTCCAGAGTAATCATCCCAATTTCCTCTCATCTATCATAAACCGGGAGCTGGCATCGAAGTTTTGGTATTGATGGTACAGTAACGGGGAGGTCTGCCGTGGCTCCATATCCCCAATAAGCCACAGAGGACGGATAGGGCAGGCATCCCCGGTTTCCGGCAGATTGGGGAATCGGGGAGAGTAGGTGAAGGGCGGTATGGATAATCCTTACACCTCATTCCGCGGAAGCACATAAGACTTTGCCCCTGCGGACTACAGGGGCGGCTCAAAACGGGAGAGAGGCCACCGTATCAATATTAGAACAGAAATATACGAAAGAGAACCGTTGCTATGGGCTTATATCCTATGCGACGGTTTACCATTTCTATAGGCAGGTGGACGGCCTGATAGCAGAGTCTGCATATCAGGAATTACGGCCTCAGATAGTAGTAAAAAATATACAATAATTTATAAAGAAAAAAGAAACTTTTTTCTGAAAAAAAACGAATATATTAATGGGAAGGAGGGAGGCGGGTGAACACTGCACAGGAAACGAAATGGATTCACAGGATCAAACTCTTTGGCTCATCGAAAGATGCAGATTCCCTTGTTCGTGCCTATTATGACGAAATTTATATATTTGTTGCAAGACAGATAAGCGATAAAGAGCTTGCCCGTGATCTGACACAGGAGATATTCATTTCCATGCTGCGTTCTATTGGCTCCTATCAGAAAAAACTTTCCTCTTTCCGTACATGGCTCTATCGGATTGCGACGAATAAGATTATTGATTTCAGGCGGAAGGCGCTGCCAGATACAATCCCGTTGGAAGAGCTGGACGAAACGGAGACCGTTGATTATGTGGGCAGGATAGATTATGAGAATAACATTGTCCAAGCTGAATTTTTAGAAAAAATAGAACATTACGTCAGCAGTTTCCAGTTGGATGTGCAACAGATTTTTCGTCTGCACATTTATGGTGAACAGACTTTTCAGGAAATCGCCGTACTGACCGGGAGGCCGGAAGCATCTGTCAAATCGAAATATTACCGTCTGATCAAGCAGGTAAGGAGGGAATTTTACGATGAGTATACAGAAATTGTCAGAAGCTGAAAAGAACTTTGCTATCAGCGAAATTGTGGAAAAAGGTGTGGTAAAGCCGGGGGATAAATTCAGGAAAATGCTTGAGGTGGGGCGTGTCTGCACATTCCATACTTTATTTTTTGGAGTGGGAGACTGCTTTTTATTAGGACTTTTGATAGCAGCCTGTATATGGCTGCTTTTAATACAGGCAGGTTCGCAGGTGATTATCTGTATGGTATTTGCAGTATCCCCATTTGCATATATCGCATCTTATTTGCTGACATCATGGAAGGAATACCGTTTACAGCTATATGATATAAAAATGACCTGCAGGTACACGGCCAGGCAGGTTTCTGCCTTTCGCATGATATGTTTCAGTGGAAGCAATATTTTTCTGAATGTCCTGATGCTCTCTTTGCTTATGCAGTTTCAGCTTCCGGTCAATGCTTTTTGGAAAATATTAGGGCTTTCGTTTGTTTCAATTTTTCTGTATGGAATAATTATGCTGGTGTTTCAGATAAAAGGTATGCCATATCTGACAACGATACTTCCGCCTGTCCTGTGGGGGATAATCAATGCTTTTGTGATTGTGTTTTATGGGGAGGAACTTGAGACAATTCTTTTGAACCTTGCAGGCAGTCTGGTATTTATTATTACGGTTATCGTATTTGCAGGATACCTTATTGCCCTGTTTGCTTTTTTCATATCAAAGACCAGGGAGGAAGAACAATATGCTATCAGTTAATCATGTGACGAAAAAATATGGTCAGTTTACAGCACTCCGGGACATTACGCTTGAATTTCAAAATGGGGTATATGGACTGCTTGCCCCTAATGGAGCAGGAAAGACAACCCTGATGAAGATGCTGGTCACGCTCTCTTTTCCAACAAAGGGCGAAATCACATGGGAGGGAACGAACATTACGGATTTAGATGAAGATTACCGTGACCTGATAGGCTACCTTCCGCAGAAGTTTGGCTATTACAAAAATTATACGCCTGTACAGTTTTTGAAATATATGGCGGCTTTGAAAGGTCTGGAGCGCACATATGCGGAGAAGCGTATTCAAATGCTGCTCCAGAAGGTTTCTTTATCGGATGTAGCAGGCCAGAAGATGAGAAAGTTTTCAGGAGGGATGCTCCAGCGGGTGGGTATTGCCCAGGCTCTGCTGAACGATCCGAAAATCCTGATTTTGGACGAACCTACTGCCGGGCTTGACCCCAAAGAGAGGGTGCGTTTCAGGAATATGCTGCGTGACCTGTCTGGTGAACGTATCGTCATTCTGTCCACCCACATTGTTTCAGACATTGAAACGATAGCGGACAGGATCATCATGCTAAAAGACCATGAAGTCTTTTGCAATGAGACCCCGGATCAGGTCTGCGGATGGCTGGAAGGGAAGATATTTGAGGTGCCTGCTGGTTCTGTTATTACGATAGATCATGAGGTCTTGAGCGAGAGGCAGAGCACACAGGGAAGCATGGTACGCTTTTACAGCGAAGAATACTGCGGAAGTGCAGTGGAAGTATACCCAAATCTGGAAGATGTATTTTTGACTGTGTACAGGGATGAGAGGTAACAGGATGATATACTGTTTGCTGGAAGTGAAAAAGTTATTACGGGAAAAACTTTTTCTCATATTCATTGTTTTGTGCCTGTGTCTGAATATAGGCTTGTGTTTCAGTGACCCCGGCACCAGATCCGCAGTCAACAGTCTGGCACAAAACGGGGAACTTTCAGAGGGAAAGAAAATTTATGATACGCTGGACACTAATGTGATAGGCTCTTTTTATTATAATGAAAGGTATATCAAGTCCTTCCTGCTGAATCAGTGGATAAAGGCAAAGTATGAAAAATTGCAGCAGTCGGTTGACCTGCTCGATGCGGAGGATGCAGATTTATCCTATTTTGCCGGAGAAGTTACATCTTCTGTCCATGAAGCATTGTTTGTTTATCAGTTAAAAACGCTTATGATTGAGTGCGTCATCCTTTTGTCACTGCTTGGTATCCGGTCATTTGAGATAGAGCAGCAGCGGGAAATGGCTGCCTTGATATACAGTTCAGGCCGGGGCAGGAAAATAGCAAAAGATAAAATTCTTGCCAATGGAATCATTGGTGCGCTCTATTGCCTTATATTGATTTCTGTTTCGCTGGCTGTGTTTTTTGCCGGTTGGGATTTTAGTAGATTGTGGGATGCGAATATGGCAAGCAGCTTTCATTACGTGATAGATTCAGATGATCCTATTTTCGGGAAACCATTTCTGACATGGCAAAGTTTCACGCTGAAAAGATATTTTGTCTGTACATTGGTACTTATGGCCGGGGTTCTCCTTGCGTGGTGGCTTCTTACTAATTTGATTGTACTCCTTGCCCGGAATATCCGTTATGGATGGATGGCACTGGCGGCTGTGATTTGCCTGCCATTTTTCGGACTTATACTGTTTTCGGAACTGTATCTTCCAAGACTGTTTTATCTGGACACATTGACACTGCCCGTTGTGATCTATTGCAATCAGTGGTGGTTTACCGATCTGGGGAATTATTCCCTGTTCGCTTATCAGGAAGTATGGACGGTAACGCTGCATCTGCTCCTTCTGGCGGGCGGATTGATGGTGGGTCTGTATTATTTTAAGAGGAAGGAGCTTGCATAAATGTTTACAGCAGAAATGAAAAAAATATGGACATTCCGGACAGTTCTGGTTATTGCAATTTTTTCGATTCTATTCTTTTTTTCCTTTTTGTTTCAATGGATAAAACCGTTCCGGTGGGAGGGAGACAGCCTGAGCGTCCGGCTGGATATCCTTTCGGACTGGATTGCCCGATATGGGAATACCATTGACCAGGCAGAATTTGAGGAGATAGAGGATGGTTACAATAATGTTCTTTATCAGGCCCGGTCAGTGATTGGTGAGAATGGTTACTTTGAGGAAAACGGAGTAGAGGATTATGGGGGTTATCTGGACTATGAGCAGAAAGCTATAAACGGCTATGAGGGGTATGATTACAGCGTTTATTCCAAAATGCGCAGTCTGCTTGAAGAAAATACAGGCTATTCCCGTATCTGGTTTCAGGAATATGAGAATGTAATGCAGAAGTATAGGGAATACGGGGAGGAAAAAAATAGCATACTGCCGTTTGAAGTTTTCGTGTATACCAGCAATTATTTGATGTATCTGGCAATATGGTGTCTGGTCTGTGTATTTTTTATAGCTGCGCCTGTTGTGGTGAACGATAGGGAGAATAATATAGTGGCAGCTCAGTATTCCAGCAGGATCGGGAAAAAAGCGTACCGGATGCAGTATGTCTGTACAATGATTTCCGCATTCATTGTGGTCAGTTTTATTACAGCCATCGGGATGCTGGCATGGGGAACTACGGGAGCATTCTTGTTTGCAGGGTCTGATATGTCCTCTTTCCTCAATACAGAGGTTTTTGCAATCTCAATTACTTATGGGAAATATATCATGCTTTTTATTATTATGGTTTACCTGCTGGCGCTTGGAGTTAGTGGCATTCTGTTTTGCCTGTCTGCACGTAGCCCGAATATGACATCAATGTTGTTAAAGGCAATCCCGGCATTGGCTGGTGGAATCCTCATTGCACTATTGATGCAGAATGCTTTATGCGAGAGTAATTTGATATACCGTTTAACAGGTAGAAAATATTGTGAGGTGGTTATGACGGCAGTGATTTTGATGGTGGGTATTCTTTTGAATCTTGGCAGTTACAAGGCATTGTATAAAAAAGATTGTTAAAAAGAGTATCTCATCTATAGGGTGATTGTCTGGAAACGAATAGATGGAAAACGGGAATGGAATTTTACATTTTTCGTAATAATTTCCACAAGTTAGATTACTATGAATGATTTTTGAAAGGGTGTTTTTTGTATGGAGATAACAGGGATTAAGGTAGGGTATTTGGCAGGCATCCAAAAGTCAGAAAAGCCATCATCCAAAAAGGAATGGAAGCTGTCCGATTCCCTCCGGGAGAAGACAACAGGATGCGGCGCAGGGCGTCTATATGGGGAATAAGTTCCTCGCCCTGCGGAA
>CAJUFP010000183.1 GCA_910585645.1 uncultured Hungatella sp. | reverse complement strand
TAAGAGAATATTTGCTTGACAGGGAAAAGGAGGTTGTGACGATTATGATGAGTTTGTTTGATGAAGAACAGATTATGAAGTCATTTATTAAGAGCGAAAGGCATGATGAAGCCAGAGAAACAGCAGAAAGAATGATCAGGGACGGAGAAATATCACTTGAAAAGATTGCGCGTTACGTACCGTCTTTATCAATGGATGAATTAAAGGAACTTGAAGCAGAGATCATGCAGTTATCATAGATACCAAAGGTAATTAAAAAAATAGCGGAAAGGCACATGGGCGGTAAGCGGTAAGCCATGGGCCTTTTATGGGTTTAGATGGAGGTCGAAAGATTTGCACAGATTAAAGTCATAAGATTTTTGAGTGTACTGGCACGTTTTTTGCTGTATAATAGTTCTATAAATCAGAAGATTGCGAATCCCGATTTATAAGTTTAGAAACCTTACTAATCGGGAATGTGTGGTTTTTACGATATTAAGGCAGGCTCACCACAACATCGCATCGCCCCCGCAATCCTCTGAAATCCCCATAAAAAGAAAGGAGCACCCAAACCCATGCAATCCATGAATCCCAAAATCCTAATCATCGGCGGCGTAGCCGGAGGAGCGTCAGCCGCTGCCCGCATCAGACGCCTTGACGCCGATGCCAAGATCATCATGTTTGAGCGGGGAGAGCACGTATCATTTTCCAACTGCTGTCTCCCCTATCACTTAAGCGGAACCGTAGAAAACAGCGATTCCCTGGTACTCATGACCCCGGAGCGGTTCGCGAACCAGTACGACATCGAAGCAAGAACGAAAAGCGAAGTGACAGCCATCCACCCGGAATCAAAGAAAGTGACCATCCGGGATTTAAACACGGACAGCACCTACGAAGAATCCTACGACAAACTGGTATTAGCCCCGGGCGCTAACCCCATTATGCCAAGGAGTATCACCGGGATTGATAAAAATCATGTATTTTCCGTGAGAAACGTAACGGACATCAGAGCCCTGAAACAGTACATCGACGTAAATCATATCACCAAAGCCGCCGTGGTAGGCGGAGGGTTTATCGGCGTGGAGACCGCGGAGAACCTGAAAGAAGCCGGCCTTTCGGTGGCGCTGGTAGAGGGCGCCGGCCAGATCATGATGCCCTTTGACAGCGACATGGTTCAGATCCTCCACAAGGAAATGATGGACAACGGCGTGGATCTGTATCTGTCAAGCACATTGACAGAGATAAAAGAAGATTCGATCCTGATAAAAAGCCGGGAACAGGAAAAAACCATTGAGGCGGAAGTGGTGGTTATGGCCATCGGCGTGGCCCCGGAGACAGGCCTGGCCCGTGAGGCAGGTCTTGGCATAGGGGAGACAGGCGGCATTCTGGTCAATAAAAACTTTCAGACCACAGACCCGGACATCTACGCCGTGGGAGATGCTATCGAAAGCTTCAACCGGATCCTTGGACGTCCCGGCCGTCTGGCTCTGGCAGGCCCGGCCCAGAAGCAGGCAAGGGCGGCGGCAAACCATATGTACGGGGAATTTGACAGGAACCAGGGCTTTCTGGGTTCCTCCTGCATCCGGGTTTTCGGCCAGAACGCGGCCTGCACAGGGCTCAATGAGAAAACGGCAAAAGGGGCCGGGATATCCTGCGACTTTGCCTACGTCATCTCCCCGGACAAGGTGGGACTGATGCCGGACAGCCACTACATGAACTTTAAACTTCTGTTTGAGGTTCCCACAGGACGGATACTGGGAGCCCAGGCCATTGGAAAAGGCAATACGGACAAGCGGATCGACGTGATCGCCGCCATGATCGCCATGGGGGGAACACTGGAAGACGTAAAAGATCTGGAACTGTGCTACTCCCCGGTTTTCGGAACCGCAAAGGACGTTGTGAATCAGGCGGCCCTTGTGGGACTTAATGTGATGAACGGCTGCTACCGTCAGGTTCCCGTGACTGCCGTTCGCCGGCTGGTGGAGTCAGGGGCCTGTATTGTAGATGTCAGGGAGGAGCCTGAGTTTCAGGCAGGCCATCTGAAAGGAGCCGTCAACATTCCATTAAGCCAGCTGCGCCGGAGAATGGAGGAGATTCCAAAAGATATCCCGGTTTACATCCACTGCCGTACCGGACAGCGCAGCTACAACGCGGTGCTCTGCCTCCAGGGCCATGGATACCGGAATGTGTGGAATGTCTCCGGGTCGTTTTTGGGAGTCAGCCTGTATGAGTATTTCCAGGATAAGGCTGAAAACAGGGAGCCTGTTGTGACAGAGTATAACTTTAAGTAGGGCCGGAGATGGGAAAAGAAGGATTCCTGTCGTTTAATGTGATATTTCTAAAAATATTCATGCGGTTTAGTGTTGTTTTTTCTTATTTTTATGTGTATTTTTACACGAATATATGATATACTATAGACAGTACCTTCAGGGAGGCTGCCTATGTATAGAAAAATTATCAGATTTTTGGAATCCTGGAAAGAGAACGAATACCGCAAACCCCTTATTCTCCAGGGGGCCCGGCAGGTAGGCAAGACGTACGCGATCCTGGAATTTGGGCGTACTCACTATGAGAATGTGGCGTATTTTAATTTTGAGACCGACCCAAAGCTCAATGAAACCTTTGAGGAGAAGATCAGTCCGGATTATCTCATACCGATTCTGTCCCATATTGCCGGGGTTACCATTGTGAGAGAAAAGACGCTGATCGTGTTTGACGAAGTCCAGCTGTGTGAGCGTGCCCTGACCAGCCTGAAATATTTCTGTGAGGACGCCCCGGAGTATCATGTGATCGTGGCCGGGAGTCTTCTTGGAGTTGCGGTAAACCGGGCCAGATTTTCCTTTCCGGTAGGCAAGGTTGATATAAAGACTCTGTATCCCATGGATTTGGAAGAATTTATGCTGGCTCAAGGACAAGAGGCTTTGGTGGAGCAGATCAAAGCATGTTTTGCAGCCGATACGCCTCTTCCGTCTGCGCTTCACGACGCCGCCATGGGGCTGTACCGTCAGTATCTGGTTGTGGGAGGGATGCCGGAGTGCGTGGGGCAGTTTGCGGCCACCAGAGACTATATTCTGGTCCGCCACATCCAGGATACCATCCTGGCAAGCTATCTCAATGATATGAGCAAATATAACCAGTTAAATGAGATAAAAAAGACCAGGCTTGCCTATGACAACATTACGGTTCAGCTTTCCAAAAAGAACACCCGCTTCCAGTATAAGCTGATCAAAAAAGGCGGCAGAGCCTCTGAATTTGAAAATGCCATTGAGTGGCTCTGCCTGTCGGGGATCGTGTCCCAGGTTTATAAGGTGGAGCAGATTAAAAAGCCCCTGGAAAATTACCGGGATATTGACGCCTTTAAGATTTATGTGTCTGACCTGGGGCTATTGTGCGCCAAAAAGGACCTTGGGGCCAATGATATCCTGTACATGGTGGAAGAGCTTAACGATTTCAAAGGCGGCATGGTTGAGAACTATGTCAATGTGCAGCTGACGATCAATGGATACCGCACCTATTATTGGGAGTCGGAGCGGGGGGCTGAGATCGATTTTATCATCCAGCGGGACGGACAGATCATTCCCATGGAGGTAAAATCCGCGGACAATACCAGAGCAAAAAGTTTAAAGCTGTATATGGATGCCTTTCAACCCCCCTATGCCATCAAGCTGTCCACAAAGAATTTTGGCTGCCAGGACGGAAAGAAGATCGTTCCTCTGTACGCCGCGTTCTGTATTTGACAGGGATTACGGTTTCTGACGGTTCTCCCACAACTGTCTCCCCTGGAGGGTCAGCCGGCTTCCGCCCCGCCCCCGGCTGACCCTTGCAAGCCCTTTTTCGGCCATTTCCGTTAAAATATTCCGGACCTCCTGCTGGGACATGGGAAGATAACATTCCCTTGCCTTTGCCAGCAGTTTTTCTCTTCCAAGACAGATCCCCTCCTCCGAAGCTTCATAGAGCTGTCCCAGAACGAACCAGAACGTATCGGAGTATGGTTTGGAGTAAGCTTTGGAGTCAGAAGAGGAATCCGTGTCAGAGCCAAAGGGATCATCGTCTTCGAAGCCGGCCCATGGTGTTTTTCCATCCCCGGCCCCTCCGGCTCTGCGGGCCTTACCGGAGGCCAGAACCGGCCGCAGTTTCAACCGGCCGGATCGCAGCACCGTAGGCGGCAGGTCCTCCATGGTGATCTGCCTGTGGCCGGTGTAAATAAAATACTCCACCACATTGCGCAGCTCCCGGATATTTCCGGGCCAGGCATATTCTTTCAGAAAAGTTCTCACCGGTTCTGTCAGCTCAAATTCACTTCCCAGCTCCTCCTTAAAATGGTCCATCAGCAGAAACATATCCTCATCCCTTTTGGCAAGAGGCGGAATCATAATGGGAAGGGTGTTCAGGCGGTAATACAGATCCCGGCGGAAGCTTCCCTCCTCCACCTTCTGTTCCAGAGACTCATTGGTAGCAGCCACAATGCGCACGTCAATGCTGATGATATGGCTGCCCCCTACCCGCATGATCTCCCGCTCCTGCAATACCCGCAGAAGCTTCACCTGCAGCATGGGGCTCATGCCCTCCACCTCATCTAAAAACAGGGTTCCCCTGTGGGCAAATTCCAGGAGGCCCGGCCTTCCGCCTTTTTTGGCCCCGGTAAAAGCGCCTTCCTCATACCCGAACAGCTCACTTTCCAGGAGATTTTCCGGAAACGCGGCTACATTGATGGCAACAAAAGGTTCCTTTTTCCGCCTGGAGGCCTGGTGCAGGGCGTGGGCAAACAGCTCCTTTCCCGTTCCCGTTTCCCCGATGAGCAGCACCGGACTTTCGCTTGCCGCCATTCGTTTCAGAATATCCTTTGCCCGGACAATGGCCTGGGAACTGCCGATGATATGGTCAAATCCGTACTTGGCGTAATGCCCTTTGTGCAGAAGCTGTTTTCTCAATTCCCCCTGCCGCGCCTCCACGTCATTGAACCGCTGCAAAATGGCAAATGCCCCCACGCAGGTATCCTGGCGCATCACAGGAACCACCTCCACGCTGACATTAATGCCGTTTATCTTCTTCACCTGGGCCTCCACCCGGCTTTTCTCCTTCAGACATTTGGAAAATCCGATGTAGGGAAATACCTGTTCCGCCCGTTTTCCCATGATAAGGGGGCTGCTGACCCTTGTGATCTCCTCCGCGTGGTGGCTGCACGCAAAGATTTCTCCCCGCTCATTGACGCCGATAACGCCCTCCTCCAGAATCTCCATCAGGATGTGGAACTGGCTTTCCAGGCGGATGGACTTGGCAAACATCTGGTCAAAGCTGTAATTATTGGTTGCTATGTCCCGGAAATACGCCTGGAACGGCTGGGTTTCCAGCAGATACGCCACATCCAGGCGCAGGGCGATCTCTATCATCATGCCGGACGTGCAGGGGCGCTGTCCAAGGTTGATCACGGTCTCAATGCCCTTTGGCACATAGCGCATCTCATCCGGGGTCACCGCCATATGGACATCCTCCTCCAGCACTGCGCCGGGATAAAAGGGAATCAGGTGGATGTGGTTAATGCCGAACTGGTTTAACTGGGTGATGGCCTCCCTGGCCATTACCTGGGTCATGTTGACAAACAGCACTTTGGCTCCCTCAGGGATTGCCTTTAGCTTTCTAAGCTCACTCCAGCGAAAAGACACCTCCACGGCCATGGTCTGACAGCCCATGGGAACATGTCTGGCCACCTCCTCCGCAGAGCCGTAGGCGTCTGTGGACACCACAAACAGATCCGCTCTGGGAAGCACGCCCATGGCGGAGCCGTCCTGCACATTGTACACCGACACGTCCGCGCAGCCTCCAAACAAAGAGGCCACCTCCCGCCCGTAGGACTGCCCTGCCCTGGCGTCCAGGCTGACAATGGAAATCCGTTTCTTTTTCATAGGTTTATTCATAACTTTCTCCAATTTAACCATTTGTTTTGACCATTTTCCCATAAAATGAGAAAAAATGCAAGAGACAAGGCGTATAAGATGAAAAAAATGTCTGTAAGAGGGTCGAGTAGACATACCCCTTACGGGGTATGCCCCTCACAGAACCGGACGTGC
>CAJUFP010000182.1 GCA_910585645.1 uncultured Hungatella sp. | reverse complement strand
AAAAATGCCTTGTATTATAAGACTTAAAACCATTTTTGTATGTGCGAAGTTTGAGGATATAAAAGAACTACAACCGGAAGATACCTTGCAACTTGTATTGGAGGCAGAAACAGAAGAGCAAAGAAGTTTTTATGAAATGGTTGGTGAACAGGTAACTAACAAATCGTCTGAAAATGTCGCAATTTGGGCATTCGAAACTAAAATATAGCTCCCTGGGGAAATGGAACACAGGGGTGCCTTGCCACTATAAAAGAGGAGAAAAATCCCCCAACTGTACGCCATTACGGTTGGGGGATTCATTTCTTGGTTGCATACAATTTTGTTATCATCGCATCTATACTGGTAACAGAAAGGTTAGTAGGCAGGCTTAAACATTTCTGCAAAGAGATCACACATTACTTCAAGCTGTCACGCCCCGATAAAGAAGCAGGTTACGATTACATAGGCAAGGTACACGGCCAAAAGCGCCACTCCCTGCCATCTGCTAAACTTGGAGGAGATCATGGCGGGGACGATGGCAATGGTTCCCACAAGAAGGCAGGCGGGCAGGTCCACCAGGGCGGACGCCTGGGCGATCGGGAGAGGCTTTCCTGACACAACGGCGCACAGGGGCATGATAAGGGAAAGGTCCAGGATATTGGCTCCCAGGATATTGCCCACAGACAGGGAGGACTGTTTTTTGGCCACTGCGGTGATGGTGGTTACCAGCTCCGGCAGGGAGGTTCCGATGGCCACGATCGTTACGCCGATGACGCGCTCAGATACGCCGATGATGCGGGCAAGCTCACTTCCGTTGTCCACCAAAAGGTCAGCTCCTACCACGATACCCACAGCTCCCAAGACAAATTTTATCAGGTTGACCGTAATTTCTCTTCTTGCAGGCCGGGGGCGTTTTGGGGCGCTCTGGTCCAGACTCTGGGCTGTCAAGGTGTGCTTGGCGGAATTGATATTTTCAAAGATAAAGATGACGAAAATGATCAGCAGCAGGATGGACATAGGGATGGATACCTGCCCCTGGAATCCTGCGATAACGATCACCAGGGCAGCGCCCATCATCAGCGCCGCTTTTGGCAGATAATCCATCCGCCGGATGGCTCCGGGCATGAAGAACAGGGAGATGGCCATAATAAGGCCAATGTTAGCCGTTACGCTTCCCACGGCATTGCCGATGGACATATCCACCTTGCCCTGAAGGGCTGCCATCATGGATACCAGCATCTCCGGCATGGTGGTGGCCAGGCTGACAATGGTTGCGCCGATAATAAGCTTGGGGATGCCGCTGACTGTGGCGATCCAGGAGGAGGCGTCCACGAAAAAGTCGCCTCCTTTTACAATGAGGATGATTCCCAAAAAAAACAGGAAAAGGATTACTGCAAGGTTCATAGTTTTAACGTCCTTTCGTAGTTTGATTACAAAAGAAAAGACCCCTGACAGCCGCTGCGGCTGTTCAGAGGTCAAAAAATAAGACCTATGCATAACCGCTGCGGCTATACATGAGTCTCGTTATTTAAGACAAGCCAGACCAAAAGGCCGGGGTTGTTGACTTGCCACACACTCCCTGGAGTGTGCTGACTACTCCCTCAAAGGTTTTTTCTGTTGTGCTTTTAATCTAGCACAAATGGGTTCTTCTGTCAACTGCAAAAGACGATAAAAAAGTGTTAATTTGAGAAGGTCCCAAGAGAAAGAAACAGTTGCGGAGAATAAAAAATGTTGGTAACATAGGGGAAGCGGCAATGAGGAGAACTTATGCGGCAGATAACAGGAATCAGAAAAGTTGGCTTTTTATATAGGAAGGAGAATGAAAGATGGCGATCAGGATCGGAATCATGGGATACGGAAATCTGGGGAGAGGGGTGGAGTGCGCCATTAAGCACAACCCGGACATGGAGCTGGCGGCAGTATTTACCAGGAGGGACCCCAAAAGTGTTTCTGTTTTGACAAAAGGGGTTTTCGTGCGGGGAGTGGACGAGGCGGCTTCCATGAAAGAGGATATTGACGTGATGATCCTGTGCGGGGGAAGCGCCACGGATCTTCCGGAGCAGACGCCTGCCCTTGCGAAATGGTTTCATGTGGTGGACAGTTTTGACACCCACGCGAAGATACCGGAGCATTTTGAGGCGGTGGACCGGGCGGCAAAGGAGAGCGGACATGTGGGGCTGATCTCCGCAGGGTGGGACCCTGGGATGTTTTCCTTAAACCGGCTGTACGCCGACGCGGTTCTGCCGGGGGGACATACGTATACGTTCTGGGGCAAGGGCGTGAGCCAGGGCCATTCGGATGCCATCCGCAGGATTAAGGGGGTAGCAGATGCCAGACAGTACACCATTCCGGTGGAGGAGGCTCTGGAGGCGGTGAGATCCGGAGCCAATCCCGACTTGTCTGTGAGGGAGAAGCACACCAGGGAGTGTTTCGTGGTGGCGGAGCCCGGGGCGGATCTGGCGGAGATTGAGCGGCAGATCGTGACCATGCCAAATTATTTCGCGGACTATGACACCACAGTGCATTTTATCAGCCAGGAGGAACTTTTGAGGGAGCATGGCGGGATTCCCCACGGCGGGTTTGTGATCCACACAGGCAGCACCGGGTGGGAGGATGAAAACAGCCATGTGGTGGAGTATCGCTTAAAGCTGGATTCCAATCCGGAGTTTACGGCATCGGTCATCGCTGCCTATGCCAGGGCGGTGTACCGGCTGGGCCAGGAGGGCCAGACAGGATGCAGAACCGTGTTTGACATTGCCCCGGCGTACTTAAGCGCTCTTGACGGCCAGGAGCTGCGAAAGCGTCTTCTGTAGCGGCGGGCCGATGGAAGACAGCGGGAGAACCATGGAGAAACGACTGGTAATCGGGATTCTGGCTCATGTGGACGCGGGAAAGACCACCCTGTCAGAGGAGATCTTATTTGAGACAGGGGTGATCCGCCAGCCGGGGCGGGTGGACAGGCAGGATGCGTTTCTGGACAATTTTGAGCTGGAGCGGGCCAGGGGAATTACCATTTTCTCGAAACAGGCGGTTTTTAAGCTGGGAGATAAGCAGGTGACCCTTCTGGACACTCCGGGCCATGTGGATTTTTCACCGGAGATGGAGCGGACTCTGCAGGTTCTGGACTATGCCATACTGGTGGTCAGCGGGGCGGACGGCGTTCAGGGGCACACAGAGACTTTGTGGCGGCTTCTTGGGCGGTACAGAGTTCCGGTTTTTATATTTGTCAATAAGATGGACCAGGATGGCACGAACCGGGAGAGGCTTATGGAGGAGCTGAAAAAGCGCCTTCATGACAACTGCGTGGATTTTGGCCTGGACGAGGCCTGGAGGGACGAGAACCTGGCCATGTGCGAGGAGCAGGCTCTGGAAGCGTTTCTGGATCAGGGCAGTTTAGAGGACAGCCAGGTGGCAGAGCTGATTCGGCTCAGAAAGGCGTTTCCCTGTTATTTTGGGTCAGCCTTAAGGCAGAGCGGGGTGAAAGAGCTTTTAGAGGGCCTGGCGCGGTACGGGGAAGGGCCGTCCTACGGGAAGGCCTTTGCCGCAAGGGTTTTTAAGATCACCAGGGACGAACAGGGGAACCGGCTGACCCACATGAAGATCACAGGGGGAAGCTTAAAGGTGAAGGAGGAGCTGGTGTGTTCAGAGGGCGGACCGGGGGAGAAGATCAATCAGATACGGGTCTACAGCGGAGCCAGGTATGAGGCGGTCTTAGAGGCAGAGGCTGGGGTGGTGTGCGCGGTTATGGGTCCCGGGGGGACATTTCCCGGTCAGGCGCTGGGGGCGGAGGGCAGTTTAAAGGCTCCGTTTCTGGAGCCGGTGCTGACATACCAGATGATTCTTCCCCAGGACTGCAATGTCCATGAGATGCTTAAAAACATGAGGCAGCTGGAGGAGGAAGAGCCGGAGCTGCATGTTGCCTGGAATGAGGCTCACCGGGAGATTCAGGTCCAGGTTATGGGGCAGGTGCAGATTGAGATCTTAAAATGCGTGATCAGCCAGAGATTTGGGGTGGATGTGGAGTTTGGCCCCGGGAATATTGTGTACAAGGAGACCATCACCAGGACCGTGGAGGGAGTGGGGCATTTTGAGCCTCTGCGCCACTACGCGGAGGTGCATCTTCTCATGGAACCTGGGGAGAGAGGCAGCGGCCTGATCTTTGATACCAGGTGCAGCCAGGATGTGCTGGACGGCAACTGGCAGCGGCTGATCCTGACCCATCTGGAGGAGAAGCGTCACCCCGGGGTGCTGACAGGGGCGCAGCTGACGGATGTGAAGATTACCCTGATCGCAGGGCGGGCTCATTTAAAGCACACGGAGGGCGGGGATTTTCGACAGGCCACTTACCGGGCAGTGCGCCAGGGGCTTATGGAGGGAGGCAGCAGGCTTTTGGAGCCGTTCTTTGCCTTCAGGCTGGAGATTCCCTCGGAGTACACAGGGCGGGCGCTGGCTGATATTGACCGGATGCAGGGAAGGTTTGAGCCTCCGGTTTTGGAGGGGGACAGGACGATCATCTGTGGCAATGCCCCGGTGGCTTTGATGCGGGATTACCAGATAGAGGTGGCGGCCTACACCAGAGGGCGGGGACAGTTTTCCTGCCGCCTGTCCGGGTATGAGCCCTGCGGCAATGAGGACGAGGTGGTGGCGGCTTCGGGATACGACCCGGAGGGGGATGTGGATAACCCCACAGGTTCCGTGTTCTGTGCCCATGGGGCCGGGTTTCAGGTTCCCTGGTACCAGGTAAAAGAGTACATGCATGTGGAGAGCCCGGTGGAGCTTCAGGTACGCCGGGACAGTGGAGAAAAGCGAAAGGCGCAGGCTGAAAGCCGGTCCGGCCCAGGGGATTTGTATGTGGATGACAAGGAGCTGGAGGAGATCTTTGCCCGCACTTACGGAACCAGCAAGCGGGAAAAGTACCGGGAGCAGGGGCCAAAGAAGGTGACGTTTCAGGAGACCGGGGGGTTCAGGAGCCGGAAACCTGAAACGCCTAAAGAGGAGTATCTTCTGGTGGACGGTTACAATATCATGTTTGCCTGGGAGGAGCTGCGGGAGCTGGCCAGGACTACGGTTGACGGGGCCAGGCACAAGCTGATGGATATTTTGTGCAATTACCAGGGGTACAGACAGTGTATCCTGATTCTGGTGTTTGACGCCTACAAGGTGGAGGGCGGAATCGGGCAGGCCATTCGGTATAACAATATTCATGTGGTGTACACAAAGGAGGCGGAGACAGCTGACCAGTATATTGAGAAGCTGGCCTACAAGCTGGGACGGGATTATCAGGTGACGGTAGCTACCTCAGACGGATTGGAACAGCTTATTATACGGGGGGAGGGATGCCGGCTTTTATCGGCCCAGGATCTGCGGGAGGAGATCGCGTATGTGGAACGCCAGATTGAGACGGAGCATCTGGAACCTTTGCGCTTAGGGACGGGAAAGGGAAAGAATTACCTGTTAGGCCACGCTGGGGAAGAGGTGGCGGAGTATCTGGAGGAAGTCAGGCTTGGAAAGGAGACTGAGAGGAAAGGAAAGAGAGGAGGAGAAAACGGTGGGCGAAAAGCTGACAAAAAGTGATGTGGAGAAGATCGAGAGGGAGATTGAGCACCGGAAACTGGTGGTGCGCAAGGCTGCCATTGAAGCGGTGAAGGAGGCCAGGGCTCAGGGGGATTTAAGTGAGAATTTTGAGTATTACGCCGCGAAAAAGGACAAGAATCAGAATGAAAGCCGGATCCGCTACCTTGAGCGGATGCTGAAAAATGCCCAGATCGTGTCGGATGTGTCCAGGGAGGACGAGGTGGGCATTAACAATACCGTGGAGCTGTACATGGAGGATGACGACGAGGTGGAGACTTACCGGCTGGTGACCTCCATCCGGGGGAGCTCTCTTAACGGGATGATCAGCACGGAATCGCCTCTTGGGAAGGCCATCTTTAGGCGCAAGGTGGGAGACAGGGTGTATGTAAAGGTCAGCGATACAGCCGGGTACTATGTGGTGATCAAGAAGATTGAGAACACGCAGGATGACACGGAGGATAAAATCCGTAGTTTTTAGGATATATAATTGAGTGAGCAAAGGGCGGGGGAGTCGTGAGGCCAGTCAGAGAAGGAGAGATGTCCCGTCCGGGT
>CAJUFP010000181.1 GCA_910585645.1 uncultured Hungatella sp. | reverse complement strand
ACACAGCCTCCCGTCCCTCCCTGGCTCACGACAACCCTCGCCCCCCTTTGCTCACTCAACAATACACCTAATTCAGCTTCCCCATGATCAGTCCCCAGTTACTGGTCATAGACACTTTCAAACGTTTTTCCTGTCTGTATCCGCTATTTCCATAACCCTAAGTGGACAATCTTCCGATACAACATTTCCCGACCATCTGCAACATTGGCACACAAGTTCTTCAACCATTTCGTTGTTAAAAATCTGGGTTGCTATTAAGAATTGCTTTGCAGCTGTTTTCAAATTTTGATCGTATAGACCTGACCTTTGTTCCAAACTGCCCTCTTAACAATGATTTGTTGAAGGAATTTGAAAGAACGTTTCCGGGGCGCGTCCCTCTACTCCGCCATGCCATCCGTCAGTCCTCCGGCCTGACGGATGTACGGCTGTCGCCGTATAGGAAGGAGTACATGGCTTTCCCTCAGTGAGCAAAAGCGTGCTCCCTGCTGGAAATCCATGTGCTCCTTCCTGCATGGCTCCTAGTTGCGCCCAAATTCCGACATCACCAAGCCTGGGTTTCGGTCTTGGACCATGCCTATGCTCCAGCTGTTTACAAATAACAGCAGGGGATTGTCTTTGAGATCTTTGATCCGCTTCATGTCGGATGTGCCTTGGATCTTTGCTACGTCTACTTCGCCTTTGTTCTCAACCCAGCGGATGTATTCGTATGGAAGCTTCTCCAGTTTTACTTCCACATTGTACTCATTTTCCAGCCGGTAGGTCAGGACCTCGAACTGCAGCTCTCCCACCACGCCTACGATGATCTCCTCCATTCCGGTGTTAAACTCCTGGAAGATCTGGATGGCGCCTTCCTGGGCGATCTGGTTGACGCCCTTGATGAACTGCTTCCGCTTCATGGTGTCCACCTGGCGGACTCTGGCAAAGTGCTCCGGGGCGAAGGTTGGGATGCCCTCGTACTGGAACTTCTCATTGGACAGGCATAGAGTGTCGCCGATGGAAAAGATCCCCGGGTCAAACACGCCGATAATGTCCCCGGCGTAGGCCTCCTCCACGATCTTCCGATCCTGGGCCATCAGCTGCTGGGGCTGGGATAAGCGCAGTTTCTTGCCTCCCTGGACGTGGTGTACCTCCATGCCGGCCTCAAACTTCCCGGACACAATGCGCATGAAGGCGATCCGATCCCTGTGGGCCTTGTTCATGTTGGCCTGGATCTTGAACACAAAGGCGGAAAACTTCTCCTTAAAGGGGTCGATCTCCCCGGTTATGGTCTTTCTGGGAAGAGGGGAGGTGGTCATCTGCAAAAAATGCTGCAGAAACGTCTCCACGCCGAAGTTGGTCAGGGCGGAGCCGAAGAACACCGGGGACAGATTTCCCCTCTGCACCCGCTCCAAGTCAAACTCATCCGCAGCTCCGTCCAAAAGCTCGATCTCCTCCAAAAGCTGCCCGTGGTAATCCTGGCCGATCACAGCATCCACATCGGTTCCCTCCACGTCAAAAGTCCTGGACGCCACCTCCTTCTGGCCGCCCATGGCCGCCGTGAATGTGGTGATCTGCCTCTTCTCCCTGTCGTAGACGCCCTTGAAATTCTTCCCGCAGCCGATCGGCCAGTTGATGGGGCATGTGCGGATCCCCAGCACATGTTCAATGTCGTCCATCAGCTCAAAGGGGTCCCTGGCCTCCCGGTCCATCTTGTTGATAAAGGTAAAGATGGGGATTCCTCTCATGACGCAGACCTTAAACAGCTTGATGGTCTGGGCCTCCACGCCCTTGGAACCGTCGATGACCATAACCGCGCTGTCCGCCGCCATAAGGGTTCTGTAGGTGTCCTCCGAGAAATCCTGGTGGCCCGGCGTGTCCAGGATGTTGATGCAGTAATCGTCATACTCAAACTGCATAACTGACGAGGTTACCGAGATTCCCCTCTCCTTCTCAATCTCCATCCAGTCCGACACCGCGTGCTTGGCCGCCTTCCTCCCCTTTACTGTTCCCGCCAGGTTGATGGCGCCGCCGTAGAGAAGGAACTTCTCCGTCAGGGTGGTCTTGCCCGCATCCGGGTGGGATATAATGGCAAATGTTCTCCGCTTCTTTATTTCTTCTGTTATCGTTGACAAAATCGTTCCTCCGCTTCCTTAAAATGCCTAATCATTGTAATATTAATCCCAGGTCCCGTCAAGGTTTTCCACGGCAAAGTTACACTTTTCGCGCCCCGTCCCCGGTAAAATTTCGCTTTAGGGCCCGCTCCGTGGGAAAAATAGAGCCGATCAGCACCGTACACTGCACCATGCACAAGATCCCGCCTACCGTTCCCACCAGCTCATTGGAACGGCCATAAAGAGGCAGGTGTATCACCACAGAAGGTATTGCCATCCACCAGCCGGCCTTCCACCACAGACGCCCGCAGTAGTCCTGGGCAAACCTCCAGGTGTCCGGATTTTTCATGGAGCGCGCCGTCCGATAGCCCACCAGGCCATTGATGCTTTTGGGCGGATGCCGATACATCATCCACCCAAAACCTGCCATGAGCGCGGGAATCAGCAGATCGCTAAAAAACATAAACCACCAAAACCACATAGAGATATCCCCTTTCCGATCTACGGAGTCACCTGGGGATAGAAGATCTTTGTCAGGATCTTATCCGCAGCCTGCTCTTTGCTCATCTTCCCCAGCTCCACTTCCCCATCCCTGGTGATCAGAGTGATCACGTTGGTGTCCGTGCCGAACCCGGCGCCCTCCACCTTTAAGCTGTTGGCTGCCACCATATCCAGATTTTTCTTCAATAGCTTGGCCCTGGAGTTTTCGATCAGATTCTCCGTCTCCATGGAGAACCCGCACAAGAACTGCCCTTTGGGCTTGTGCTGCCCCAGGTAGCCGATGATGTCGTCCGTCCTCTCAAGAGCCAGGGAAAGATCCCCCTCCCTTTTCTTGATCTTCTCACTGGAAAATACGGCCGGCCGGTAGTCCGCCACGGCTGCCGCCTTGATTATGGCGTCCTGTACAAGGCTTACGGAGGTCACTGCCTTAAACATATCCCTGGCGCTCTCCGTCTCGATAACCTTCACAAACCTTGGCCTGGGAAGCTCCGTGGGTCCGGTCACCAGGGTCACCTCCGCTCCCCGGCAGGAGGCCGCCTTGGCGATGGCATACCCCATCTTTCCTGTGGAATGATTCGTCAGATACCGCACCGGGTCCAGGGCCTCCCTGGTGGGCCCGGCGGTCACCAGCACCTTCTTCCCCGTCAGGTCCTTGGCATACCCGATCTCATGGATAATATAATCCAGAAGCACCTCCGGCTCAGGCATCTTTCCGGCCCCCGTGTCGCCGCAGGCCAGATACCCCACTGCCGGGTCAATGATGTTCATGCCAAAGGAAGCGCACCGTTTCAGATTATCCTGGGTAATGGGATTCGTGTACATCTGCGTGTTCATGGCCGGCGCAATATACTTGGGGCACTTGCAGGCCAGAAACGTGGTGGTCAGCATATCGTCCGCCAGACCGTAGGCTGCTTTCGCGATCACATTGGCCGTGGCCGGGGCCAGCATAAAGATGTCCGCCCTTTTTGCCAGCGCCACATGCTCCACGCTGAACTCAAAATTCCGGTCAAAGGTGTCCACCAGACACTTACTGTCCGTAAGGCTCTCAAAGGTAACGGGAGTAATAAACTCCGTGGCATTTCTTGTCATAATCACCTGTACATTGGCGTGAAGCTTTTTTAAACTGCTGGCCAGATACGCGATCTTGTAGGCCGCAATGCTGCCGCTGACGCCTAAAACCACTGTCTTTCCATTTAACATATGAAATCCTCCCCTATAAAAATCCCCGCCTGTTTTGGTTATTTTCAGCGCTGCCAGTGAACCAGCCGTAACAGTTCAAGGGTCATCTGAACTGTTACAACCAGCCTTGGACAATCCACCTTAAACAGTTCGCGGTTTCTTGATATTTCCGTCAAAATATGGTAATCTTTTCGTACGCCATACCAAGTATACCACACAACCTTTTAAGTGGAAAGGAGTCTTACATGATTTTAACCATAGATATGGGAAATACAAACATTGTGATCGGAGCCATTGACAACGAGAGAACCTACTTCGTGGAGCGGGTCACCACCAACCACGCAAAGACAGACTTAGAGTACGCGGTCAACATCAAAAGCGTTCTGGAGATCCACAATATCCCCCAGTCAGAGATCACAGGGGGGATCATCTCCTCCGTGGTTCCGCCCTTAAACTCCACCCTGAAATCCGCCATCAAAAAGCTCTTCGGCTTTGAGCCCATGCTGGTTGGCTCCGGCATGAAGACCGGCATCAACATCCTCATGGACAACCCGAAGACCGTGGGAGCGGACATGATCGTGGACGCCGTGGCCGCCATCAGGGACTACCCATGCCCCATCATTGTCATTGACATGGGCACTGCCACCACCATGAGCGTGGTGGACCCCTCCGGCAATTACATCGGCGGCGTCATCCTTCCCGGCCTCAAGGTGTCCCTGGATTCCTTAAGCGGAAAGACGGCCCAGCTTCCCTACATCAGCCTGGACGTCCCAGGCAATGTCATCGGCAAAAACACCATTGACTGCATGCGCTCCGGCATCATGTACGGCAACGCGGCCATGATCGACGGCATCATTGACCGCATGGAAAAGGAGCTAAAACGCCCCGCGTCCCTGGTGGCCACAGGAGGCCTGGCAAAATTCATCACGCCTCTGTGCAGGCATAAGATCTCCTATGAGGACGATCTGTTATTAAAAGGGCTGCTGATCCTCTACAATAAAAATCTGCCCCGTTCCTGACAAAAACACCTGCGGCGCGGTATCAATACCGCGCCGCTTATTCCCTGTCAAGGCCGCTCCCTCAAATTCAACAGGAAATTATTTTCAGCAATCCAACCGCATAAATCCATGGAAATCCGTACATCATTCTCATAGAACCTTACAGCCGGCCCAGTCCATCCCTGATCTGGCATGCCATGGCTGTAATAGAAAAGAAGCTTGCGGAGGTAATGGATATGTCACTATACAAGGTCGAAATCTGCGGAGTCAACACGGCGAAGCTTCCGTTACTGAACAACGAGGAAAAAGAAGAGCTGTTTAAGCGGATCAAACAGGGGGATAAAGAGGCGCGGGAACAGTACATCAAAGGCAATCTGCGCCTGGTATTAAGCGTGATCCAGCGTTTTTCCGGCAGCAATGAAAACGTGGACGATCTGTTCCAGATCGGGTGCATCGGCCTCATAAAGGCTATTGACAATTTTGACACGTCCCAGAACGTAAAGTTTTCCACCTACGCCGTCCCCATGATCTTAGGGGAGGTCCGCCGGTATCTTCGGGACAACAACTCCATCCGGGTCAGCCGCTCCCTGCGGGACACTGCCTACAAAGCCATCTACGCCAAAGAGGGCCTGACCCGCAAAAACGCCAAGGAGCCCACCATCATGGAGATCGCCCAGGAGATCGGCATCAGCAAGGAGGAGATCACCTACGCTTTAGACGCTATCCAGACCCCGGTAAGCCTCTATGAGCCGGTGTACACCGACGGCGGGGACCCTCTCTATGTCATGGACCAGATCAGCGACAAAAAGAACCTGGAAGAAAACTGGGTGGAGGACATCTCCCTAAGCGAAGCCATGAAACGGCTGCCGGAGCGGGAACGCCATATCATAGACATGCGCTTCTTCGAGGGCAAAACCCAGACCGAGGTGGCGGAGGAGATCCACATCAGCCAGGCCCAGGTATCCCGCTTAGAAAAAAACGCCTTAAAGACCATGAAAAATTACCTCAGCTGACATGGATCCCCTATCTGCAAACCTGCCCATCTGCCATCCTTCCGGTCCAAAAAAGAAAAAGAGTGTAACATCCTGTCCGTTGGAAATTACACTCTTTTTCTTAATATTACGCAATTATGATTTACCCCACTCTTGCTCTTTTGGGTCATGAGTTTCAATGTACTCGATGATCTCAAGAATCTCATCACTGCTCATACCCTTTTCTTTTAGTTTTCTTATGAGATTAACCACCTCTTTACCTGTCATATTAACCACCTCCTTATGGATCATCACATCAGCTGCTTATATCTGTTTCTATTATAATAAAAGAAACAACACCTGTAAAGCACATAATTGGAACATCCACGGTTTAATTACGACAAACTCCCCGATATCACCGTCAACTTTTCGATAATTTACCATATTTTCTCTAATATTCTGTGGATTTTGTATAAAATATGTAGTATAATCCCGTCTTTAACACTTGCAAGAAACAAAAGTGGCGTTTTCCCTCGATTT
>CAJUFP010000180.1 GCA_910585645.1 uncultured Hungatella sp. | reverse complement strand
TGTATAAAGCTGCTCTTTTTGTCTGCTCTGAATCTGATACTTTCCTAAAGCATTAAAAATACATTGAAGATAAAGCGAAGGGTTCAATTCTTATGCTCTGAATACTGCGACTCGCCGCTGACATGCGGGGTGATGAAACCGGTTGTTATATTCCCGGCAGGGAATGGGGATCGTAAAATGGATGCCAGAGATGCCGAATACATATTAAAGCATGAATTGGTACATATCAGGCACAATGATGTGCTGGTGAAATGGATCTGCATCCTGGTGATGGCGCTTCACTGGTTTAACCCTTTTGTGTATCTTCTGTTTCGGGAGGTTTCCTGTGTGGGCGAGATGTTCTGTGACAGTATTGTGGTGGATGGAAAGGAGGAGGAGGAGAGAAAGAAGTATATGGATCTTATCCTGGAAGTCGCGACGCCCCAAGGGCGTTTTAGACGATTTGGGGCGGGAATGAGAACGGAAAGCCGTAAAAAAATTTATAAAAGGAGAATTTTGGAGATGAAGAAAGAAATAAAACACAGAGTATTTTTGTCTGCGATGGTGGCAGTTTTGATCGGTATGGCCGGAGGGATGACAGCTATGGCATACACAAAACCACGGGTTTTGATCAATGAGGCAGATGACGATGACGGGCTGGAAATAGTATTTTCCACAGAACCTATAGAATATGAAAAGCTGGTGTCCGATTATTATTTTACGGCGGATGACGGGACAGTTTATGACTTAAGTGATATGGACGGGAACGACAGAGCGGCTTGTGTGCATAACTATTCGGATTCCGGAACGGTGACTAAACATCAGAAGGATGGGAACGGCGGATGCGTTGTAAATACTTATAACGCGGTTACATGTTCCTATTGTGGGGATGTGAAGGTCTTAGGATTGATAAATACTGTCACATATAAATTTTGTCCTCACTAAATTTAAGGGGATATATGCAGATGAATAAAAAGTATGGTCTGACAGGGACAGAGGAATTGATCATGGAGATACTGTGGAATGCCCAGGAGCCTATGACCTTGAAAGAGATTCAGGATGTTGCGCTGTATGAATGGGATAAGGGCTGGAAAGTTCAAACACTTAACACATTTCTGAGCGGTCTGCAGAAAATGGATCTGGTGGAGGCAAGGAGAGAGGTATCATGTAATGTATATTATGCGATCTGTACCAGAGAACAGCAGATGCATAAATGGACGAAAAAGATCGTAGCGGAGTTTTATGATAATTCCATTGGGAAGTTTGTAAAGCTTTTTATTGGCGAGGGGAGATTATCAGAGAAAGATGCGGATGAGTTGAGGAAGTTGTGTGAGTGAATTCAATGGTTTGTTGGGGGATAGTCAACCTATGGTAGACGGTTGGAGAGGAGGGGAGAGTGTAATAACTGGTTAGGTTTGGTTGTTTCTTATACAAAATATATTTTTAGAAAGAAAGGGAGAAGTTAAAATGACAAAGAAATTTAAAGTGTTTATCTCTGTTTTATGTATGTGTATTATGTGTAGTTTTACCGTATTTGCGGCTTCTGACAATGGATACGTATTATCAGCAGATGATTTTCCAGGTGTGAAAGTATCGAGAGAGACAAAAGGCAATCTTGAGTTTATTCCGATGGACATCAATGAAAATCCAACGGTTACACTATCTGGGGATAAAATGCCGAGGAACCAGATAGGTGAACCTATGGATCAGATGTATTTTTATTATATCTATCTGTATCCAATTGTGAGAATTCCAGAAACAGGAGAGGTTGGTACTTTAGGTCTGCCGATGGCGGGGGCAGCCCAAGAAACAAGGCAATACCTAACTGTGCGTCATACTCCTGCAGAGACAGCCGCGGTATATCAGAGGGTCATAGAGTCTGGGTATGATATGTTGGGGTGGCAGGCCAAAGTGCAATTTCGGTTTGATTTTATTACTCCAATTTCGTGGGTCAGAATGATAAATTATGTAGAGGCGGATGCAGTGGATGAAAATGTTCCTCAGCCTCACAATCCATATCAGACATATATCTTAACCTTTAATTCCTATTTCCAGACAAATCCATTAGAGGAATATACAGTTTCTATTTCAGGAGATGTCCGTCACTTTGATAAATACGACAAGAAAACAGAGAGGGTTCCTTTTAATGCAAGCGTCACATTGAACACAAATCAGTGAGGGAAGCATTATGACAATGACAACGATCAATGGATTTCCTATCTATGCGGTTACTTCCAAAGAGGTGAAGCCTGGTAAGCCTTCATACTTTGCGGAGCAGTTTTCGAAATGGGTAGAGGGATCAAGAAAGGAACAGCTTTCTGAGGAGGAAATAGAAAAATTAAAAAAGAAATATAACTCCGGAAGCATGTCAAAGGAAGATTCGGTTTCT
Organism: uncultured Hungatella sp.; assembly: GCA_910585645.1. GTDB lineage: Bacteria > Bacillota > Clostridia > Lachnospirales > Lachnospiraceae > UBA3402. The sequence continues at coordinate 4,093 of CAJUFP010000180.1, read as the reverse complement.
TTCATGGGAGAATTGGTAGAAGCGGGGATCATTAGTAAAGTTACAGCAAGAAATATTTATTATGGTTTCATACCGCTTGATGAAAGTAAAGTCGATCTGACAAAGAATCAGAGTTTTTTAACAAAATGTGATGATGCGTATGAAAGGCGGATGAACTTTTCCAGTGCGTTTCATGGTCTTGGAGTCATGGTAGGGACTGGTGGGATAGATTACTATAGAAACTGGTATGAGTACGCGAAGTCTGCCACGGATGTTGATGTGGATACATCCAGATACTTCCAGGATTGTAAGAGATATTTGGATATTTTGGAGCAGATAAGTTCGTAGAGGTATAGGATAAACTCTGTTTTGATAGGGTCATCAGGAGAGGGGAGATTGACAAAAGGAGATCTCCCCTTTTAAAACAATATTATGTGTCCAGACGACTTGATACAATTATAGGAGAAGGATATAATAGAGGGGAAGAAGTGGTAAGCAGGAAGCGGTCTTTCTTGTGAACAAGGGCATTGCCGCAGTGAGGGCAGCGTAGGGTATAGTGTTTGTCAAACCGGTTGTCATCGGGAGAGAAGTTGGTACTGCATACTTTGCATTTTAATTGTCCCTTGGAGCCATTATTACGATAAAGAAAGGGCTGAGGGGCATGACAGCAGGGGCAGGAACAGTCGAGAGGAATATCGCATTCTTTATGTCTCACAACAGGTTTGATCTTCTTGTGATATTTATATTCGAAATAAGGGATGAGAAGCTGCCAGTCCCAATCGCTTTGATGGAACTGGATCTTGGGAAGCTCATCGGTTTTGAGTTTCTGATATTTAGGGGAATGGGAATCATCAAAGGCCCATTGTTTGAGAGGGATATATTTGCAGATAAAGTTAATAAGCCAGCAATTCTGCTGGTAGAGAAATTGAATGAGTGACAATAAATAGGTAATACTATTCATAAGCAGTGAAATTCCTTTCTGTGTTTGTGGGTTGTTTTTATCTAAAGTATTGACACAAAAAGGGAGGTCATTGCTTTTTTCTTAAAAAAATGGTGTAATCTTTGAAAATACAAGGTTTATAGCAAAAAATGAGGTAGTAAACTTGACACTACCAGAGTACAAATGGAGGTAAATCTATGAATATAAATTTAAATGCCTATTCCCCCACAAAACAATCCAGGACCAACACCATATCCCGGCATAGTTCTGCCTCCGATCACTCCAGATCGGTTAACGACAAATCTGCTTCCTGTGATCAGGACACAGTGACTATCTCCGCGCGGTCAGGAAGGGAAGCGGTCTATGCAGGCGGTACAGAAGCGATGGAGGAAGTGCTGCCTGTTTCTGAAATGGGAAATACAACAGGAACCATGCTTCCGGAAAATTCCAATCTGTATTATCTTGGAGAGATGCTAAAACGCTATAAAAATACGATTGAAGATTACTACGCAAAGCGAAACGAAGAGAATATGAGATTTGCGGATCCCCAAAAACATATATGGAAAAAATATTGGGACAGAGATTATAAATATTATGAGAAAGGGCTGACGGAAGCGGAACGGGATTGGGGATGGGAGCAGGAAATGGCAGCGTACAGTGGCCGAGAGGTAAGTCTATCGCCATATGATCCAGCTATCATAAAAGCTTTTGGAGGACCTGGCAATGGCAGCAGCAGTCCGATGGACGCCCCGTTAAATGCCCGTCAAAGCATGAATGAGGCTCTGAATCAGATTTTTAAAGAGAACGGGATCGTGATTCCTGACGGCGTGGATCTGCGTATCACTGTTGATCCTTATGATCACTATATTAAGGCCAGCGGTGTAGATGAAAAGCTGGCAGAAAAAATTGAGGCCGCGTTAAACCGGGGTGATAATGGGGAGCGCCTGTATTCTCATATTATGTTCAGCCGTCCCGGACATTATGCGATAGTAGAAGATCAGCCCCAGTTCAGTATAGGGAATCCATGGAAGACATCCCTGTTCATTGCCGTAAAGGCATCAACAGGGTATGATATAAGGGAATTGGAGAGAAGAGACGGGGAAATTTTCACACCGGACGGGCAAAATCTATGGGATCAGTTAAAGGATGAATATAAATTTGAGGCGCATTATGATACCTATCAGAACGTTGCCTGGTATGGGTGGGATTATGCGGATGATGAGGATCGGACGATCGGATACAAGGACGGTTCCCTGTATGATATTGACACAAATTATGGATTCGGCCCCGGGCAGACGGCATGGATCGACAGCAGACGGGAGCAGAATGAGAAGGACAAAGCGGAGTACATGAGGGAGAGAGCGGAGACACTGCGCAGGGAGAAGTCCATGCCTAACCGCTATGAACGGGCCTTTGTGGATGTGGAGAAGCTGGGAGGGGTTAAGATGAACTGGGCTGCTGACGGCAGCTATGGGGATCTGTTCCCAAATGGGGCGTTGGAACAGGGCGGTCAGACCAGCCTGTTTGACTATATAGGCGGTGGAAAAACAGGTACGATACGGGATGAGATGTTAAGGGACGGCATTGGCGCGCCAGAACGGATCACATCTATGTTAAACGAGCGGATGACCAACGCCGTGAGAAGCGGGGCAGGGGCGATGTCAAGTAAGATGTCTGGCGTAACGGGGACAACTGTGAGGAGAACAGGGATCAATCTGAGAGCGTGATGGGTTCCCTTTCTAAAAGATGTTGACAAATGCTTTCTGATGATGTAAATACTAATTAACGGGGATGGCTATTTGGGAGATTTGCGTACAATATAAAAGAGGGTGACTGAGATGAAGCAGAATTTTGGTTTGACGAAGACGGAAGAGCAGATCATGGAATTATTATGGGAAGCGGAAGATCCCATGACATTTAAAGAGATCATGGAAGTGGCGGAAACGAAGTGGAATAAGAGCTGGAAAGTTCAGACGCTGAATACATTCCTGTTGGGGCTGCAGAAGATGGAGTTGGTGGGAGCGGAGAAAGGCACGTCCTGTAATTATTACTATGCTTTATGTACCAGAGAACAGCTGATCCATAACTGGACGAAAAAGATGGTGGCAGAATGTTATGGCAATTCCTTTGGACGTCTGGTGGCGGCGTTTATCGGGGACGGGGAACTGTCGGAAGAGGATGCCAATGAACTGAGAAAATTGTTGTGAGCGGCAGGGTGCCTTGGGGGATGTCAGGGAAACCAGGAGCCTTTGCCGTGAGCGTGAGAGAGTGAATTGTGGAAATTTTAGGTGTGACGCAAGAGTATACATATCCTGCTTTGGGTGGCGGGCCGCGGGGGAGCATTGACGTAGAGTTTGCGCGGTATCTTGAACAGGTAGCGGAAAGTCAGAGGACAGACGGGGCGCGGAGCCTGGAGCAGAAGTATGGGGAGATCATTTACCATGTGGGTGATGCTTCCAGGTTTTTGAACTGGGAGCGAAATGATTTTCCTGTGGAGCAGTTATTTTTGGAGAATGGGGATATAGAGGCTTTGTATCGCTGGGAGCCCAGGGATAAGAGAACAAATCCCTCTAGTTTTGAAAAGCACATACAGTACAGATTGAAGACCATCAAGGATGGGAGCCGCTCTGTTATGATACATCCGGATATACAGAGGAAGATGCAGCAGGATCCCCAGTATGCCCGGTCGGTCTATGACATGATCGACAGGTATTTCCAGAAGGATATCATGATAAACGAGCGCATCGTGCCTGGTTCTACGCTGGGGATTATTCAGTTTGTCTCCATTGGAAGCGACGGGAAGATTGATCAAACATGCACCATAACCAACAGTGTCAGCCAAAGCGGCAGGGACGACACTTTGCCGGGGAATACGCGGGAAACTTATAAGATAAGGGCCGGGATGGACAGTCAGATCATGGAGGCATATGGACAGGATGACGGGACGCGGGAAGGATATTCTGTTGATGCCAAAGGGGTTGGAGTCCATGAGACGTGTTGGGAGGCGGAGTATTTGTATGGGGAGTATTTAAAAAGGCGCGCTGTCTGATGTTTCTGTTGGCAGCCGGAAGATGTGGGAGGGCGGAAAGCGGGAGCGCTTTCCGCTCCTTTTTACTTTATAGTTACTATTCACGGGGCGGTTGAACGCAGAGATATGTTCTATCCTGCTTTAGC
>CAJUFP010000179.1 GCA_910585645.1 uncultured Hungatella sp. | reverse complement strand
CTTTAAGGGCTCATCGGAATGTTTGGCATATCTGAACCCGAACGGTACACAGCCTGCCTTCCCTCTCTGGCCCCACGACAATCCCCGCCCCTTTGCTCACTCAACCTCAACTTTTCTCTTTTATTTCTCCCATTTCTATGATATCCTATTATGAGGATTTGATTTTAATCTTTATAAAGAAGCACGCTGACGCGCGCAGGTCTGCAACCCGACGGTTGGAGACAAATTATATTAAGGAAGGTACGCATATGAAATTAGGCATCGTAGGCCTGCCCAACGTAGGCAAAAGTACATTATTTAACTCTCTCACCAAAGCCGGCGCCGAGTCTGCCAACTACCCGTTCTGCACCATTGACCCCAATGTGGGGGTGGTGCCGGTGCCTGACCACCGGCTGAAGCTTCTGGGGGATTTCTACCACTCCAAAAAAGTGACCCCTGCTGTCATCGAGTTTGTGGACATCGCGGGGCTTGTAAAGGGAGCGTCCAAGGGGGAAGGCCTGGGCAACCAGTTTCTCTCCAACATCCGGGAGGTGGACGCCATTGTCCATGTGGTCCGCTGCTTTGAGGACGCCAATGTGATCCACGTGGACGGCAGCGTGGACCCCTTAAGGGATATTGAGACCATTGACCTGGAGCTGATCTTCTCCGATATGGAGATTTTGGAGCGCCGCATTGCCAAGACCGCCAAAAGCGCGTTTAACGACAAATCCCTGGCAAAAGAGGTGGAGATCTTAAAGGCCTTAAAGGCCCATCTGGAGGAGGGAAAACTGGCAAGGACCTATCCCTGCGCAGACGAGGATGAGGAAACCTTCGTGTCCTCCTTAAACCTTCTCACCTGGAAGCCGGTGATCTTCGCAGCCAATGTAGGCGAGGACGATCTTCCCGACGACGGGGCTTCCAATGGCCACGTCCAGGCTGTGCGCCGGTTCGCGGCCCAGAGCGGTTCCCAGGTGTTTGTGATCTGCGCCCAGATCGAGCAGGAGATCGCGGAGCTGGACGACGAGGAGAAGGCCATGTTTCTGGAGGATCTGGGGCTGAAAGAGTCAGGCCTTGAAAAGCTGATCGCGGCCAGCTACAGCCTTCTGGGGCTTCTAAGCTTCCTGACCTCCGGGGAGGACGAGACCAGAGCCTGGACCATCAAAGTGGGGACCAAGGCCCCCCAGGCGGCGGGAAAGATCCACTCTGACTTTGAGCGGGGCTTTATCCGGGCCGAGGTGGTCAACTACCAGGACCTTTTGGACTGCGGCGCCTACTCCGCGGCCAGGGACAAGGGGCTTATCCGTCTGGAAGGCAAAGACTATGTGGTCCAGGACGGGGATGTGATCCTGTTCCGTTTTAACGTCTGATGAGGTGAGGACATGAAATCAAACGAAGAACTGCTTCGGGAGATCTTCGCGCGTCTGGATGGCCTTGACTACGTAAAGCCAGAGCAGATCCCCGATATCCCGCTGTACATGGACCAGCTGACCACATTTATGGACGAGCGGCTGGAAAAGTCCAAGCGCTACCCTGAGGACAAGGTTCTGACCAAGACCATGATCAACAACTACGCCAAGAACAACCTCCTTCCGCCGCCTGACAAGAAGAAATACACCAAGGAGCACACCCTCCTGCTGATCTTTATTTACTATTTTAAAAACATGCTGTCCTTCCACGACATCGAGACCCTGTTCGCCCCCATCACGGAGGAGCACTTCGGAGGCCAGAGCCTGGGCAGGGAGGCGGATTCCCAGAAGGAAGATCTGTCCGGATGGTCTTTGGAGGACATCTACCGGGAGATCTTCTCCCTGGAGAAAGAGCAGATGAAGCGGTTAAAGGAAGATCTCATAAGAAAATACCGCTCCTCCATGAAGACCTTCTCCCCGGACCAGGAACAGGGGGACGAAACCGCAGACGCCGCCCCCCAAAGTCCTGGCAGCCAGGAGTACCTAAGGCTCTTTTCCTTTATCTGCGCCCTTGGATTTGACGTATACCTGAAAAAACAGATGATGGAATATCTCATTGACTATATCCGGGAGGAATACCCGGCAAAAGGGAAAAAAAAGAAATAGCCCAAAAGGCTATTTCTTTTTCGTCTGCTACAGGTTGGCAAACACATCCACCTGCCGCCGCAGTTCTCCCACAATCTCCTGGTTGGTGTCCATGCGGGCCGTAATGCCCTCCATGTCCTCCACCAGCCCTCTGGTGTTGTCCGCCGCCCCTGTCACTCCCAAAACCGCCCCGTCGATGGCCCCGGAAATGCTGGCGATGGAGTCCGCGATCTCAGCCATGGAGTTTTTCAGCCTGTCTGCCTGGCTGTTAAAGGAGTCCATGGAATGCTCCACATAGCCGGCGTCCTCCCGGTACTGCTTTCCCGACTCCACCAGCTGGTCAAACTGCGCCAAAATGGCCTCGCTCAGATAATCCACCAGCTCCTGGGCGCTGGAGGAAAGATACTCCACAGCCCCGGTAACCACCCCGCTGACCTCCTGGATGTGGTTGGCCGTCTCGCCGCAGGAGTCAGCCAGACGGCGGATCTCCTGGGCCACCACGGCAAACCCTTTACCCGCCTCCCCTGCCCGCATGGCCTCGATGGAGGCGTTGATGGCGATCAGGTCCGTGGAGGCGGAGATGGAGACAATATCCTTTGTCAGGGTGTTGATCTGATCCACGCTCCGGCTCTGTTCAATGGCTTTGTTCAGCACAGCCATAATACTCTCTGTCCTCTCATGGACCATCTCCATATTGTTCTTTGCCGCCATCTCCATGATCTCCGCCCGCTCCCGCATCTCGGCAGAATACGCCGTAATGGCTGTACACTCCTTTGCCATAATCTTGGCGTCCTCCTGGGTTCCCCCGGCGCTGGCGCTTATGACCGCCGCACTGTGGGACACCTCCTCCAAAGCCGCGGACAACTCCTGGGTAAGGGCCGACAGATTTTTCACGCTTCCGTCGGAGGTCTTTACCCTCTTTCGCACCTCATCCACCACGCCGCTGGTGCGGCTGGCGCTGCCCCGCAGCGTCTCCATGGCAGCCCGGATCGGCGCGATCACGTACCGGCGGATGATGCGGAAGGCGATGACGATCAGCACGATGCCCATAACAAGGCTGGCTGTGCTGATGCAGATGGCGCTCACATAGACTATGGCAAGATGCTCCCTTGCCGTGGCGGCCCGCTGGCTTACTGACTGGTACAGCGTGTTGATGTTCCCTTCTGCCAGATCACTGGACCTGGCCACGTCCCCGTTGGCAAAATCGTACGCCTCCTGGGTCTTGCTGTCCGCGCTGGCGCAGACTAAAAATACCAGGGCGTGCTTAAACTGCTCATAATTGTCCAGAAGAGAGGCGTAGACCGGGGCGTCCTCCTGGTCCACAAAAGCCCCATACTCTTCCAGCTTTCCATCCAGAGCCTTTTCCTCCTCCTTGATCTCCTGGACCAGACGGATCATGGTGCTGTGGTCAGCGGCCACGATGTGGGACAATGCCAGACAGTGAAGATCCATCATAGACTGTTTGATCTCATCCAGCTTCGCCTCGCTGACCATGTACTCATCCACAATGGTCCCGGCGTTTCCGTTGACATTGTTGATGCTGATCACCGCCAGGATGTTGGACAGCACCATCACTGCCCCCAGCAGAAGAACCGGCAGAAACAGCCTCTGCTGCAGCGTCATTTTTCCTTTCATATCCTGTTCTATCCCCCTTTCCTCCCGCTACCGGGCAGAAACGCCCTCCACCATATCATCCAGCTGCTCCTGAAGCGGCGCGCCGGAGGGATTGCCCTCTGCCATGCTCCCGGCAAATTCCGCCACCGGGTCCCAGAACTTCCCGCCGACCCGCTGGAGCTGGGAATACGCTGACTGTTCTATCAGCGCCGCGATGGCCGGGGCCTTCTGGACATCCGGGGAGTTGGCGGCATTTACGTTGGCCGGCCCCTGGCCCCGGACTTGAAAGCGCAGGGCCTGGTTTTCCTCGCTGGTGATCCACCGGGCAAGAAGGTGGGCCCACTGGGGATGGCTGGAGTAAGCGTTGACCCCCACCAGCTTGCAGCCGGAGAAAGAGGCCATCTGCACCTGCATTCCCCGGCAGGTGTAGGAGGGAAGCTTTGCCGCCCCCATGTTATCTCCCCACGCCTCCCGGATGGCCACGGCGTTCCACACGCCGCTGACGCCGGCGATCACGGTCCCCTCCTGGACTCCCGCCAGAAAGTCCTGGTCTGTCCGGTTGGAAAATCCCGGGCTTGCGGCAATGTCCAGCATAGACTGGGCCACATCCACACCCCGGATAGGTCCGTCGGAACTGTTCCAGTCGCAGTGATTGGTGATCCCGTCCTCATTAAGCCCTACCGTAAGCCCTGTGTTGCCAAAGAACGCATACACATACCAGGCGGAGGACCAGTCCATGGCCACCACCTTCCCCGCCTCCCCGGCAGCTTCCACCATCCGCTCCAGACTCTTTATGTCTTCGTCCGAAAAATACGCTTTATTGTAATAGAGAAAATAGCCGTTATCCGCTGTCAGAGGGTAGGCGTACAGCACGCCGTCCACCGACGCGGCGTCCACGGCTGTGTCCAGACTGGATCCACGGATATCGCCGTCCTCCTCAATGGGCTCCAAAGCCCCCGCCGCGGCCAGAGCCGCCACCTGGTCGTCCGCAAAGGCGAACACGTCGGCCCCGTCCTCCAGCCCCGCGATCAGCGCATCCTTGCACCGGGACTCGCTCTGGGGCTCATAAGTGATCTGAACATCCGCCTGATCCCTGTATCGGGACTGGAAGGACCGGAACATCTCCTTTAACAGCTCTTCATCCTCCTCGGCTCCCCAGACCGTAAGTTCCACCCTCTCCCGGCCCTCCTGGACAGTCTCCTTTTCCGGCTCCCGGCTCTTGCACCCTCCTGCCGCGATTTGGGCCAAGAGCAGTATTGACAGATACACATACATCTTTTTCATCGGTAAATCCACACGCCTTTCCTTTTCAATCCTGTGCCATTATATCATCTTCCCAATGGATTGACAATCGGTTTTTCCGCCCCAGACGGACCTTGTAAACCACAAAGCGGACCGGGAAGTCTCCTTAAAGATCTTCCCGGCCCGCCTCTTTTTATGTCCCTCTATTCCTGCTCCTTATCTTCTGCCTGGCCAAGCCTGGCAAACACCATGTCATACCCGTCGTTGCCGTAATTTAAAGACCGGTTCACCCGGCTGATGGTGGCTGTGGACGCCCCTGTCTTCTCCGCGATCTCCAGGTATGTCTTTTTCTGCCTCAGCATCCTGGCCACCTCGTACCGCTGGGAAAGCGACAAAAGCTCATTGACCGTACACACGTCCTCAAAGAACGAGTAGCACTCCTCTGCGTTTTCCAGTGTCAGGATGGCCTCAAACAGATGGTCCACTGCCTCTGTCTTAATCTTCTTGTTCATTTCTTTGTTCCCCTTCTCAGTATCCTAAGGGATATTTTAGCACAGTAAATTTATAAAGTCCATACCCTGTGTCAGAAAGAAAGCATAAATTTTTCCACAACATGGGCCACCCCGTCGTCATTGTTGGACAGCGTGATGTAATCCGCCGCCTGGCGCACCGGCAGCACCCCGTTTTCCATGGCAACTCCCAGGCCCGCGAACCGGATCATAGACAGGTCATTGTACCCGTCCCCGCAGGCGATCATCTCCTCCCGCCTGTATCCCGTCACCTCCAGAAACCGCTCCAGGGATCTGGCCTTGTCGATCCCTTTTGGAAGAACCTCCAGATAGTAGGGGTCTGACCGGTAGACGCTGTAGTTCTTTCCCAGCGCCGCCTTTACCTTCGGCTCCACGGTCACCAGATAGTCCCCGTCGTCCGTCAGGATAAATTTGGGCACGGGAAATGTGACGTACTGTTTCATATCCTCCACCTGGCTGATCTCCTTTACCTCCATGTGGCACACCCTGGATTCCAGGGCTATGTACTGATAGGAGGCATTGCTGGCAATGATCTTGTCCCCCTCATAGGTCATGATGTCCACCCGGTGCTCCGCCGCCAGATCCATGACCTTCTCATTAATCTCTACAGGAAGCTGGCTGCTAAACACCGTCTCCCCTGTCTTACAGCTGACGATCATCCCCCCGTTAAAGGACAGGATGTATCCCCCGTGTTCCCCAAGCTTAAGCTCCCGGGCCAGAGGCATGACCCCCGGGGTAGGCCGCCCCGACGCCAGCACCACGATCTTCCCCATATCCTGGGCCTTCATAAGGGCCTCCTTTGTCCTGGGCGTCACAACCTTGTCCCGGTTGGTCAGCGTCCCGTCCAGATCCAGCACAATGATCTTGTACTCCATGCTCTTTATGTTCCCTCCGTTCTCTTCTCCCATAAATTTGTCTTTGTTTCTGTCGTTTTCTGGCAATACGTTATCATGTATCCGGAGGATTGTCAACTGCTTTCTTTTGAGGGCGGGGATATTGAGTGAGCAAAAGGCGAGGGTAGTCGTGGGCCAGTCAGAGAAGGAGAGATGTCCCGTCCGGGTTCAGATATGCCAAACATTC
>CAJUFP010000178.1 GCA_910585645.1 uncultured Hungatella sp. | reverse complement strand
AACCCGAACGGCACACAGCCTCCCTTCCCTCCCTGGCATCACGACTCCCCCGCCCCCTTTGCTCACTCAACAATTAAACAAGTCATAAAACAATACGAGCCGGGCCATACTCTACATATGTCCCGACTCTCTTACGCGTTTACGCCTATCTGTTCTCACTGGATCCGGTGGAACTGCCGCTCATCATGTCGTCCACGCCGTTTTCCACGTCGTCGATCATCCCACCAATAACGCCAGTGCTGCTCTCTTCATCAGCCCCGTCCCTGCTGCCCTGGGTGGATCTGCTGCCGGTAGCGCTCTCATTTGTGCCTGAGTTTCCGGCGCCGCTCTCTCCGCTTTCATTCATGGTTCCCTGGTTGGTCCCGGAAGTGCTCTGGCTGGTGGAAGGGTTTGTGGTCTGATCCATGGCCGGATCCTTGGTGCTGCAGGCTGTCAGCACCGCCACGGTCATCACAACCAGAATCGCAAATGTGGTGATCTTGATCTTTTTCATAATCGCATTCTCCTTTCGTTTTTCTCTGATTATTATGCGCTTAGGGAGAATGTTTTATGTAGAAAGCCCGCTTCCATTTTTTTAAAAATATATCAAATCAACAACCGCTTTACCCCCTGATCACATCCTCCATGGTGTAAAGCCCCGCCGCCTTGCCGGCCAGGAATTTTGCCGCCTCCATAGCCCCCTTGCCGAAAATGGCCTTGGAGTAGGCTGTGTGGCGAAAGGTCACCACCTCGTCCGTCCCGGCAAAGATCACGTCGTGCTCTCCCACGATGGAGCCGCCTCTCACCGCCGAGATGCCGATCTCCTTCCCGTCCCGTTTCTCGCTCCTTTTAGACCGGTCGTACTCATAGTGGTACGCGCCTTTCATGGCCTCGTTTATAGAGTCCGCCAGGGCCAAAGCCGTGCCGCTGGGAGCGTCCTTTTTCTGGTTGTGGTGCTTTTCCACAATCTCTATGTCAAAGCCTGCTCCGGCCAGGGTCATGGCCGCCTCCTGCACCAGCTTCATCAGAAGGTTCACACCCAGGGACATGTTGGCCGAGCGCAGCACTGCCGTCTCCTTTGCCGCCTGGGAGACTTTATCCAGCTGTTCTTTCGAAAACCCGGTGGTGCAGAGAACTACAGGCAGCTTCCTGGCCGCGCAGAAATCCAGCAGATGGTCCACTGCCGCTGCCGCCGCGAAATCCACCACAACGTCCCCCTCCTCCTGTATGTCCTCCAGAGTTTTGTACACCGGGTACTCCTGTCCCCCGCCGCCTAAGGGGTCAACGCCTGCCACAATGACAAGGTCCTCCTGACCGCGGGCCAGCTCCGTAATGGTCCGGCCCATGGCCCCCTGGCAGCCATGCATGATCATTCTAACCATAAAGCGCTCCCTCCTATAAGATCCCGTACTCTCTCATGGCCGCGGCCAGGCTCTTCTGATGCTCCGGCTCCATCTCCGTCAAAGGCATCCGAAGCCCGCCTACCTTCTTGCCCATCAGGTTCATAGCCGCCTTTACGGGGATAGGATTCACCTCGCAAAACAGCTGGGCGATCAGGGGGACAGCCTTAAGCTGCAGCTCAAGGCTCCTCTTTACATCCCCGTCAAAGAAGGACTGGCAGATGTCATGGGTCTGCTTAGGAGCCACATTGGACAGCACGGAGATCACGCCCTTTCCTCCCATAGCCAGAAGGGGCACGATCTGATCGTCGTTGCCCGAGTACAGATCCACACACCCGTCCGCCATATGCATCAGGGAGGCCATGGCGGAAAAATTGCCGCTGGCTTCCTTCACTCCCACGATGTTTGGCACATCCCTGCACAGGGCGGCTATGGTCCCCGGAGCCATGGTCACGCCGGTCCTTCCGGGAATATGGTAGAGAAGGGCAGGGATCTTCACAGACTCCGCCACAGCCCTGTAGTGGGCCATCAGCCCTTTCTGGGTGGCTTTATTGTAGTAGGGCGTCACTAAGAGCAGACCGTCCGCCCCCGCCTTCTCGGCCTCCTGGGACAGATGCACGGCCTCTCTGGTGCAGTTGGAGCCGGTTCCCGCCACCACCGGGATCCTCCCCTTCACCACCTGACAGGTGTAGCGCACCACCTGGATGTGCTCCTCGTGGGTCATGGTGGAAGACTCCCCTGTGGTCCCGCAGGAGATGATCGCGTCTGTTCCCCCCGCGATCTGCTCCTCCAGAAGCTCCTCCAGCTTTTCGTAATTCACTTCCCCGCTGTCTGTAAAGGGCGTAATAAGGGCAACGCCCGCTCCCTCAAAAATAGCCATGATATGAACCTCCTTTACTTTTTCCTGGGTACACAAAAGAACCAGCCGGAGCTGGTTCTTAAAGGTCACTTGCTTTCTTTAAGTAGCTCCCCATCCGGCTTCGGATGACAGTCACAAAGCTCTTCGCCCTATGCCCAGATTCGTACTGTCAGGCGGTACTCCTCTTCGGCGCTCTCCCTTTCTGCCATCCTCCTCTGCACCTGCTGCATCAGGTGGCATACTCATGATTCGCGCGACCTCTACTCTTTATGTTCCCGCTACCTCCAACACGGCGGCAGCTACGACTATACTACCATCATTGCCTCTCTTTGTCAACTTCAACATACTCGATGGTGGAAATGGCGTCCACATAGGAGCGAAGCTGTTTCGGAAATACTTTCCCGGTGAGGATAAGCCCCATGTAATCCTCCTTGCCGCCAATAAGCTTCTCAAACTCTTCCACGGTCACGATGTTCCGCTCCAAAACTCCCAAAACCTCGTCCAGGATCAGCAGGTCGCACTCCCCTGTAGTCACCACCTTCCTGGCAAAATTAAAACCGTTGCGGATGTTGATCAGTTCCTCCTGCTTTTCCTCCGGGGAAAGATTCTCAAAATATGTGTCCGCCTTCTCAAACCGGAACACCTTCAGCCGTGGTTCCAGCACCTCCAGGATATCCAGACCCACCTGATTCTGGCTGCCCTTCAAAAACTGGATCATGATCACTTTCTTCTGCTGAGTCAGCGCGGCGATCCCCTTGCCGATGGCCAGGGACGTCTTGCCAATCCCCGAGCCGCAGATAACTTCTACGTTCCCACCTTTCATTCTTTTGCACCTCATCTTTATCTTTCCGGCCCGCCCTGTACCGGATCCGGACTTAGCCGAAACACGGCTTAAAAAGTCCGTCATTCCAAACGGCGGGTCTTCCCCGATAAACTACGTTGTCCGCATATCGTAGCACAATTTCTCAAAATATGCAAGGTTTCCGGCAATTGTTTCCATATTTTTAACACTACCGCGGGGAAGTCACTCCTCCTCGCTCTCCCCGCCTGCTCCAAACTCCAGTTTGCTCACTGACACCTCGTAGGCTGTCCTCTTCTCGCACTCGCTCTCGCTTAACTTCTTGGTGTACTCCCTGCTCTGGACCCGACCCCAGATGCGCACCCTGGATCCCACCTCAAAGCCCGCCGCGTACCTGGCGTTCCTGCCCCAGGCAATGCAGGGGATATAATCCGATTTCCCGTAAGGCCGGTTCACCGCCAAAAGGATATCCGCGATCTCCCGCCCCAGAGGAGTTTTCCGGTAAATGGGGACCTTGCAGATATACCCGTCCAGAAAGATCTGGTTGGTCTTGGTATAATCCGTAAACTCCTCGATAAAATTGATCTCCCTGACAAAAACCGACAAAACCAGCCGGTTCTTGGCGCCCTCGTGGCGGTTGTAGGAACGAAACTGCCCTGTGGCCTCCACCGTGGCGCCTATGTAATCTTCATCTACATTCAAAAGCCGCTCGGATATCATCAGCGGGATGATGTCCGACTGCTCGCTTAAGCGGCTCACCTCCAGGTCCACTACATAAAATCCCTCTCCAAACACTTCATGGCTAAAAGAAAAGCCGGATACCACTTTTCCGATCACTGTAACTTTGTTGTTTTCAATGGCTTTTTCTGACATAGTATCTTCTCCTCGATTCCTTATTTGTTTTTTTGCCTTGCAGCTACTAATAAATGTATGCCGAGGCAAATCATTCCATGCCAAAAACAGTTCGGGACATTTCGACAGGAATCTCGACTTAATCTACATGGTACTCTACAGACAGTTTTTCAAAAAAGGCGGACCTATCCCCCTGGTCCGCCTCCATCCACGTCCTACTGATCCTATTGATTTTTCTTAAAAGAAGCCCTCTTCCTGAGCGTAGGGTCCAGGATCCTCTTTCGGATGCGAAGGCTTACAGGCGTCACCTCCAAAAGCTCGTCTGTGTCAATGAAATCCAGACACTGCTCTAAGCTCATGTCCCTGGGCGGCGTAAGCTTTAAGGCCTCGTCCGCGCTGGAAGAGCGGGTGTTCGTTAACTTCTTGGTCTTGCACACATTGATCTCAATATCCTCCGCCTTGGGGTTCTGGCCGATGACCATGCCTCCGTAGACCTTCACTCCCGGCCCGATGAACAAAGCGCCTCTCTCCTGGGCGGCAAACAGCCCGTAGGTAATGGACTCCCCGCTTTCATAGGCGATCAGGGAACCGGTCTTCCTATAGCTTAGATCCCCCTTGTAGGGCGCGTACCCGTCAAAGACGGTGTTCATGATGCCGTTGCCTTTGGTGTCGGTCATAAACTCTCCCCGGTATCCGATCAGGCCTCTGGCCGGGATCTCAAATTCCAGTCTGGTGTACCCGCCGTTTGCCGGGCTCATGCCCTGCAGCTCCCCTTTTCTGGAGGTCAGCTTCTGGATCACGGCCCCGGTAAATTCCTCCGGCACGTCAATGTAGGCCAGCTCCATAGGCTCCTGCTTCTGATTCCTCTCATTGTACTTGTAGAGGACCTCCGCCTTGCTGACCGCGAACTCGTACCCCTCTCTGCGCATATTCTCGATGAGCACTGACAGATGCAGCTCCCCTCTTCCCGACACCTTGAAGCAGTCCGGGGATTCGGTCTCTTCCACCCGAAGGCTCACATCCGTGTTCAGCTCCCGAAACAGCCTTTCTCTCAAATGCCTGGATGTGACGTACTTGCCCTCCTGTCCGGCCAGCGGGCTGTCGTTGACCATAAAGTTCATGGCAATGGTGGGCTCTGAGATCTTCTGGAAGGGGATGGCCTCCGGGTTGTCCACAGAGCACAGCGTATCCCCGATATGCAGGTCCGTGATGCCGGAGATGGCCACAATGGAACCAATGCCCGCCTCCGAAACTTCCACCTTGTTCAGGCCGTCAAACTCGTACAGCTTGCCGATCTTCACCTTCCGCGCCTTTCCCGGATCGTGATGGTTCACCAGGGTACACTCCTGGTTCACACGGATCTTTCCGTTGTCCACCTTGCCCACGCCGATGCGGCCCACATATTCATTATAATCAATGGTGCTGACAAGCACCTGGGTTCCGGCTTCCGGGTCCCCCTCCGGCGCGGGAATGTGCTCAATGATGGTCTCAAAGAGAGGCCCCATGTCCACGCTGGGATCATCCTGGTTCCTCTTGGCGTACCCCTCCCTGGCCGACGCGAAGAGGAAGGGACAGTCTAACTGCTCGTCGGAGGCGTCAAGATCCATAAGCAGCTCCAGGATCTCATCCACCACCTCGTCCGGCCTTGCCTCCGGCCTGTCGATCTTGTTGACGCACACGATCACCGCCAGATCCAGCTCCAGGGCCTTGCGCAGCACAAACTTGGTCTGGGGCATAGCCCCCTCATAGGCGTCCACCATCAGGATCACCCCGTTGACCATCTTTAACACCCGCTCCACCTCGCCGCCGAAATCCGCGTGGCCCGGGGTGTCGATGATGTTGATCTTGGTGTCCTTGTAAAAGACCGCCGTATTTTTCGCCAAAATGGTGATGCCCCGTTCCCGCTCGATGTCGTTGGAGTCCATGACCCGCTCCGCCACCTCCTGGTTGGCCCGAAACACGCCGCTCTGCTTTAAGAGCTCGTCCACCAGAGTGGTCTTGCCGTGGTCCACGTGAGCGATAATCGCAATATTTCTTACATCTTCTCTTTTCATTTTCATAAACTCTACTCTTCTTTCCCTTATGTTTTCCGCTTTTCGGCCTCCGTCAGTCTGCCAATCTACCCGTCTGCCAATCTGCCGGGAGCCGAGGGGATGGATCAGCTGCCCCCCGTCCTTAATCGAAAAAACTAAGGACTGATCGGCCCTTAGTTTCAAGTCACATTTTCCAATACCCTAATATAGCATTATCCGGCTGGAAATGCAAGTAAAAATTTCTGCGGGGCCAGGAGTTGCGGGGGGGGAGCCAATGTCTTGCGTTTACCGTTCAAGGGGGCTGAATTGATATATTGTTTAGTGAGCAATGGGGCGGGGGTAGTCGCGGAGCCAGACAGAGAAGGAGAGATGTCCCGTCCGGGTTCAGATATGCCAAACATTCCGATGAGCCCTTAAAGCGGGAACCACTCGGGTATCAGCCCTCCTGTTTCCCTGGTCTCATCTCCATGGCATAAATTCACCCTGCCGGGACATCTCTCCTTCTCTGCCTGGCAAAAGCAGGATTCGCCGGCTAAGGTTTGCTCACTTAAGGTAGTTCCGGTAGGGGACGCTGCCGCAACTTTGTGG
>CAJUFP010000177.1 GCA_910585645.1 uncultured Hungatella sp. | reverse complement strand
GGGGCCGCTCTTTGGCTCCCCCTTTCCCCCCTGCCGCCCGTAGGCGGCTCCCCCGTCCCTGCCGCAGCAGTCATTTTTCTTTTTGCTTCTTTTTCTTTTATTTACGGTATGCACGTTATTTATTATATATAATATATTTATCTTATTGGAGGTGTTCTTATGGCGGGACCGCTTCGTGGTACGATTGAGGACTACAGGGTTTTGTATGAGGAGAAGAATGCCCATATGGAGCAGTTTTTAGAACAGGTTACACCGTTTGAATTTTACCGGGAGATTTTCCCGGAAGGGTCTTTTGAGCGAAAAGGGCATTATGAGGATAAAAAGCCGAATGGAATCGCTATTTCTCTCCCTGGTAAGGGTGGTTCTCTTAATGGGATTGCTTTGGAGATCGAGGGGGATGGTAAGGCGAAACGGTATATCATTACGGACGATCTGAAGATGCTGGAGGAGTTAGCGGACACGGATTTTACCATCATGGCGCCGATTTCGTATTACGGGAGAAAGAGGTCCGGGAAGTTTGCGCGGTTTCTTTATGCCCTGGTTTTCGATATTGATGGGGTTGGAATGCCTCAGCTCCGGGATGTGCTGCATCAAATGAACAAGGATATTTTGCCGAAGGCTACTTTTGTGGTGAACAGCGGGACAGGGCTGCACCTGTATTATGTTTTGTCCGAGCCGGTTCCCATGTATCCGCAAAATCAGCATTATCTGAAGGAACTGAAGTATTCCCTGACCCGGCAGATTTGGAACAGGTACACGTCCTCTATCAAGCAGCCGCAGATGCAGGGTCTTATGCAGGGGTTCCGGGTAGTCGGCTCCGGGACGAAATTGGGTAAAGGCTATCCTGTGGTAGCGTTTCAGTTTGGGGGCCGGGTGGAGTTGGATGATCTGTTGGAGTACATACCAGCATCAAACGGAGAACGGCAGAAGTTGCAGGGCATTTTGAAAAAGAGCAGTATGCCTCTGGCGGTAGCAAAGGAGAAGTACCCGGACTGGTATGAACGCCGGATCGTGAAGGGCGAGCGGAGAGGTCGCTGGACGGTGAAGAGAGATCTCTATGATTGGTGGTTGCGACGTATCCAGGACGAGATCCGGGTGGGCCACCGCTATCATGGGATAATGACCCTGGCAATTTACGCAAAGAAATGCGGGATTGAGGAGGAGGAGCTTCGCCAGGATGCCTATTCCCTCCTTCTGCCTTATGATGAAATGAGCGTTGAGGAGGTCAACCGTTTTACCAGGGATGATGTAGAGGCGGCTCTCTCAATGTTCAACGAGGACTATGTGACGTTTCCAAGGGATGATATAGCAAGGCTTTCTGGCATGACTATGCCGGTCAATAAGAGAAATTGGAGGAAACAAACCCAGCATTTAAGGCTTGCAAGAGGGCAGTTGTCTATTCTGAGAGAGTTAGGAGAAGTGAAAGATGGGAGACCTCAAGGTAGTGGAACAGCTCAGGCAACGGTTTATCAATGGCAGCAGCAGCATCCCGAGGGACGCAAGGCCGACTGTCACCGGGAGACCGGCCTTGACCCTAAGACCATTCGGAAGTGGTGGGACTGTCCGCCTCCGCCGCTGCGGTTTAAGGATGGCCACATTACGGTGCCGGTTGAGCCGTCCCAGGAGTTGAGCGACTGGCTTCTGGATGCGCTGCATGATGGAAGCCAGGATTAGGGCGGGAAAGGCCCTGCAATGCTTTGAGGGCCTTTTTTGGCCTTTTGAGGGTAAACATACCGGCCACCTCTTTACTGCACCCGAAAAGCCGCATAAATCAAGAGGGGGAGGTTGACCTCTAAATGGTAACATATCGGTGTGTTCTGCTGTGCTTCTGGATTGCTATTGACAAAAATGGAAAATGGGGATATACTAAGTTTACTAAGCCTTTTGACTAAGTTAATTGGTGCGGAGGTAGTTGCTATGAGTGATAATACAGTGACCTGTTCTTTTACGATGGATAGAGATGTTTACAATGCTTATAAGAGCATTGTTGCATCGTATGGGGAGAACGTGAAAGGGAATATTGTGCGGTATATGAAGTCTGTTATTATGTATGAAACACCTAATGCAGAAACGATACAGGCAATTAAAGAAGTGCAGGAGTTGAAGAAGAATCCGCATAAAAAATCTTATAGTTCATTTAGTGAGATTCTTGCAGAGATGGAGGAGGACGATGAAGTATAAGATTGTGCAGACCAGTAAATTCAAAAAAGACTTGAAGCTAGTAAAACGAAGAGGGTATGACCTATCTCTTATGGAAACGGTAGTGGATACATTAGCCGCAGGGAAGGAATTACCGCAGCGGAATCAAGACCATCCGTTAAAAGGAAACCATGTGAATTGCAGAGAATGTCATATTACTCCTGATTGGCTGTTGATCTATGAGATTGTTGAGGATGAACTTTTTTTGTATCTGACTCGGACAGGTACGCACAGTGATTTGTTTTAGAGGGCCATAGAAAATGACATACCAGGAGTACAATGAAAAACTGAAAAGAGGGCTTGCCCAGGTTCGAGCTGGTCAGGGCATAGTCAAAACCATGGAGGAATTAGAACGTATGGCAGAGGAAACAAGATTTGCACAGCTTCAGTTACCGGCCCCGGCGGACGCTGATCCGCACCCTCGGCTGCTCCTGGAAGGCCGGGGCATTCATGCTGGCGAGAGTTTCACGGCGCTGTTCCCGGATGGGTGGCATGATATTACCCTGGAGGTGAGCTGGGAGCCGACCGGCCCCGGCTGTTGGTATATCTCAACGCCAGGATTTAGGGATATTTGCCCTATAGGTTTGTTTGTGAAGACATAAAGTATATATTAAGATTAAGTTATATAATATAAATAATTTATGTATATGAAATAAAAAGCGGTGCTCCAGGAACGGAGACACCGCTTTCTGCTTGACAACATAAGGAACAAACAATATAATTTATATAACTTAAATAGTAGGCGCAGACTATATAAATGAAATAAGGAGTGAAGGATTTGAAAGTTATAGCAATCGCAAATCAAAAGGGCGGTGTGGCGAAGACCACAACGACGCACAATCTCGGCGTGGCCCTGGCGGCTAAGGGAAAGCGGGTCCTCTTGATCGACCTGGACAGCCAGGCCAGCCTGACGATCAGTGTGGGCCTGGAGCCGCTGGAGGTAAAGAGGACGATTGTAGATGTTCTGAGAAAAGACGGGGTGCCGGTCGGCGAGTGCATCGAGCGGATCAGCGACCGGCTGCACATCGTTACATCCATCATTGACCTGGCTCCGATGGAGATGGAGCTGCTGTCCAGGGCCAGCCGGGAGAAGATTCTTGACCGGGCCCTGCGGCCAGTTCGGGGAGAGTATGACTTCATCCTGGTAGACTGCCCCCCGCAGCTGTCCATCTTGACGATCAATGCGCTCTCCTGTGCCGACAGCGTGATTATCCCGGTCAAGACGGATTATCTGGCCTATCGTGGCCTGACGCAGCTCCAGGACAGCATCCAGGAGATCCAGGAGCTGATTAACCCGGAGCTGAAGGTGCTGGGAGTCATTGCGACGCTGTATGAGAAGCGAGTAGGCGATGATAACGAGATACTGGCCGCTTTGAAAAAAGAGTATAACCTCCTGGGCGTAATTAAACGACTTGCGGTTGCCAAGAAAGGAATCTATGACGGGCTGGCGGTGGTGGAGCAGACGCCCAGCAGTGAAATTTCCATAGAGTACAATAAGATAGCAGATATAATAATTGTCACAGAAAGATTTGAAAGGGTGGAGAAAGAGAATGGCTAAGTTTGAGGATAGAGAGAACCGTCGGAGGGGTTCGATTGTAGGAAGTATCGTTGATGGTGCGCCGGCAGTGGCCGGTAGCGGGAGAGGTCGCCCGAAGGAGGACCGGGAGATCAAGAAGCGGGTGAGTCTGTCAGTGCTGCCAAGTCTGTATGAGGATATACAAAAGATTGCCTATGTGCAACGGAGAAGCATCAGTGATCTGGTTGGAGATCTGATGGAGCAGTTTAGGGCAGGACATGAGGAGGAACTTGCAGAGTATAGAAAAATAGTGAAAAAGGGACAGAGCAATAAAAATATTTAGGAGTTTGCGTGAGGCTCTTGGTGAATGTTTAGTATCGTCCGACACATAAATGGGAGGAGAAAATGATGAAAATAAAGAAAATAAAAGCGTTTACATTGGTATGTATTGCCTTAATGGCTACTTTAATTATGATTATAGGAAAAAATAACCATAAAGAAATGGGAGAAGTAGAGATAAGAATTAATGGGGAATATACTGATTTCGTTCCATATACAAGGAAGTTTACAAGAGATGCAGATGGAAGTTTTCTAGATAACACGGCAAGGCAGATCCCGTATATTTCCGTTGTGGAAGGGGATAGATTGTCACTTATTTTTTCGGGGAAACAGGAAATAGAATGCGAGGTTGTTAAATATGAGATTTACGAAATGGATGAACCGCTTGGATCACCAACATCAAAGGGTGAGCCAGAGACGGTTGATGTGGAGCAAGAAGACAGGATGATATCATTTAATATAAATGAAATTGAAGTAAATCAACAACTGATCGTATGTAAGTTCCCCGATAAAGGATATTATATTTTTAGAGTGGGACGTTTTAAGGAGGATTAAAAGGGGGTGCAATGCTTATGCATTGCACCCCCTTTTAAGTAACTTGTCACCATGGGAGAGGAGAAATGTAAACGTATTGCGCAATATCCAAGCTAGAATAACTGTACATTATCCGGTTTCGACTCCAGCCATTTTGAATGTAGAGCGAATTGGAGGAATATCCAGTTGCTACAATACTATGATCTACCGCCGGATCTCCGAAATCATCGACGGATATCAATAAAAGCCTACCACGGTCCAAATGATCTTTCATACTACTCAAGGTGTTAAAAGAAGAGCGTTCAATATCAAAGGAACAATTATTGCCAGAAGCATATGATCTAAGCCCAACATCTATCTGGTTTCTCGCAGTACCAACAGAAACAAAAGAAGAGAAACTGATATTGTTAGTATTTAGTGAGATATATAACTTTTCAAAGGTTTTATTAGTAGATTCACCGCTTGTGCAAGAGGTTTTTCCAAGGTGAGTTAAATACCTGAAAATGCCTGTTGCAGCAGTAGGAGTACAGTGGTCATGCATACCATTGTGAGTTTTGCCATTATAAGATATAGATAGATTTTTAAAATCGTCTGTTATAGGCCAATAGAAGTCATCATCGGAGCCTAGAGGCATAATACCAGACTCCATAGAAGGTTCTGCGTCGTCAATAATGAGAGGATCAACGGAAACCTGCTCCGCGTAAGCAATAGCATTAGTTTGTACAGTTTCGTCTCCTATATCAATAGGGGCGTTAGATGCTAAATTAAGGTATCCTGAATCTGTAGCAATTGCATATTTAAAGCTTCCCAAGAAATAAATTTCGGTGTCTGATAGGTCGTATCCCCAATAGTTTGCCATACTATCTACTTCGCTATGACCATCAAAAGCATAACAGTAAATAGAGTAGGAACCATCGATATCATGAATTTGGATAAAGCCAGATTCAGCATCATCTGTTAACAGGTTAAAGATATAACCATTGGGGATTCCGTCAAGGTTGAAAAGTGTGGTTGTAGTTGAAATTGTGGTGCTTTCGTTCCAGGGACAATTGGGAATAGTAGATGCAATGGCAGAAATTTGCTCAAAAACAAAGTTAGCCGGGGAAGAGTCGATAGGGGATGTCGCACCTGCGGGAAGGGATATACAAACCAAGAGACATAGGGCAGTAAGAAGAGCGAAAAACTTGCGCTTCATAAAAATACCTCCTAAAGTTGAAAAGACGGCACTGCGAAATTCATTGTTCGCCAAATAAGAAGCTGTACGGCGGAATGCCTCTCCGGTCTTCAGGAGAGACTCAGTCAAGATTGGGTGGCGTCCCACGCTTTTTAATCCATAAAACGGAAAAGAGAAGATGTGTGGCTATGGCACCTATGGCGAGCCAAAACGTCCACTGGAGAGTGGACAGGGTAAATTTCCAATTCTGCGTTTCGCTGATATGGGTCCGAATTGTAAACCGGCTCAAAGCGAAAACATACGAAGCTCCAGTCAAAAAATGAGCCGCCACCACGCCCCATCGCTTTTTCAAAAAAACCATCACATAATACAGGGCCACCACTAAATAAAATTCCCATCTCATGATGTAAATTCCTCTCCAGGGAGGGCGGATGCCAGTCCCATAGCCGATACGGAACCATGGTAAAAAAACGGGAAGTAGCGCGACAAGAAAACTGCCGTATAAAATTTTATTTGATCGTTTCATGTCCACTCTGCGTGTTTGTTACCTCCTTTGTACCCCTTTCTTCCGCTAATTAGATATAGTCACAAATATTGTAAATAATATTATACAATAAGCTGTCTAGATTTACAATAGAGAATAACGGTTTACCCGTTTGCGCTATACGTGAACGGGTAAACCGTTATGTCTATCAAAATCGAAATATCTTGACTGCCCCGGCAATCTATGCTATACTAAAAACAGCAGGAAAAAATTTCCTGCTGACATAAAAATCGCTGGCTGTGGTCAGCGGGGAAAGGAGGGCTGCAGCACAAATCCAAGGCTCGTCTGGGCGAGGATAAACAGTAATTAGGCCCAGAGCGCCCCGGCTCCTGGTTCGCCGGTCGGGGGTTTAGCAGTTTGCTAATCAGAAGCCATT
>CAJUFP010000176.1 GCA_910585645.1 uncultured Hungatella sp. | reverse complement strand
TGAACCCGGACGGGACATCTCTCCTTCTCTGACTGGCCTCACGACTCCCCCGCCCATTACTCACTCAACAATACACCAATTTATTGTAGAATCCTCCCCACAGCCTCCACCGTACTCTCATACGTCCCAAAAGCCGTCAATCTGAAATATCCCTCCCCGCTGGGCCCGAACCCGCTTCCCGGCGTGCCCACCACATTGGCCGTCTCCAAAAGCCAGTCAAAGAACTCCCAGGAACTCATGCCCTCTGGCACCTTCATCCAGATATACGGGGCGTTAACCCCTCCGTACACCTGATACCCGGCGTCTCTCAGCCCCTCAAAGATCACCCTGGCGTTGTTCATATAGTAAGCCACCTGCTCCTTAAGCTGCGCCCTGCCCTCATCCGTGTACACTGCCATGGCCGCTTTCTGCACAATATAGGGCGCGCCGTTAAACTTGGTCCCGTGCCTTCTGGCCCACAGCCCGTGAACCTGCACGCCGCCGCTTCTTAAATCCCTGGGAATCACCGTAAATCCCAGCCGCACCCCCGTAAACCCCGCGTTCTTGGAAAAGGACCGAAACTCAATGGCACAGGTCCTTGCCCCTTCGATCTCAAAAATACTGTGAGGCACATCCTCATCGGCAATATACGCCTCATAAGCCGCGTCATACAAGATCACGGCCCCTGTGTCATTGGCATAATCCACCCAGACCTTCAGCTGCTGCCTGGTCAGCGCCGTCCCTGTAGGGTTGTTTGGCACGCACAGATAGATCAGGTCCGGCCTCTCCTTCGGAATCTCCGGCACAAACCCGTTCTCTGCCGTACACGGCATATAGATCACATGGCTCCACACCCCCCGGGCCTCATCGTAATCCCCGCAGCGCCCTGCCATCACATTGGAATCCACGTATACCGGGTACACAGGGTCGCACACCGCGATCCGGCAGTCCCCCGAAAATATCTCCTGAATATTCCCGCAGTCGCTCTTGGCCCCGTCGGATATGAAGATCTCATCCGCGCTGATATCACACCCTCTGGCCTGGTAATCCTTCCCGGCGATCTCCTCCCGCAAAAATCCGTACCCCAGATCCGGCGCATACCCGTGAAACGACTCCGCCCTTCCCATCTCGTCCACAGCCTCATGCATGGCCTTTATAATGGCCGGCGCCAGAGGCTGGGTCACATCCCCGATTCCCAGCCGTATGATCTTCCGGTCCGGATTGGCCTGGCTGTAGGCGCTCACCTTCTTTCCAATGGTGGAAAACAGATAACTCCCCGGCAGTTTCAAATAATTTTCATTCACTCTGAACATGTCATTCATCCTCCCTCATCCGTAACGCGTTTTCTCAAATCGCAGCCTTCCCAAACATCCCTCCCGGGTCCAAAACCGCCTGGACGTCCTCTCCTGTCCCGCCTCATCCGGTCCCCAGTCCCCCCGCTCACCCGTCCAGAAAGATCTCTCCCCGAAACACCTCCACAGCAGGACCTGTCATAAACCCGTGGCCTGTATCCCGGTTCCAGGCAATGGTAAGTTCCCCGCCCCGCAGGGAAACCCTCACCACATTATCCGTATACCCCATAAGGACGCTGGCCACAGCGCTGGCCGTAGCCCCGGTGCCGCAGGCCCAGGTCTCCCCGCTGCCGCGCTCCCACACCCGCATGCGGATATGTCCCCGGTCCACCACCTGTACAAACTCTGAGTTAACCCGGTCAGGAAACCGGCTGTGGTTCTCATAGTACGGCCCTATCCGCTCCAGATCCAGGCTGTCGATCTCCTCCCGGAAATACACCGCATGGGGATTGCCCACACAGATCCCCACAAACTCCGTGTCCCTTCCTTCTATTTGGATAGGCTCCGGAACACGGCTGCTGGTCACCTTCGGGATCCCCATGTCCACGGTCACCTGGTCCACCTTCCCCCTGTCCACCTGAAGCTTAAGCTCTTTGATGCCTCCCAGAGTCTCCACGGTCACCCGGTCCCTTCTCACCATGCCGCAATCGTACACATACTTTCCCACACAGCGGATGGCATTGCCGCACATGGCCCCCTCAGATCCGTCGGCGTTGAACATCCGCATCCGCACATCCGCCTTAGACGACGGGCAGATGAGAACCAGTCCGTCGGCTCCGATGCCGAAATGCCGGTCGCTGACCAGAACCGCCGCTCTCTCCGGCCTGTCCACCTTCTCCTCAAAACAGTTGACATACACATAGTCATTGCCTGCCCCCTGCATCTTCGTAAATTTCATCCTGTCTCCTTTGCTCTCCTGTCAAACACAAGTCTTTTGACCCCAAACCTTACCCGCCGCTTAAGCGGATAACCATCTGAGCCGTCTCCACCATATTGGTCCCGCTGTCCATACTGCACTTTTGTATGTACCGGTGAGCCTCCCTCTCCGACATACGGTTCCTCTCCATCAAAAGCACCTTGGCCCTGGCGATGATCTGCAACTCCCGCTCACTTCTCACTGACGGATTCTCCCGCATCCGCCGCTTTCTCTTTACCTGGCTTCTGCACATCATCTCCAGGGTCTCCACCAGGTCATGGACCTTTAACGGCATGGGAAGGCACACCATGTCCCGGGGCATCTCCCCCTCAAACCGGCTGGGCAAAGCCACCAGAAGCATATCAAAACTCTCTGGCATACACTCCCTGATCTCCTGATACATCATATCCTCAAAGCGGTAACCGCTGACCACGATTCCGCCGCTTAAATCCTCCAGGCTGCTGAGGACCTGGCTCCCTGAGGTACAGACTGCGACCACCTGAAATCCGCTGCGCATAAGGATATTTTTAATATTTTTCGCATCCCCCTGTCTGGAAAATGCCACCACAATGTTGGTCAAACGTCTCACCTCCAGGCCGCCGTCCCTGATCAGAACTTATACAGGTACTGCCCGATCTCCCAGTCTGTCACCTGAGACCGAAACTCATTCCACTCCTCTTTCTTCGCCGCCAGATACTTGCTGTGGATGTGTTTCCCCAGCACCTCCTTCAAAAATCCGTCCTTTGCAAACTCCTCAATGGCCTCCCCCAGAGTCTGGGGAAGCTGGCTGATGCCCTGCTCCATCAGCTCCTCCTCCGTCATGGCCATCACATTCCTGCAAATAGCCCTGGGGTGGGTCATATTCTTCTTGATCCCGTCCAGCCCCGCCGCCAGACAGGCCGCCAGAGCCAGATAGGGATTCATGGCCGAATCCGGGCTTCGAAGCTCAATCCTGGTGTTTTCATCCCTGGAAGTGGGGATGCGGACAAGCTGCCCTCTGTTGGAAGCCGTGGACCAGGCGATGCGGGTAGGCGCGTCGTACCCGGGAATCAGCCTCTTGTAGGAGTTGACCAGAGGGTTGGTCAGGATCGTCATAGGCTTAATATGGCACAAGATCCCTGCCATAAACTGATACCCCAGCCTGCTAAGCCCGTGGGCATCCGCCCCGTCCGCAAACAGGTTGTTCCCCTCCATGTCCTCCAGGGACATATTGATGTGCATCCCCGAACCGTTGACCCCCGCCTTGGGCTTTGGCATGAACGTGGCGTGAAGCCCGTGGCGCTTGGCAATGGTCTTCACCGCCATCTTAAACGTCAGAATATTGTCCGCCGCCCTAAGCCCTGTCTCATACTGAAAATCCACCTCATGCTGGGCCGGCGCGATCTCATGGTGGGACGACTCAATGACCAACCCCATCTCCTCCAGATTCAGCACGATGTCCCTGCGCACATTCTCCGCCAGGTCAATAGGGCCCACGTCAAAATACCCTGCCGTCTCATGGCTGGTGGTGGTAGGCCGCCCCTCCTCGTCCATGTGGAACAGGAAAAACTCACACTCCGGCCCCACATTGAACCGGTATCCCATGTCCTCCGCCTCTTTTAACACCTTTTTCAGCACATACCTGGGATCCCCCTCAAAAGGGCTGCCGTCAGGACAGTGGACATCGCAGATCAGCCGCGCCACCTTCCCCTGTCCCGGCCTCCAGGGAAAGATCTCAAAGGTGTCCAGATCCGGATACAGATACATGTCCGTCTCCTCTTTCCTCACAAATCCCTCGATGGCGGACCCGTCAAACATGCACCGGTTATCCAGAGCCTTCCCCAGCTGTCCCGCCGTGATGGCCACATTTTTAAGCATCCCGAAAATATCCGTAAACTGAAGGCGGATAAACTCCACATCCTCCTCCTCCGCCAGGCGGATAATGTCTTCCTTACTGTACCTTCCCATGTCAGATCTCCTTTTTCTCCTCTATATGATATTATAAGCCGCTGCCTGCTGTCAAGCTGATGGAATGCCTCCCCTGCCATGCAAAAAGGACGCCTAAGGAGCCATCGTCCCCAATGGCTGTCCTTCCAACGTCCTCGTTCATGTGTCAAATATATCAGCGGTTTTTCTGTTTGTCAACTACTTTTCAAATTTGTCAAGCTCTCACGCCCCGGTCCCCTCCCGCAAAAGACTCTCAAAGGTCTCCCACGGCACATACTGTCCCCCCATACTTTCCAGGTGGTCTGTATGGAACTGGCAGTCAATAAACAGAAAATCCTTATTCTCCAAAAACTTGGAAAACGCGATCAACGCCACCTTAGACCCGTTTGCCCTCTCTGAAAACATACTCTCCCCAAAGAAGCACCGTCCTAAGGACACCCCGTAAAGGCCTCCCGCCAGCTCCCCGTCCTCGAAAGCCTCCACGCTGACCGCGTACCCCTCCTTGTGGAGCTCATAATACGCTTCCTCCATCTCGTCGCTGATCCAGGTCCCCTCGTCCTCTTCCCGTTTGGCCCGGCAGCGATGCATCGTATCCTGAAAATCCCGGTTTAAGATGATCTGAAACTGGTGCTTTTTCATGTACTTTTTCATGGAATGTGACACATGGATATCCTCCGGATAGATCAAAAACCGCTCCCTTGGACACCACCACAAGATCTCCTCCCCCGGATTGTACCATGGAAATATGCCGTGGTCATAAGCCAGCAAAAGCCGGCGCACGCTTAGATCCCCTCCCACCGCCAACAGTCCGTTCTCCTCAGCAAGTCTTGGACTGGGAAATATCACGTCCTCTTTATTCAGTCGAAATACAGGCATTATGTTGTCATCTCCTTTTAAGCTGTAACCCTTGCCTTTGTGTCCATATACAAAATCATGATCCGTTTCTTTCCGGCCGCGCTTCCTGCCCAGGGACTAATCCCGCCTGAACAGATCCCTGGTATACACTTTCCCGCTGACATCATCTAAGGATTCATCAAACCGGTTGGCAATAATACAGTCGCACATCCCCTTAAACTTGTCCAGGTCATTGACCACCAGACTGCCGAAAAATGTACTCCCGTCCTCAAGAGTAGGCTCATACACAACCACAGCCGCCCCCTTTGCCTTGATCCGCTTCATCACGCCCTGGATGGAAGACTGCCGGAAATTATCCGAATTGCTCTTCATGGTCAGCCGATACACTCCCACCGTACAGGAACGCTCCTTGTCCCTGTCATAATCATTGCGGCTGTAGTAATCATAATACCCGGCCATGGTCAGAACCCGGTCCGCGATAAAATCCTTTCTGGTCCGGTTGCTCTCCACAATAGCCTCAATAAGATTCTCCGGAACATCGGAATAATTTGCCAATAACTGTTTGGTGTCTTTCGGCAGACAGTAACCACCGTAGCCAAAAGACGGGTTATTATAGTGAGAGCCGATCCTCGGGTCCAGACACACTCCGTCAATGATGGACCGGGTATCCAGCCCTTTCATCTCCGCATACGTATCCAGCTCATTAAAATACGAAACCCTCAAGGCCAGGTACGTATTTGCAAAAAGCTTCACCGCCTCAGCCTCCGTAAATCCCATAAACAGGGTATCCACCGATTCCTTCAAAGCGCCCTCCTGCAAAAGAGCCGCGAACCGGCGCCCCGCCGCGCAGATCCTTTCATCCCCCTTATCAACCCCCACAATAATACGGCTGGGATAAAGGTTATCGTACAAAGCCCTGGACTCCCTCAAAAACTCCGGGCTGAACAGGATGTTGGATGTATGAAATCTCCTTCGTACCGACTCCGTATACCCAACCGGAACCGTAGATTTGATGACCATAACCGCATCCGGGTTCACTCTCATAACTGTCTCGATCACCTGCTCCACTGCCGAAGTGTCGAAAAAGTTCTTCCGGCTGTCATAATTCGTAGGCGCGGCGATAATGACAAAATCCGCCTCCCTATAAGCCTTCTCCCCGTCCAAAGTAGCCGTCAGATCCAGGGTCCGGTTTGCCAGATACTCCTCGATCTCCGCGTCCTGGATAGGGGAAACGCGGGCATTCAGCTTGTCCACCTTCTCCGGCACAATGTCCACCGCGTACACCTTGTGGTGCTGGGACATAAGCACTGCCAAAGACAACCCCACATACCCAGTCCCTGCCACGGCTATGGTCACAGGTTCCTTTAACAACTCTATATCTAAATCCGCGTTTCCGCTCATATCTGGTAATTCCTCCGTATTCTGGTGATTTTTGGAAAAAATTTCTATGTCTGTTTTCATTATATATGGAAGAGAGAAGATATGCAAGGAGAAGTTATTGGAACCGCTGAATGTTCTGGCATAAAAGTTACAGCTTGGGGGCTTATTGGTGTATTGTTGAGGGAGCAAAAGGCGAGGGTAGTCGTGATGCCAGTCAGAGAAGGGAAGGATGGTTCTGTCCGGGTTCAGATATGCCAAACATTCCGATGAGCCCTTAAAGCGGGAAACAC
>CAJUFP010000175.1 GCA_910585645.1 uncultured Hungatella sp. | reverse complement strand
CTTTAAGGGCTCATCGGAATGTTTGGCATATCTGAACCCGAACGGCACACAGCCTGCCTCCCCTCCCTGGCCTCACGACTCCCCCGCCCCTTGCTCACTCAACAATACACTCAATTATCATGAATTTAAAATTCCTCATTCTCCAAACCACAATCATACAAAAGGAGCCCGGCCTCAAAGCCGGACTCCCCTACTCCATGATCCTCTCCACAAACTCCTCATAAGAACACTCCTGGGTCAGCCGCTCCAGCTGCCTGGGGCTGCTGATGATATTGGACACCCAGTCAAAAAAGATCTTGATCATCCGCTGGTCGCTCTCATTGATGGCAAATAACATCACCAGCCGCACATCAAAGCCCCCCCATCTCATGGGCTGGGCCAGCCGGGCCACGGCGATGGTGGACCTGCTGGCATAAGACCGAAAAGCGTGGGGGACCGCCAGGGCATTGGCAAACGAGGTGGGGCTTAACCGCTCCCGCTCCAGCACCGAGTCCACAAACCCCTCGCCCACCACGCCCTCCCGCCAAAGCCCGTGGCACAACACTTCAATGACCTGCTGGGGGGTCTGGCAGGTCAGACTCTGATGATAGTGCTCCTTCCGGATCAGATGCCCCATATGGGAGGCAAACTCCAGGCGGAACCGGTTCTTGTCCAGCTTATTTAAGGCCTCCAGGATTCTGGCCTCGGTCTCCGAGTCCACAAACACGCTGACCGGAACCGTCAGAATATTCAAGGCATGGTCAATCGCCGTGGTCGTAAGGATCAGATCCGGCGCGATCCGTTTCACCTCCGTCTCCTCAAAATAACTGCACCGCTTTACGATCTCCATCCTCTCCCGGAACATTTCCATAATGCGCTTCTCGCACATGTCAAAAAATGTCTGGTTGTAGGGCATAATCATCATGGCCCTGTATTTGCGGACAGAATTAAGACGCTCGCTGGCAGCCCCCAGATGAAGGGCCAGAAAACCGCTCTCCATATCCGCGATGGCGATCCCCAGCTCCTCCTCCAGATACCCGGTGATACAGACCCCCATCTCAAACACCAGAGGGTAGTTCTGCTTGATCTCCTCCAGGAAAATATCCTCCATGACCACCTGATTCCTGGCCCGCTCGATCAGGCTGTGAATGTGCATCTTAAGCCCTGCCGCCAGGTCCTCGTCGTCCCGGTAATCCACCCCGAACAC
This sequence comes from uncultured Hungatella sp., assembly GCA_910585645.1. Taxonomy (GTDB): domain Bacteria; phylum Bacillota; class Clostridia; order Lachnospirales; family Lachnospiraceae; genus UBA3402. The sequence goes on along the minus strand of CAJUFP010000175.1, from coordinate 5,605 downwards.
GTCCCTAAGCCGCACCAGGGACCCTTCCACCAGCCGCTTGGTGTTGAGCCACCGCTCTCCCAGCTTAATATGGTCGCTGGCATAGTTGGAAGCCCGCCGCCCCATAATGACCAGGGCGAACATCCCCACCTCCCCCTCCTTCACCTGAATGTTCAGCCGCCTGGCGATCCGGTCAAAAAACGCTTCCGCGATCTGGTACTCTATGGTATCCTCCAGGCCCGGCCTTGTCTCCTCCATCTGCACATAATGGCAGGCGCTTATGCGCTCAATGCTGGTGCCCGCGTGGACGATAAGCATGGGAAACATGGACTCGTGGATGGAATAATCGTACTCCTCCAGCACCTGGACAAAGATATCCTTCACCTCAATCAGGTCAAAATTCTTATACAGATGAGCCAGCCTGTTGAGATTGAGAAAATTCTCCTGAACCTCAGCCACTAAAAGATCCCTGTAAAACTTCCGCTTCATGTGTTCATCCCCCTGAAGGGAGACGCACTCCAAGTTCCGCACCAGCCGAAGCCCTGTGTAGGGCTCGATCATCTTCCGTATCCGCTTAAGATCATTCTGGATCGAGTAGTCGCTGACATAGATCTGGCTCTGCAGCTTTGTCAGGTTCAGCTCCCTGTTTTCAAATAACAGCTTCTGGATCATATAGATGCACCTGGCTCCCGGCGTCTGGGGAATATCCGACGCCTCATGGGTATCCTGTGCCGGCATGGCTCCCCCGTCTCTCTCCTCCTGCCGCCTGACGGCCCGGTACCCCTTTCGCACATTGGACTCAATGCCCATCCTTCCCGGCTGCCTGTTTACCGCGTCCACATCAGAGCGGATGGTCCTGTCCGTCACATTCAAAAGCTCTGCCAGCCTGCGGCTGGTCATCCAATCCTGCTTTTCTGTCAGCAGTTCAAGGAGCCTTTCCTGTCTGTCATTGAGCATGATCGCTTCCCTCCATTTCCGTCGTCCGGTCCCTTTTTAAAAACACCTCCGCATCCCGCCGGGCCGGGATCAGATCCCGCCCCCGGGATACAGAGGGTTCGCTATGAATGTCTTTATCATAACCGAAAAACAGAGGAAGCGGAAGACAAACCGTGTTCCTAACTCCTAGGAAAAGGGGAACTTTTCCGTCTATAAAAGTTCCCCCGCCAATGTTTTAAGCTCCTTCGCTGTCTGCTCCTCCGAATCTCCCTCCACTTCAAACTCCAGCACATCCCCCCGCTTTGCCCTCAGCTTCATCAGCCCCATAAGCTGTCTGGCGTCCGCGGCGCTGCCCTTGCAGGCCACCCGCACCCTGCACCCGCTCTCTATACAGAATCGGGCCAGACCAGCCGCGTTGACGGCGTGGAGTCCGTTGGGGTCAAAGATTTTGTGCGTAACCGTAACCATAGATTCCTCCAGTCTGACACATGCTCAACGGATCTTTTCTAAGTCACTTATCTGATATCATCCCACTGTCGATCTCATGATGACCCAGCATAGCCTTCAGTTCCATTTTTACATCTCCAGCCTTAAATGGTTTATGATAATCAACGGATCCAATACGATTCCCTCTACTGAAAACAGCGTTTCTGGTATGTAAATAATATGGCATGTATCTAAATATCTTCTGTTTTTTATTCTACCATACTTTCCCCCAATATACCATATTGAAAATCACAGAAAGACCGCGTTTTCCACGCCCCGTGAACAGTAACAATTTTGTTAATGTTCACAACCCCCTTCCCTCTCTGGCATCACGACTCCCCTCGCCTTTTGCCCACTCAATTATACATCAAATTCAGCTCCCCCCGCTTTTTCTCCCCCATCACCCAGCCGTCCCCTCAAAATCAACGCGGTACATATTTTTCCTCCGGATCAGCCCCGCCTCTTCCATGGTCTTCACCATCCGGTAAACCGTTGCCAGCCCCAGAGTGGGATCCTCCTTAATAGCCTGATAGCAGATCTCCTTGCAGGAACCGCACTGGTCTCTTAAAATCACATCGATCAAAACCTGTCTCTGGCTGGTGATCCTGCACCCTCCCTTTTTCAGTTCCCGCAAAATATAGTTTTTCTTATCCTGCAATGACAAATCATTTCCTCCCCTCTTCACCTGACCGCTCACAGCACCATACTGCCTCCAACATACACGACCAGCGCCACCACGTAAGCGGTCGCCATCTGAAACCCGATCGCTCGAAGCGTCCACTTCCAGGAACCGTACTCCCTCCTCATAGCTCCAACAGCCGCAAAACACGGCATACACAGAAGATTAAAAACCATATAGGAGTAGGCCGACGCCCTGGTAAACACCTGACCGATGGCCGGGAGAGCCGCCTTGCCTGCCATGACGGCTTCCACTGTCTCCTCGCTGACATTTCCAAACACCTGCCCAAAAGTGGCCACAATATTTTCCTTGGCAATCCATCCAGTAACCACCCCCACAGACGCCCGCCAGTCCCCAAAGCCAAGCGGCGCGAAGATCCACTTGATCCCGTTGCCTATGCTTGCCAGCAGGCTTTCCTCCATTTGACACATTCCCCCAAAGTTAAAGCCGGACAAAAACCAGATAAGCACTGTGGAGCCAAAGATCACCGTGCCGGCCTTCACCGCAAATCCTTTCACCTTCTCCCACCCGTGGATCGCCACGCTCTTTGCCGTGGGGATCCTGTACTGGGGCAGTTCCATGATAAAGCCTGACGCCTCACTTCTAAAAACGAATCTATTGAGCAGCAGCGCGCTGACAATGGCCACCGCGATCCCCAGCATATAGACAGAAAACACGATCACGGTCTGATTGCCGTCCCCAAACAAGGTGGCTGCAAACATGGCGTAGATAGGCAGCTTCGCGCCGCAGGACATAAACGGCGTGATCATCATGGTGATCTTCCGGTCCTTTTCGCTCTCCAGAGTCCTGGACGCCATCAGCGCCGGAACCGAACACCCGAATCCCATGAGCATGGGGATAAAGGACCGCCCGCTTAAGCCGAAATGTCTGAAAATCCGGTCCATGACAAAAGCCACTCTCGCCATATATCCGCTGTCCTCCAAAAATGACAAAAGCAAAAACAGCACCAGCACCAGAGGCAGAAATCCGAACACGGCCCCAATACCGTCCAGGCAGCTGGTCACCAGGCCCACGGCCCACGGGGAAGCCCCCAGCCCTTCCACAGCAGCCACCACCGCCTCCGCGGCCAGGCCCCACGCCTCCTCCACGCTCCCGGCCAAATACACGCCCGGACTTGGAAGATCCGGTATCAACAGAAAATTCTCGCTGAAAGTGCAGGCAAACAGGAGATACATGATCCCCGCGAAGATCGGCAGAGCCAGGATCCGGTTGGTCAAAATCTTATCCAGCTTATGGGACCTTGTCTCCTTGTGTTCCTCCCCGCTTTTTGTCACCCACTGCCTTACCAGTTTTCCTATGTACCGGTATCTGCTGTCCGCGATCCCTGCCTCCCCGTCCCCGCCAGAAGCCTGATCCGCCGCCTTTACAAGAGTCTCCACCGCCTCCTTTTTATAAGCTGGCACCTCCCCTGCGATGATCTCATCATGCTCAGCCAGCTTAATAGCCCTCCAAATATCCTCGTCCGAACTCCTGTCCCCCAGTTCATCTGCCACCGCCCGGATAGCATCCGCTAACTCCTTGTTAAAAATATCCGGCCTTGCAGGCTTCCTGCCTTCCCTGGCCACCCTTACAGCCGCCTCCATCAGCCCGTCCAGCCCTTTTCCCGTCCTGGCTTCCACAGGGATCACAGGGACGCCCAGAGCCCCGGACAATCCGGCGCAGTCGATTTTGTCCCCCCGAAGTTCCACCTCGTCCATCATGTTCATAGCCACCACCATGGGGATCCCTGTCTCCAAAAGCTGCACCGTCAGATAAAGATTCCTCTCCATGCTGGCAGCATCCACAAGATTAATGACCGCGTTTGGCTTCTCCCTCACAATATAGTCCCTGGCCACAACTTCCTCCGCAGAGTAAGGGGACAGAGAATAAGTCCCGGGAAGGTCCAGGATGTGAACCCTCTTATCCTTCCGGTAAATGCCCTCCTTCTTCTCCACCGTAACCCCGGGCCAGTTGCCCACATGCTGCTTCGAGCCTGTGATCTCATTAAACAATGTCGTCTTTCCACAGTTGGGATTGCCGGCCAGGGCAATGACAACATCCCCTTCTGGTTTCCCCTCTCTGCCGCCCTGCCCCTCAGGTGAAGCCTTCTTCTCACCATATGTTCTGCTCATCTCTTCCATCCTCCTGTTAGTTTCGGCTAACTTCCGCCCGCATCTCCACCTGCACCCAGGCTGCCTCATCCTTTCTCAGACTCAGCTCATACCCTCTCACACGGACCTCCACCGGGTCGCCCAAAGGCGCAGTCTTCACCACCTTCACTTCCACCCCCGGGGTCACTCCCATGTCCATGATCCTTCTCTTCATGGCCCCTTCGGCGCTAACTGCCGTCACAGTTCCCTTCTGCCCTGGTCTCAGATCTCTCAATGTCATACGTTTTTCCTCCCTTCCCAATATGAAAATCCGCTCAATCCTCCACCATAATCTTGTGGGCAATCCCTCTGTTAAGGGCCACCTTCACCCCCTTGACCATAAGGATCATGCCCCCGGAATTCTCCCCCACCACGTACACCCGCTCTCCTTTTATAAACCCAAGGTCTCTCAGATGGCGCTTCATCTCCTCCTGCCCCCTGAAATCCGTGATCGTCCTGGTCTCGCCCTCCGCAGCCATAGCTAATGGCATATCTACCGCTTCCTTTCTTTTATTTGATTTTGATTATCATTTTCTATGTTATCATACGCTAACTTCCAGAAAATGTCAAGACCGCCTACTGATAAATAATTCTCAATAAGCGGTCCCTGCCTGCTAATCTGCCATTTGGCTAACCTGTTAATCTGCTAACCTGTTAATCTGCTAATCTGCTAATTTATCCGCGGATCCGGGGACCATCCGGCCCCTTCTGATAGGCCAGCCTCTCCTCCCCGTTCCTTATGTGGATGATTCCGCAATACTGAAATCCGTTTTTCCTCAGGAGATTCTGCATGACCACATTGTCCCTGTGGGTGTCGATCCTCAGATTTTTGCACTTAAGAAACGCCCACTGAAGACAAAAGGAGCCTGCACCCTTAACCGACCCGTCAGAGGTAATGCGATGGACCACCCCGTAGGGCTCCTCATTCAGCCACTGACCGTCCCGAATCACCTGATAATCCGGCTCCTGCCCCTGCCTGTAATAAAAAACTGCCCTGATCTGTCCCTCCGCCGCGCACACAAACATATGCCCGTCCCGAATATCCCGAAGCACCAGCTCTCTGGGCGGATACGCAGGCGGCCACTGATGGGGATTGCCGTGGTCAGCCATAAACTGTCTGGCTTTCCCGTAAAGCTCCATGATTGTGTCCAGCTCCGCCTCCACTGCCTGACGGATCCGCGGTTCGCGGTTTTGTACTTCTTCTGTTTCCCTGTGACTGTATTCTGCCATATATCTGCCTCCTGTAATAAAACTCTAATATTGGTGGATTGTTGAGTGAGCAAATGGGCGGGGGAGTCGTGAGGCCAGGAAGGGAAGGCGGGCTGTGTGCCGTTCGGGTTCAGATATGCCAAACATTCCGATGAGCCCTTAAAGC
>CAJUFP010000174.1 GCA_910585645.1 uncultured Hungatella sp. | reverse complement strand
CTGGTTCCCGCTTTAAGGGCTCATCGGAATGTTTGGCATATCTGAACCCGGACGGCACACAGCCTGCCTTCCCTCCCTGGCACCACGACACCCTCGCCCTATTTGCTCACTCAATAATAACCAACTGAAAATTCCGGTTTATCCGGGTTAGGAGCTGAAACTTCATGGAACCAGACATTTATCGCATATTCCAGTCCATAGCGCCCCGTTACGACCGTTCCAACGCGGTCATCAGCATGGGGATGCATCGGAGGTGGAAGGGGCGCATGGTCCGCGCCCTCTCGTCCATGATACCGGAGGACAGCCATATTCTGGACTTGTGCTGCGGGACCGGGGATATTGCCCAGATGTTTTTGCGGCAGGGGAGATCCTTTCAGGTAACAGCCGCCGATTTTTCCCCAAACATGCTTTTGGAGGCGGAGCGAAAGCTGTCAAAACTTCCCGGAGAGAGGCGGTACTGCCTGGCGCGGGCCGACGCCATGGCTCTTCCCTGGAAGGAGGAGACCTTTGACGCGGCGGTGATCTCTTTCGGGCTGCGGAACACGCCGGACTGGAGCCGGGTTTTGAGGGAGATGGTCCGGGTGACAAAGACAGGGGGGATCGTCTGTGTTATGGATGCCCACTACCCGGAACCGATCTGGGTGCGGAGGGCATTTTCCCTGTACTTTGCGTGGCTTATGCCCGTCTTGGGAGGGGGAATGACAAAAAGGGGAGAGTATCAGTGGCTGAACCAGTCCGCAAAAGCGTTCGCGAATCTGTCACAGCTGATGGACATGATGAGGCAGGCAGGGTTGACCCACAGAAGATATAAACGGTTTCTCTTTGGCAGCTGTGTGTATCAGCTGGGGGAGAAGGCGGCAGGGATTTATGGGGACAGTGAGAAAAAAGCAGAGAGGGACACAAGATGATGGGAGACGGGATGGCAGGGGAGCTGGAGCTGGTAGAACAGTATTTAAGGCAGTTTACAGAGGATGTGGCAGGACGGGAGCCTTTAAGCGGGATCCTTGGAGACGTGCTTGGAGCGCCGGGAAAGCGGCTGCGGCCCCGCCTGGTGCTGGCCTGCGGCCTTTTGGGGGAGAGGTTTAAGGAGAAGCGGGACCGGCTGTGCAGGATCGGAGCTCTGATTGAGATGATCCACAGCGCGTCCCTGATCCATGATGATATTATCGACGATTCGCCTCTTCGGAGAGGGAAGAGGACCATACAGTCCAAATATGGAAAGGACATGGCTGTGTACACAGGGGATTATATCCTGGGAAAGGTGCTGTATCATCTTATGGATATGGGGGCCGTCCACAGTGGCAAGATCCTTGGAAGCTGCGTCCAGGATATGTGCGCCGGAGAGCTGAGCCAGCATTTCCACCGTTTTGACAGCCAGGTGTCCCGGGAGGAATATCTTGCCGCCGTATACGGAAAGACGGCGTCGCTCTTTAGGGCGGCCTGCGCCGTGGGGGCCTTGGAGGGCGGGTGCGGCAGGGCAGAGCAGGCGAGGGCAGGGGAGCTGGGGGAAGCCATAGGTATGTATTTTCAGCTTCGGGACGATGTGATGGATTTTCAGGCCAGGGACCAGTGGGACGGAAAACCGGCCTGCCAGGATTTTTTCCGGGGCATCTACACCCTTCCTGTGATCTGCGCCCTGGATCACCCTGTGGCGGGGACCAAGATGAGACGGTTTATTGAGGAGTCCGGACAGGGAGAGACGGGGGAGGATATTTTGCGCCAGCGGCTGGATCAGCTGATCACTGAGGCGGATGGGATCTGCCATGCGAAGCGCTGCATGGAACGTTACAAAAAGAAGGCGTTTGACTTGGTTAGTCAGATGCCGGAAGGCAGAGGGAAAGAGGAGCTATATCAGGGGATGGAGATGTGTATGTCAGATGTGGGAGGTCTGAATGGTTAGCGTACTGGAAGTGCTAAAGAAAAGACAGAAAAATACTCCTAAATGATTGACATTGTAAATGAAATGATATACAATAAAAAGAAACGAAAGGTTCTTTGATATGGCTACAGTACAGACACAGATCAGAATAGAAGAAAATTTAAAGAAACAGGCTGTGGAACTCTTTAGTCAGCTTGGGATTGATATGTCAAGCGCGGTAAATATGTTTTTGAAACAGGCAGTTATGCGCGGAGGGATTCCCTTTCCAGTAGAGATTCCGCAGTACAGGCCGGAAGTGATCGAGGCCATGGAGGAGGCAAAAAGGATCAGCAGGGATCCGGATGTCAGAGGATATACAGATATTGACCAATTGTTTGAGGAGCTAGATTCATGAAATATACGATAAAGGTCAGTGGTAAATTTAAAAAGAATTATAAACTTGCGCAAAAAAGAGGTTTGGATGTAAAGCTTTTAAAGGATATTATCTTAAAGTTGGGCAATGGAATCGCGCTTGATGAAAAGCACAGAGATCATGCGTTAAAAGGAAAGTTCGATGGCTTTAGGGAATGTCACATCCAACCAGATTGGCTGCTGATCTATTTGATCGAACATGATATATTGACATTGACCTTGGTTGATACCGGCACTCACGGGGATTTATTTAGAACATGATGGATGAAATAAGCACACCTTCAAAAGATGTAAAGTTTTGACAGATCTTGTCAAAGACTTTACATCTTTTTATCGGCTCAAAACCTCATCGCCTCCCCGGATTCCCTGGACCAGTACAGGATCCCGTCCCGGCAGATCCTGGAACACTCCCCCATGTCGTAGAGGTACTCCAGGCAGGAGAAAGTCTTCGTCAGGATCATCTTGATCTTGTAGATCTGGCTGCTGTAGCCGCAGCCTGGCAGCAGGCGGATGCCGTAGGTCAAAAAGGCGATCTCCTGGATGGTCATAGGTTTTGTCCCAAAGGCCAGAATGTGGCGGATGCGGTCTAACTTTTCCCCGTAAGCCTTTTTAATGGTGTCAATGATGGGGGAGGCGTTGTCAAAGGAGCCGTTGTGGGCCGGATAGACGGTGCAGCCCCCATATGTTTTTTCGAAAGATTCCAGGGATTGAAAGTAAAGGGAGAGCAGGTGCTCGTTCATGTAAGCCGTGGCCACAATGGGCACAATGCCGTCAATGATCTGGTCAGCGGAAAACAGGATGGAATGTTCCCTGTCAAAGAGGCCCATCTGGCCAAAGGTGTGGCCCTTTAGGGGAACTGCCTCAAAGGTGTAGGGGCCGCAGCCAAAGATCTGCCCGGAAGCCGCCGGCTCGTAGGGGTAGGATTTGCCCTGGTACCGGGCGGACTCAAGGGCCCGAAGCTGCCGGTTAAGCTCCATGAAATCCTCCCACAGTTTTGGGGTTCTCTCCCTGGTGACGCCCACGGTCTTAAGGACTCGAAACTGCTCGTCAAGGGCTTTCTGGCTGCGGGTGTAGTAAAGGCAGTCGTAAGGGTGGCGATCCTCCTCCGGGTTCATGAAGATCCGGGCTCCCTCACGGGCCAGCCGCCCGGCCAGACCGGTGTGGTCGTGATGCTTGTGGGTCAGGAACACATCCAGATCCTTACAGGAGACGGACAGCTTAACAAAGGCGTCCCGGAGAGTCTCCCAGCTTTCCCGGTTCTCAAATCCGGTATCGATCAGAAGGCTTCTCTGTCCCGGACCGCCGGGAATCAGGTAGACCTGGATCGAGTTTACTGTGTTCATGGTGTCGCAGAGGGTGATCTCGTATATGCCTGGAACTCGTTCGATCATGGATGGTACACGTCCTTTTCCTTTGATGTAAATGGGAAGCCGCCGTAAAACAGATTCCATGGTCTGCTTTGCGGCGGTCTTTCTTTTATGACTCAGGGAAACCGTTCATCAGTCAAGATCTTCCCCGTTGCTTTCAATAACCTTCTTATACCAGAAGAAAGAATCCTTCCTGCTTCTGGAGAAATCTCCGGTCCCGTCGTCGTGGCGGTCAACATAGATGAAGCCGTAGCGCTTGGCGTACTGGCCGGTCCCTGCAGAAACCAGGTCAATGGGGCCCCAGGTGGTGTAGCCGATCAGGGGTACTCCGTCGTCAATGGCTTCGCCCATGCAGCGGATATGCTCTCTGAAGTAGTCGATGCGGTAGCTGTCATGGATGGAGCCGTCCTCCTCCACCTTGTCGAAAGCACCGAAGCCGTTCTCCACCACCATGAGAGGCGTGTGGGGATACCGGTCGTGGAGTACGTTCAGGGTGTAGCGCAGTCCCAGGGGATCGATCTGCCAGCCCCAGTCGGACGCCTTTAAGTATGGGTTCTTGGCGCCTACGGACATATTGCCCAGAGTCTTCTCCGCGTTCTCGTCCGTGGTGACGCAGTTGGTCATATAGTAGGAGAAGGTGTAGAAATCCACGGTTCCGTTCTTAATGACCCTCTTGTCCTCCTCGGTGATAAAGGAAGTGTCAATGCCGTGATCCTTAAAATACTTAAGGGCAAAGGTGGGATACTCGCCCCGGACCTGCACATCGCCGCAGATGTTGTTCTTAAAGTTTTCCTCATTATAGCAGGCGAACACATCCTTGGGGTTGGGGGTCAGGGGGTACAGGGTCACATGGGCGATCATGTTGCCGATCATAAAGTCCGGATTGATCTTGTGGCCTTCCGCAACCGCGATGGCGCTTGCCACAAACTGATTGTGGAGAGCCTCAAAGGTGGACTGGGGATCTGACTTTAAGTCGCTTAACTTAATCGGTTCTGTGGCCGAGATGTCCTCGTCAGCCATAAGGCCAAGGCCGTAAAGGTTGCCGATGCCGCCTTCGCCCATGCATGGGATGTTGATCTCGTTGAAGGTGAGCCAGTATTTTACTTTGTCCTTGTAGCGTTTAAAGCAGGTGACGGCGTATTTGACAAAGAGGTCAATGGTCTTCTTGTTGGAGAAGCCGTGATACTTGGTGACAATGTTCCACGGGATCTCATAGTGGCACAGAGTCACCAGAGGCTCGATGCCGTGCTTTTTGCACTCGTCAAAAATATCGTCGTAGAATTTTAATCCGGCCTCGTTGGGCGTCTCGTCGTCGCCGTTGGGGAAGATGCGGCCCCAGTTGATGGACAGACGGAAACAGGTGAATCCCATCTCCCCGAACAGAGCAATGTCTTCCTTATAATGATGGTAGAAATCAATGGCCTCGTGGCTGGGATAAAACGCGTTAGGGTCGGATACGGGAAGGAAGGTCCTGGGCGTGTTCACGTCGCCGCCTAAAAGCATGTCCGGCACGGACAGCTGCTTGCCGTCTTCAAGATAAGCCCCCTCGCACTGATTGGCAGCTACGGCGCCGCCCCATAAGAAATTTTTTGGAAATGACATATGATACCCCCTCAAATTTTGATAGTTAAATTTTACCATGGGAGGAAAGGGTTGTCAATGCGCAACAGTTCAGGCAGGTCTGCGCGTTTACCGCTCTGACCTATCTGTTACTAACCGTTCAAGTCCAGTGAGATTGTTTGGATCAGTGCGTAGACAAGCAAGGTAAATTGTGCTATCATAGGGAAATTGAGAGAGGAAAGAAGAGCGGCTGTCCGGTGAAGTTTGGGAGCGGCCGCGAAGAACAGGAAAGAGAGGACAAGAGTATGGATAAATACAGCGTTACGGACAGTATCAGATATGTGGGGGTGAAGGATCTTGACCTGGATCTGTTTGAGAGCCAGTATCCGGTGCCTGACGGGGTGACTTACAATTCCTACGTGATCCTGGACGACAAGGTGGCTGTGATGGATACGGTGGATAAGCGGGGCAGCGACCAGTGGTTTGCCAATGTGCGGGAGGCTTTGGGGGGACGGAGCGTGGACTATCTGGTGGTGTCTCATATGGAGCCTGACCACGGGGCCAACATCGCCCGTCTGGCAAAGCTTTACCCGGAGGCGGTTTTGGTGGGCAATGCCAAGACATTTCCTATGATAAAGCAGTTTTTTGATCTGGACGTGGAGGGGCGGACGCTTCTGGTGAAGGAGGGGGACACCCTGGCTCTGGGTAAGCACACCCTTCAGTTTTTCATGGCTCCCATGGTCCACTGGCCGGAGGTGATGATGAGCTATGAGCAGACGGAGAAGGTGCTGTTCTCCGCCGACGGCTTCGGAACCTTTGGGGCTGATTCCGGGCTCGGACAGGAGTGGAGCGAAGAGGCGGCCAGGTATTACCTGAACATTGTGGGCAAGTACGGGGTTCAGGTACAGGCGGTTTTGAAGAAGGCGGCCGGTCTTGACATCCGGATGATCTGCCCTCTGCACGGGCCGGTGCTGAAAGAGGATCTGGGGTTCTATCTGGAACAGTACCAGATCTGGAGCAGCTATGAGCCGGAGGAGCGGGGCGTTCTCATCGCCTGCGCTTCCATTCACGGCAACACCGCCAGCGCGGCTATGGAGCTTGCCCAGATGCTGAAAGACAGGGGAGAGACCAAGGTGGAGGTTGTGGACCTGACCAGGACGGATGTGTCCTACGCGGTGAGGAAAGCCTTTTACTACGACCGGGTGGTGGCGGCATCGGCAACCTACGACGGCGGCCTGTTCCCGGCCATGGAAAGCTTTCTGGAGCATCTGAGGGCCAAGAATTATCAGAAGAGGACAGTGGGTCTTGTGGAAAACGGCACATGGGCTCCTCTGGCCGCAAAGACTATGAGGACCATGTTTGAGGGCATGAAGCAGATCCGGGTGGTGGAGCCGGCTGTGACTATACGTTCCTGTCTGAAAGAGGATAGCAGAAAGGTTATGGGGGAATTGGCGGATAAGTTAGTTGACATAAGGGAATTTTGAGTGAGTAAAGGCGGCGGTTGTCGCGGAGCCAGGGAGGGAAGGCAGGCTGTGTGCCGGCAGGGTTCAGATATGCCAAGCATTCCGATGAGCCCTTAAAGCGGGAACCAGTCGGGT